>PQAK01000221.1:6617-7348 GCA_003105225.1 Deltaproteobacteria bacterium | reverse complement strand
ACGCCGTCGACGTCCGTGTAGATCTCGCAGACGTCCGCTTTCAGGGCGGCCGCGACGGCCACGGCGCTCGTATCCGATCCGCCGCGTCCCAGCGTCGTGATCGCGCCGGACTCGTCGATCCCCTGGAAGCCCGCCACGACCGCGATCTCCCCGTTTTTGAGGGCCGCCTGGATCGTCTCCCCCTCGATCTTCATGATCCGCGCCTTGACGTAGGCCGAATCGGTCAGGACCGGGATCTGGAAGCCGCAGAACGACCTCGCCTTGTACCCCATCTCGGAGAGCGCGATCGCCAGCAGGCCGATCGTCACCTGCTCGCCGGTCGAGGCGACGACGTCGAGCTCCCGCTCGTTGGGCATCTCGGCAATCTGGTGCGCCAGCCCGAGCAGCCGGTTCGTCTCCCCCGACATCGCGGAGACGACGACCACCACGTCGTTCCCCTGGTCCTTGGTACGCGCGACCCTTTTTGCGACGTTCTTGATCTTTTCCACGGTGCCGACCGAGGTGCCGCCGTACTTCTGGACGATCAGTGCCATCTTCCGGATCACCCTCCTGTCTGGTAGCGTCTGCAGCGCAAGGCGAAGCGGCGCATCCGCGGGGCGTCTTCCGCCTCGAAAATCAGCCTGCGCCCGCCCTCATCCGAAAAAAGGAATTTAACCTTTATACAATAATTTGGCAACATTGTAGCGATTTTTTCCGCCCACTCCACCAGGCAGATTCCGTCGCCGTACAGG
>PQAK01000221.1:581-6477 GCA_003105225.1 Deltaproteobacteria bacterium | reverse complement strand
AGCGCCACCACGTCGCCGGGAACCAGCTCCGCTCCCAGCAATCGGGCGATTTCCAGCGTGTCGGCTTCGGAGGATGAACGCAGTTCCACGGTCATCGAGGCGACACCGGGGACATTCCTGCCTTGCTCTTTCAAGTATCGCGTTGAGGAGTGTCCCCGCCCATCGGCGGTTCGCCCATCGTGTGCTGGACGGCCTCGCGGATGTTTTCGATGACGTCGATGGCGGAGACGGCGGACATCGGGTGCTTGCGCACGAGCAGGTCGGCCGACATCCCGTGGAGGAACACCCCGGCGCACGCGGCGTCGGTCGGCGACAGCCCCTGCGAGGCGAGCGCCGCCACCATCCCGGTGAGCGCGTCGCCCATCCCTCCGGACGCCATGTACGGGTTCCCCGTCGTGTTGATGAAGACGTCCCCCTTCGGCGTGGCGATGATCGTCCGGGCGCCCTTGAGGATCACCGTGACGTTCTGCTCCTCGGCGAAGTGCTGGGCCGAGCCGATCCGGGACGCCTCGATCGCCTCGATCGATTCGCGGGTCAGGCGCGACATCTCCCCCGGGTGCGGCGTGAGGATGCAGGGGGCGACCGCCGTGCGCAGCACCTGGATCTGCCCGGAGAGGGCGTTCAGCCCGTCGGCGTCCACGATGAAGGGGACCTTGATCCGGGGGAACAGCTCGGCGATGAACTCTCCCACGCCGGGATAGGCTCCCAGCCCGGGGCCGATGACGATCACGTCCGCCCGCGTGACCTTCTCCATCAGTTCGGGGATGCTCTCCTTCCGGAAATATCCCGTGTCTCCGTCGGCGACCCCCATCGACATCACTTCCATCAGCTTCGACTCGACGATCGGGCGCAGCGAGGCCGGCGCCACGACGGTGATGAGCCCCGCCCCCATCCGCAGCGCGGCCTGCCCCGCCAGGCACGGCGCGCCCGTCATCCCCGGCGACCCGCCGACGATGAAGACCCGTCCCGCGTCCCCCTTGTGGAAGTCGGGCGGCCGGATGGAGAGCATGCTTTTGACCACGCGCTCGTCGAGCGCCTCGGTCTTGATGTCGGCGTCGAACACCGCCTTCGAGGGGATGCCGATGTCGAAGATGTCGGTCTCCCCGCAGTGGATGGAGCCCGGCAGCAGCACCTGTCCCAGCTTGAGGAGGCCGAACGACCCGGTGTAGTCGGCGCGGATCGCCTCTCCCAGGATCCTGCCCGTCGTGGCGTCGATCCCGCTGGGGATGTCGACCGCGTAGACGGGGGCGAGCGACAGGTTGATGACCTCGACCACCTCGCGGACGATTCCCGTGAGCGGCGAGGAGAGCCCCGTCCCGAGGATGGCGTCCACGCACAGGTGGACCTCCTCCAGGTACGTGCGGAGGTCTTCGACCCCTTCCGTGTCGCGGATCACGCGGACCTCCACGTCCATCCGCCGCAGGATGTCGCTTTGCACCTTGGCGTCCTTGGAGAGGTCGTCCTCTTCGGCCAGAAGGAACACCTCGACGTAGACCCCGCGGTTGTGGAGATGCCGCGCGATCACCATCCCGTCCCCGCCGTTGTTCCCGCGGCCGCAGACGACCGCGACCGACGCTTCCTCGGCGGCTCCCACCTTGTCTTCCAGGAGGTGCAGGATCCGCTCCACGCAGGAGCGCCCGGCGTTCTCCATGAGGAGCAGCGCCGGGATGCCGTACTTCTCGATCGTGATCTTGTCCAGGTCGGCCATCTGGCGCCCAGAGGCTACTTTCATCCGGTTTCCCCCGCCCTCTCGATGACCACGAACGCCATGGCCTTCCCGCCGTCGTGGGTGATCGATACGTGCACCCGGTTTGCGTTCAGTTTTTTCATATACTTATCTGCATTACCATAAAGGTTGACTTTAGGTTTTCCCATGGCCCCCGGGACCGTTTCGACATCCTTCCAGAGGATCCCGTGGGATTTTCCCGTGCCGAATGCCTTAAGGACCGCCTCCTTCACCGCGAAACGCCCGGCAAGCCTCTCTGCGGTTTTGACGCTTCTTTGCGCATACCGGTTTTCCGCATCGGTGAACACCCGGGCGAGGAACCGGTCCCGGTAGCGGGAAAGCATCGCGTTCACCCGCCCGATATCCACGATGTCGACCCCGATCCCTACGATCATCGCGCGTTCAGGGGGCCCCGTGGATGAGATCCGCCATTTCGCGCACGGCCGCGCCCAGGCCGATGAAAACCGCACGGGCGATGATGCTGTGCCCGATGTTGAACTCCTCGACTTCCCTTAAGGATAGTATGGGGACGATGTTGCGCACGTCGAGACCGTGGCCGGCGAAAACTTTAAGCCCGATGTTTTTCCCGTGGGACGCCGCGATCCGGATCTTCCCGAGCTCTTCCTCGTATTTTCCGGAGCGGAACGCCTCGCAGTAGGTCCCCGTGTGGATCTCGACCGCTTCTGCCCCGACCTGCCTTGCGGCCCGAAGCTGGGCCAGGTCCGGGTCGATGAACAGGCTCACCAGGATGCCGGCGTCGTGCAGGCGGGAAACTGCGGCATGCAGCGCCTCCCGATGCCCAAGGACGTCCAGCCCGCCCTCGGTGGTCAGCTCCTTGCGCTTTTCCGGCACCAGTGTTGCGGAATACGGACGCAGGCGTGACGCGATGCCGATCATCTCCCCGGTTGCGGCCATCTCCATGTTGATCCGGGACTGCACCACCTTCGAAAGGATTTCCAGGTCCCGGTCCTGGATGTGGCGCCGGTCCTCCCGCAGGTGGACCGTGATCCCGTCCGCCCCGTTGTGCTCCGCGATCCCCGCCGCGGTCACCGGATCCGGCGCCGCCCCGCCTCTTGCCTGCCGCAGCGTCGCCACGTGATCGATGTTTACGCCCAGTCGTCGCATTAGTTTAAGAACGTCCCTAAGTTATTAAGTTTTTATTTCGTCCCGGGCCTTGTCGGCGAGCGCGTTGACGATGCGGTCGATCTCCGCTTTGCTTTCGCCTTCGGCCATGATCCGCAGGACCGGCTCGGTGCCGCTGTACCGCACGAGGATCCGGCCCCGGGAGCCCAGCTTCTTCTCGAACTCGGCCAGCGCCCTCTGGAACCCCTTCAAGTCCTCCAGCGGGACGCGCTGCTTGAGCCTCAGGTTCAGGAGCACCTGCGGGTAGGCGACCATCTGCCTGCCCAGGTCCGCCAGCGGCTTGCCCGACTCGACCATCACCGCCAGGAGCTGCAGCGCCGCCAGGACGCCGTCCCCGGTCGTCGCGTGGTCGAGGAAGATCAGGTGCCCCGACTGCTCCCCGCCGAAGTTGTACCCCCGCGCGCGCATCACCTCGACCACGTACCGGTCGCCGACCTGGCTGCGCACGAGCTTGATCTTCCTATCTTTCAGGAACAGCTCGAGGCCGATGTTGCTCATCACGGTGGCGACCACGGTGTTCCTGCGCAGCTTCTTCTTCCGCAGCATCTCCTCGGCGCAGATCGCCATGATCCGGTCGCCGTCCTGCACGTCCCCCCGGTGGTCGACGACGATCACCCGGTCGGCGTCCCCGTCCAGCGAGATCCCGATGTCCGCCCGATGCTCCTGCACCATCTCGGACACCACCTCCGGGAACAGGGAGCCGCAGTGGTCGTTGATGTTGAGCCCGTTCGGAGCGACCCCGATCGGGATCACATCGGCCCCCAGCTCCTGGAACACCTGGGGGGCGATCTTGTAGGCGGCGCCGTTCGCGCAATCGACCACGATGCGCAGGCCGTCGAGCGAGAGGTGCGACGGGAAGGTGTTCTTGAGATACACGATGTACCGGCCGGTGGCGTCGTCGATCCGGTGCGCCTTGCCGATCTGCGGGGACGGGGGGCGGGCCTCCTTCAGGTGGTCCCCGTACATCATCGCCTCGATCCGCTCCTCCACGTCGTCGGGCAGCTTGAAGCCGTCCCGGCCGAAGAACTTGATCCCGTTGTCCTGGTAGGGATTGTGGGACGCGGAGATCACCACGCCCGCATCCGCCCGCATGGAATGGGTGAGGAACGCGATCCCGGGAGTGGGCAGCGGCCCCACGAGCAGGACGTCGCCGCCCATGGCGCAGATCCCGGCCGACAGCGCGGTCTCGAACATGTATCCGGAAAGGCGGGTGTCCTTCCCGATGACGATCTTGTGCCGGCCGCCGTTGCTCCGGAAGATGTGCGCCACCGCCTGCCCCAGCGCCAGCGCGGTTTCCACGGTCATCGGGTCGGTGTTGGCCACCCCCCTCACCCCGTCGGTCCCGAACAGCCTCCTGCGCACGTCTCCCCCCTATTTCCGGAAGTGGACCGTCACGCGGACGATCGAATTTCCGACGATTTTAGCATGCCCCTCCCGCAATTCCACCCGCACGTTTTCCGTATAGGCCTCCGTTCCGGTATCGGGAAGCAGCACGGGGGCGGGAAGCGATTTCAGCCGCGCGAAGTCGTCCGGGAGCGCCTCGACTTCCAGGGACGAGGGGAGGATCTCGATCTTCGACACCTTGCGCCGGGCCTCCGACACGCCGATGAACCGGACGACCACCGGAAGCTTCCGGCTCTCGAGCCGCTCCAGGTAGACGTCGATCGTGCCGGGATATACATGCTGCACTTTAAGCCCCGGGGGCGACTTGATCGACCGTTCATCCAGGGGGACCATCTGCCTCCCGGCCTTGGCGTTCGCAAGGTCGATCGCGGCGGAAATGTCGGTGGTCTGAAGCGCCGCCAGCAGGGACGGAGGGCCGGCCAGGCGCACCTCCACCTGGCGCTCCACCTTGTTGGTGATCGTCAGCCCCGGCGGAACGTTCCGGATCTCCAGCGGGACGACGAACCCCACCTGGACCTTGTTCTCCCCCGCCACGAACCACCACAGGGCGACGGACAGCAGCAGGGCAAAGGCTTTCAGACCCAGGTTCTTCCGGAACACGCCCCGGAAAAAGTGGCCGACGTCGATCCCCTTAAACACTCGTGCCACCGCCCTTGGCAAACATCCTCGACAGGGTGTCCTTCATCTCGATCGCGCTGCCGACCCCTTCCATCTTCCGGTCGTGGAACACCGTGACGTTCCCCGTCTCCTCCGACACCACGATGGAAACTGCATCGGTCTCCGCGCACACCCCCCATCCCGCCCGGTGCCGGGTCCCCAGCCGCTTCACCACGGAAGATTCGGCGGGGATCGGCAGGATCACCCCGGCCGCGGCGACGCGATCGTCGCGGATCACCACCGCCCCGTCGTGCACCGGCGACTTGGTCGAAAGGATGGACGCCATCAGCTCGTGCGAAAAAATCGCGTCGAGCTTCTTCCCGTGCTCGACGTATTCCTGCAGGCCCATCTCCCGCTCGAGCAGGATGATCGCCCCGATCCGGTCCGACGCCAGCCGGAAGGTGCACTGCACCAGGTCGTCGATGAAATCGGGCTGCGGCGCCGCCGGGGCCCTTCGGAAGATGCGCGCCTGCCCCACCTTGGCCAGGCCCCGCCGGATCTCGCTCTGGAAGATCACCACGAGGATGACGATGAGGTCGCCGAGGAAGTTCCCGACCAGCCACTGGAAGGTGACCATCCCGGCCTTCTTGGCGACGACGTACACCACCATCAGGATGAGCAGGCCGAAGAGCATCTGGACGGCGCGCGTCCCGCGGATGAACAGGAGGACCCAGTAGATGATGAAGGCGACGACCAGGATGTCCAGGACGTCCGCGAACCGTATCGCGGGGAGGAAATTCAGCATTCGGCCCCCTCCCGGATGGCGCCCGCCATCCGGACGGCGTCCTTCATCTCCGCCACGTCATGCACGCGAAAGACGGCCGCGCCGAGGAATGCCGCAATCGCGACCGAGGCGGCGGTCCCGAAGGCCCGGCCGGCGGCATCCCTCCCCGTGGCCTTGCCGATGAACGCCTTCCGGGAGGGGCCAAAAACGACCGGCCTGCCCAAGTTGCGCAGGTCGGGCAG
>PQAK01000221.1:0-485 GCA_003105225.1 Deltaproteobacteria bacterium | reverse complement strand
TTCCTGTGGATCCCCGCTGCTTGAGCCGCCTCGACCCTTTCCGACAGCTCGTCCAGCACCTCGTCGAACAGCGACTCGTAGGAAGGCGACACCTGCATCGTGGCCGGGGTCCCGCGCCGGTGCATCAGCACGACGGCGCACCCGGTTTCCCGGACGACGGCCGCCATCTCCGGGTCGTCCGCAAGCGCGCTCGTATCGTTGACGATGTGCGCTCCCGCGGCGACCGCTTCCCGGGCAACATCCGCCTTGGTCGTGTCGATCGACAGGAGGGCGTCGGTCTTCCGCGCCAGCTCGCGGATCACCGGGACCACGCGGTCTTTTTCCTCCCCGGCCGGCACGGGATGCGACCCCGGCCGCGTCGACTCCCCCCCCACGTCGATGATCTCGGCCCCCTGCGCGGCCATCGCTAGCCCTCTTTCGACCGCCTTTTCCGCGGGAAAATATTCCCCCCCGTCGGAAAAGGAGTCCGGGGTCACGTTCAGGAT
>PQAK01000220.1 GCA_003105225.1 Deltaproteobacteria bacterium | reverse complement strand
AACGCCGGAGGAGCGGGCGGCGTGTCGGGGGCAGGCGACGCGGCTTCCTGGGGCGCGGGAACCGCGTCCGTCGAAGCCGGGGGCGCGATTTGCCCCTGGGGTGAGGTCTCGACCGGTTTTTCTTGCACCTGCTCGATCGCCTGGGGGGGAGGCGTCTCGACGTCCGTCGCCCACGCCCCGGTGGCGATGACCCCCAACGCGATGACGGCCCAGGTCCGGATCCTCATCCTCTCCTCCTATCGAATCTATCTGCGTCCCGGCAGATACGTCGGCCGTATTTGCCTGCCGCGGTTATAATCCAGCGGTTCCCTCGGCGGGGGCATTCCCCCTCCGGGCTGCACGCTTGCGGGCGGCGCTGCGGTCGGGGACACCAGTGGCACGGGAGCTGCCGGTCCGGGAGCGATACCTCCCTTGGCAGGCGGGGGCGCGGCTGCGGGCGCGCGCGGCGGCCCCACGTCGGTCCGCACGGGAGCCTGTCCGGACGGCCCTTTCGGCCCACCCGCGTAAAGCGGCAGCAGGAACTCCTTGCCGTCGGCCGTGAGCGTGATGCCATCCGCCCCAATCGCCTTGACCGTGAATCCGGGCAGCTCGTCGCCGGGCCCCACTTCCCAACGTTCCTGCCGTCCGGTCCCCGCCTTTCCGACCACGACCCCCTTTTTCTCATCGCCGAGCAGCAACACCCCCAGCAGGGTGAAGCGCGACATTTCCGCATCGTAGTTCCGTTTCGGCGCCGCCGGGGCGGCTTCCTCCCGGAACGGCGTCCGGTCCGGCCGAAAGACCGGACGGGCAAGGATGGACGCCGCCATGCCGGACAGATCGACCGGGGAAGGCGGATCCGCCGGAGTAAGGCCGGCCGGCGCAGCCGCGGGCCTGGCCGCCGGGGGAGGCGGGGCGGCCGCCACCGGAGCCGTCCACGCCTCGTACGTCCGCCAGCCGAAGAAGATGGCGGCGAGCGCAAGGACGGGGATCAGGAACGCGGGAGATCTCATTCTTCCGCCCCCTCTCCCCTCGTGGGCGCCGCGGCGTCGGAGATCCCCGCGATCACGATGGAGACCACCAGCATCTCCCGCCGGTTCACCGTCGCGGCGCCGTAGAAGCCGGAACTGACGGTCAGCTTCTTTACCTTGAGGATCTTGGAGTGCCGCGGAATCTCGGTGAGGATCTTGACGAGCCCCTCCGAGGTGGTCTGGAGGTCCAGCTGGACCGCCACTTCCGAGTACTCCCCTTTCTGCACCGGGGCCAATGCGCGCATGGAGGTCAGGCGGGTGCCCGCGCTTTCCGCCCACGGCTTGAGGATTCCCTGCAGCGCGGCGCCGGCGGCGGCGGGATTCTCCCCCGGGAGAATTCCTTCCTCCATCTGCTCCAGCCGTTCGCCGGCATCCGCGAACGCCTCGTCGACCTTTCCCTCCCCCTGCGCCGCCAGCCGGTAGCGGGCCAGGGTTGCGACGCGCCGGGGGATGTCGGCCCGCGACTTCCTGTAGGATTGAAGCGCCGGGTACGCGCCCAACCGGATCACCGCGAGGGCCAGCAGGAACACCGCGCACAGAAGCAGGACCAGCCGCTCGCGGTGCGACAGGGAGCGCAGCTTCGCCTGGAGGCGGGAGACGAGGTTCACGGGGCGCCTCCCGCCGGCTTCTGCGGGGGAACCGGCGCGAACTCCGCACGGATCTGGAACCTCTCGAAATTGTCCGCCTGGCGGGTGATGGGCGACGCGAATTCCACCTTCCGGAACTGCCCGTCCCGGGACAGGAGCGGGAAGATCTCGTTGGCGGAGGGAGAGATCCCGTCGATCTCGACCTTCCGCCCCTCGACGCGGAGCCCCGTCAGCCAGGTTCCCTGGGGGAGGCGGTCGGTCAGCTGGCGAAGGAGGAGCACCGGCTCCTCGCGGCCGGCACCCGCCTCGTGCAGCACGGCGATCCGCCCTTCCAGCTCGGCCGTCACGGCGAGGGAGGAGTCCACGCGCTCCACGGCGGGACGCAGGGAGGCGATTTCGCCGTCGAGCCGCTGCAGCTCCTGCCTTGCCCGCAGGAGGACGGTCGACGGCCAGGAAATCCCCAGGAGCAGGGTCAGCGCTGCGAGCACGCCCACGATCGCCCGGGTCGCCCTCCGGAGGCCGGCGCCTTCCTTCTCCGGGGAGAGAAGGTCCAGCTCCCTTTCGGAAAGCGCCGCGCCGTAGGCTCCCAGCGCCTCCCATACCGCAGCGGTTGCCGCCTGCCCTCCGGCGCCCGCCATCGCGTCCGCCGCGCGGGACTCGAACCCGTCGACCGGCAGAAACGATTCCGTCCCCTGCGCTTCGAACCGGCCGTTGCGATGCCATCCGGACGGGGCGAGCACCGAGACCCCGGCTTCCCCGCGGTCCGGGGAAACGTCGACCAGGGCGGCTTGCAGGAGGGAGAGCGCTTCCTCCTGCGCATCTTCCGGAGGGCACCCCCTCGCCGCGGAGAAAAACGGCTCCTCTCCCTCCATGACCGTGCACTCCACCGACCCGTCGACTTCCCGCAGGACCGCCCGGAGCGCTCCCCCGTTTCCCTGCGGCTCGCCGATCCCCCGGCAGGCCGCGGACAGCGCCCATCCGGAAGGCACGGCCCCGACCAGGGAAAGCCCCGTGCGCGACACCATCTCTTCCCAGCGGCCGATGTACTCCGCCGGCGACGCCACGACGACCTGGCGGACCATCTTGCCGCCCGGTGCATCGCCCGCGCGGCGCCAGTTGAATTTCAGGCGGGAGGAAGGCAGGGGGAAGAGCCGGTCCAGCTCCAGCGCAAGGGCGGTCCGCAGGTCCTTTTCCTTGAGCGGCGGAAACAGGATCCGGGCGAGGAACACCTTGTCGGCCGGGATGGCAAGCCTCGCATCGCTGCCCGCCAGGCCGTTCCGGGTTACGAAATCGAGCAGGGCGCTCTCGGCCTCTTCCATCCGTGTCTGCTCCCGGTCGCCGCGCAGCTCGACGACCGTCGGGGGCACCGCGATGACGGGGCGGCCGACGCCGTATCGGACGGCCGAAAGCGCAAGGCGCCTTCCCGAAGGGTCGATCCCCACCACGGTCCGGAACAGGTTCACCGGTCAGGTCCCCTCGCCCAAGGCGGTATAGTCCTTCCAACGCAGTATCTTACCCGATTTCGCCCCGGCCCCGCCGATTTCCACGAGGCACTCGATCCCCCGCACGAGTTTCCCTCCGGCCGTTCCGACCGAGACGATCGTGTACACGCGGGTGGGCCGGGAGGGGGAGAGGTTCTTGACCGCGGAGGGGGGGACCCCCTCTCCCGCCAGGAACGTGGCCAGTTCGGAAGGCGATTGGAAGGGGGTTTCCCGCCTCCGCGCGACGACGGCGTCGGCGGCCTTCTTCGTAAATCCCGGCAGCACCCGCAGGACTTCCGGCGGTGCCGCGTTGACATCCACGAGGGGGGACAGGCCGTTCACGGTGAAAACCTTCGAGAGGAGACGCATATAGAGTTCCGGCGTCACCCCCTTCACGGAGAGCAGCTCGTCCAGGCTTTCGAGCTTGCCGTTGCGCGGCTTGACGGGAGCCGGCAGGGAGGCGTAATGAGGCGCTTCCGCGCCGTTCGCCCGGGGCATGTCGTCCTCGTCCCTCCAATCGAGGATGGAATCCCCCACAACCTCGGCGTCTTCGGGGGAAAGCCCCCCGTTGCGGAGCGCCTCCTTCAGCAATTCCTCCTGGACGAGATTGATGTCGATCTTGCCGCCCTCGCTCACGATCCGCGCCTCGTAGGAGGCGTCGTCGTCTTTCCCCGCGAGCGGCACGACCAGGACGTTGTCGGTCACGGGCTGGGAGAGCAGCGCAAGCGCGCGGCTGACCCCGGTCCGGGCCTGGTAGTACGCCCTGGAGGCATCCAGGCCGTTCCTGGCGGCCCGCGCCTCCGTTCGCATCGCGAACGAGAAGGACATCGCCAGCGTCCCCAGCAGCAGGAGGGCCCACAGGACGATCAGCTGCGCGAATCCCCGTACGGAGCGCATCAGGATCCTCCCGCCAATATCGGGATGACCAGCGCGGTCTTCTGCTGTCCGTTCTCCGATGGAGTGACGAACTCCACCCGTACCGCCGCCGGCAGCCCCTTCTTCTCCTTGCCGTCCCACGCCTCCACCCATTCCCACTTCCCTTCCTCCGTGGGCCCGGGGGAATAGTGAAAGGCGATCTCGGAGGCGTCGGAAAACAGCACGCGCGGCTTTTCGGTCCCCCCCCAATCCTCCACTCCCCCCGCACGCATGGGGGATGCCTCCGACAGCATCAGCCCCTGCGCGCCCGAGGCATCGCCCCCGAAAAAGCAAAGCAGCCGGTAGCCGCCCCCGGAAAGGGAGGAAGGAGCCGCATCGGAGAGAAACCGGAGCTTTCCGCTCTCGCCGCGGAAATAGGAGGCCCGGGCGCCCTCCGCGGGGAGAATCGCCAGGGGATCCGCGGACCGGATCGCCCGCTCCAGGATCTCGGTCCCCGCCCGGAGCCGCGCCATGCCGACGGCTTCCTCCCCGCCCCGCGCAAGGGATTGGCCCGTCAGCCGGAACGCCACGACCAGGAACCCCGCGATCGCCGCGAGGATCGAAATCGAGACGATCATCTCCAGGAGCGTGAATCCCTCCCTGCGGCGGGACCGGCGCCTGCGCTCCCGGACCTTCATGCGCTCACCCTCCCGCCGCGGCGGCCTTGGGTTCCCACCGGGTCGCGGCGACGCTGACCGCCCGCTGCCGTTCGCCGTCGCTCCACGTGACGGTCACCTGGATCCGCACCGGCGTGTACGGCTGTCCCTCCTCCTCCGGCAGGAACGAGGTCTGCGCGATCCAGCGATACTTCTCGCCGAAGAGCCCGCTCTCCTCTCCCGCGACGGGCTTGGGGGCCAGGAGCGCCTCCTCGAGGCGCTGGGAGGCGTACATCGACGCGGCGGTCGCATCCCTTGCGCCGCCCGACAGGCGCAGCGAGCCGGAGAGCAGCTCCAGCAGCCCCAGGAACCCCGCCGCGAGGATCGCCAGGGCGACGATCACCTCGAGGAGCGTGAACCCGCGTTCATCCCGCCTGCGCCTCATGTCCCCTCCCGGGCGATCCCCGTCAACGGCTCCACCACGACCCGCCGGCTCCCGCCGCCGGAAGAAGCGATCGCGACCTCCGCCTCGTCGGCGCTTCCATCCGGGTAGAACCGGACGCGCACGACACCGCTCTCCGCCGCCGCGTCCCCGAGCCGGACGGCGCTCAACCGGATCCCCTCCGGGAACCATCCCTTTCGCGCGTCTCCGACGATGCGGTACTCCCCACGCTCCAGGTCGAAGGCCACGGTCCGGAGCCGGGCCTCCGACACCGCCAGCGTACGCGCGAGGGTAAACGTGGCCCGCACTTCTTGCGCGCTTCCGCGGAGCCGCGCCGATTCGATGGCCCCCGGCAGGGAAGGGATCACGACCGCGGCGATCAGCCCCGCGATCGCGAGCACCAGGAGCATCTCCAGGAGCGAGAACCCGCGCATCAGAACGGCACCTCGTTCAGCTTGAAGATCGCCAGGAACATGGAAAAGACGATGAACCCCACCAGGAGCCCCATGCCGAGGATCACGGCGGGCTCGAGCAGCACGAGGAACCGCTGGAGGCCTCTTCTCGCGGTTTCCTCGTAGGTGTCCGCGACCGACGACAGCATTTCCTCGAGACGCCCGGTCTCCTCCCCCACGGCGATCATCTGGAGCGCCAGCTCGGGGACCGGCGTCGTCTCCCCGAGCGCGCGCGCCACCTTGGCCCCCCCCTGGACCTGCAGGCGCGCCGCCTCCATCCCTTCCCGGATCGCGGTGTTCCCGCTGACCTCCCGCGCGATCACGAACGCGGACAGGATCGGCACGCCGCCGGAGAGCAGCGAGGACAGGGAGCGCATGACCCGCGAGGTTTCCATCGCCGAGAGGACCCCGCCCACCCCCGGCCAGCGAAGTTTCGCCCGGTCCCAGTCCCTGCGGACCTCCGGGCGCCGAAGGGCCGCGGAGGCCAGCAGGTAGACGAAAACCGCCGCGAGGAGGAGGTACATCCCCTGCTCCTTGAGGAACGTGCTCGCGGACAGCAGCGCCTGCGTGGGCATGGGGAGCGGCACCCGGGATGCGGCGAACACGGCGACGAACCGGGGGACGACGTACACCAGCAGCAGGATCACGGACAGGAACGACGCCCCGAGGAGGATCGACGGGTACAGGAGGGAGCCCACGAGGTTGGACCGGAAGTCACGCGACCGCTGCAGGAACAGGCAGACCTGCTCGAGGGCCTCCTCCATCCGCCCCGTGGAGGCCCCGGCGTTGACCATCTGCACCGTGAAACGGTCGAAAGGGGCGCCCGGCGCCTTCTTCATCGCCTCGGCCAGGGAACTGCCCGCGCGCACCTCGCGGAGGATCTCCGCGGCCGCCGCTCCCATCGGCTTGCCGCGGAACAGGCCGGCGAGCATTTCCAGACTGCGGTCCACGGGAACCCCGGCGACCAGCAGGGTCCGCAGCCCCTGGAGGAACGGGACCAGATCCTTTTTTGCGCCCCTCCTCCCGAATCCCCGGGGGGATGCCGCGGCCGCTTTCCCGGCCGGGGAGGCGGCAGGCCAGACGCGGATCGGCAGGAAACCCATCTCCCGAAGCCGTTCGGCGGCTCCCCGCTCCTCGGCCGCCTCGACCATCCCTTCCGATACGCGGCCCTCCCGGTCGGATGCACGGTACCCGAACACGGCCATCCCCGTCCCCTTTACGCCGCCGGGACCGTCGGCATCATCCGCCGCTCGTCACCCGGAGCACCTCTTCGATCGTGGTGATCCCGCGCCGCGTCTTGTCCCAGCCGTCCTCCCGGAGCAGCGCCATCCCGCGTGCGACGGCGCGCTCCCGGATCGCACCGGAGTCGGCGCGCGCGAGGATCAGGTCCTTGATCTCCCCGTCGACCGGCAGCAGCTCGAAGATCCCCATCCGCCCCCGGTACCCGGTCCCTCCGCAGGCCTCGCACCCCTTCCCGGTGCGCAGGTCCCCCTCCGCCGCGAATCCCGTCTCCCTCAGGATCTCCTCGCGGTAGGCCGGGGAGATCTCCCTCGGCGCGGAGCATTTCTCGCATACCGTCCTCACGAGACGCTGCGCGAGAACGCCGATGAGCGACGAGGGAAGGAGGTATTCCTCCACGCCCATCTCCATCAGGCGGGTGATGGCCCCCGCGGCATCGTTGGTGTGGAGGGTGGACAGCACCAGGTGCCCCGTCAGCGCGGAGTGGATGGCGATCTCCGCGGTCTCCCGGTCGCGGATTTCCCCCACCAGGATGACGTCGGGGTCCTGCCGCACGATGGAACGCAGCCCGGATGCGAAGGTAAGCCCGATCTGCGGCTTCACCTGGATCTGGTTCACTCCGGGGATCTGGTACTCGACCGGGTCCTCGATCGTGATGATCTTCCGGGCTTCGGAGCGGATCTCCTGGAGGGTCCCGTAGAGCGTCGTCGTTTTCCCGCTTCCCGTCGGACCGGTCACGAGGATCATCCCGTGCGGGACGGCCATCATCTGGCGAAACCGGGAAAGCGTCACCGGGGGGAATCCCAGCCGCTCCAGGTTCAGCGGAACGCTCGACTGGTCCAGGATCCGGATGACGACGCTCTCCCCGAACAGGGTGGGAACGGTGGAGACGCGGAAGTCGATCTCCTTCCCCCCGATCCGAAGCTTCACCCGCCCGTCCTGGGGCAGGCGGCTTTCCGCGATGTTCAGCCGGGCCATGATCTTGATCCGCGAGATCATCGCCGTCTGGAGCCGCTTGGGGGGCGACTCCACGTCCTCCAGGATGCCGTCGATCCGGTACCGGACGCGGAGGGTTTTTTCGTACGGCTCCAGGTGGATGTCGCTCGCCCCGCGCTCGATCCCCCGGGCGAGGATATAATTCACCAGCCGTATGATGGGAGCCTCGGAGGCCGCGCCGATCAGGCGCTCCACGCGCTCGTCCCCGGTCCGCTCCTCGCCCTCCTCCCCCACCTGCTCCACCAGCCGCTCCATGGAGGAGGATCCCTCGCCGTATACCTTCTCGATCGCCTCCCGGATCTCCTCGTCGGTCCCCACCTGCACCTCGACCCGCCGGCCCGTCGCCTTGGCGACCGCCTCGCGACCGTCCATGTCCAGGGGGTCCGCCATCGCGACGATCAGGGTGCCGTCCGTAAGGTCGACCGGCACGATCATCCGGGCGCGCAGGAACGGCAAGGGGAGAAGGTCGGGCGGGACCTGCCGGACGTCGGCGGCGTCGCGCCGGAACGACGGGATGCCGCAGGCACTCTCGTAGGCCTTCCGCAGGGCTTCGGGCGTCAACAACCCCCGGGCGATC
Organism: Deltaproteobacteria bacterium; assembly: GCA_003105225.1. Classification (GTDB taxonomy): domain Bacteria; phylum Desulfobacterota; class Deferrimicrobia; order Deferrimicrobiales; family Deferrimicrobiaceae; genus FEB-35. The sequence goes on along the minus strand of PQAK01000220.1, from coordinate 37,503 downwards.
AGCCCCTTGGGAAACGCAGGGCCTTCCGTGCGCGCCAGGGGGAGAAGCGCCTCCCGTTCGGCGGGAAGGATCGGCAGCGACGAAACGAGCTCCTCGTTGAACGTGCGGCGGTTCATGGTTCTATCGCTCCCCCTTGTCGGCGCATCGCTTCCGCCGCCCGTTCCCGGCGAAGGACGGAAACCGCCCCTCAATTATACAGAATATGTAGGGCGGGATGGATCCTGCGGGATCTTAGCGGCCGTGACCGGCGGCGGTCGAAACCGCAGCCAAGCATATGTTTTCCAAGGTAAAAAAACAGAGACGATCGCGCGCCTCCGCGAATTGCGTGGTTAAGATGTCGCCTTCGGGGAAAATGTTGCTAAAAATATTCAGGAATTCCGGGCAGGGAAGCTGTCGAACCCGCGGGTGCCCCCCCTTCCGGTACGCTCATGCCGTGGGACGACGATAGCCCCGTCCCTGCGCGTAACCGTCCAGGTACAAGGTCGACAGATCCTCGATCGCGAGCTCCTCGGGCGAGGAGGGGGCAAAGGTGGCGATGACCTTGAAATAGCCCCGGCAGGCGTCGCATACCTCCACACGGACGCTGTCGCGCCTGCCCTCGGGATAAAGGACGCCCAGGGATTCCGTGTCCTCGTTCCCGCAATAAATGCACCGTAGCCTGCGGGTCGGCCAGTCCGCGCCGCATTGGCCGCAGCGCAGGTGCCCGGCCTGCTCGTTTCCCTGCAATTCGCAGAGAGAGGCGGGGGCGCCGCACACATAGCAGTCCGATCTCTCCCATGCGCCTGCGAAGCGGACCAGGGGCGCAATCTCCCTGCACCAGGACCGGAGGGCGGGTTTCAGGGCGTATTGCGCAAGCGTCCACAAGAGCGCCGGAGCCAGCACCTGCGCTTCGGCGCGCTTTGCGACGAACGGGTAATTCCCCTTCACGGCGTGCCGAAGGAGCTCGGCGGGGACCAGGCGATCTTCCTCGAGGGCGCGCCGGATCCGGGACATGCCCTTCACTCCCGCCCCGAACAGCCCCCGGGCAAGGCGAAGCATCAGCTCCCGTGAGGCGCGGCGGTCGAAACGGAGCGTGCAGCCGCCAAGGACCGGTTCGCCCCTGGAAATCTTCTCCCGCACCTGTTTCCCGTCCAGGGCGACCGGCGCCGCTATCGGGGCCGCGTCCCGCAGAACGGGAAGGGTGACCCGGTACGCTTCGACCGCCTCGCGAAGATCGGGCCGCTCCTTCGCCAGGGCGAGCAGCCGCCGCTCCAGCGGATCGTCCGGCCCGGTCATTGCACCTGCCCGGCATGCACCAGGCTGATGCGGAGAAGGGCCCCGCCCACCAGCACCAGGACCGCCAAAACGGTCGCCCATCTTTCGGGAAGCGCAGCCCCTTCGGCGGCGCGGGGGAGGTACCAGCCCGCCGCCAGCGGGACCAGCGTCCCGAGCAGGACGGCGCCGCCCCAGAACATCACCGCGGAAGATCCCCGCAACAGGGGCGCCGCCCACCGTCCCGCGAGGAGGACGACGGCGACCGCCAGGACGAGCTCGAGGACCTTGGCGAGCCGGTCGAAGCGGTCGAGCCCGGGCAGCCCCGCAGCCGCGATCTTTTTTCGCCATGCCATCACCAGGTAGATGGCCGCCGCCCCGGTCGATGCGCCGGATGCGATAAACAGCGCGCCGATCAGGGGATCGGTCGCGGCCCAGAACGGGCGGGCCGTCACGTTGAGGATCACGCCGGTGTACCCGGCCACGAAAAAGCCGGCGAGCGATCCCACGACCGCGTACCATTTCCGCGGCATGCGGCTGTACGCCCGGGCGAACGGCACGCTTTGCAGCCTTCCTTCCGCTACCAGGTTGTCGATGAAGGAGAGGAACGCCATCGCCCCGAAGAGAAGGAGCGCCCAGGAGCCGACCGAGAGGGGCGACTGGAAATTCAGGTAGGGGAAGCCGCTTTTCGCGTGGAAGAGCAGGTGCCAGAAACGCTCCGGCCGCCCGAGATCGGCGATCAGGAGGGGCGGGGTCAGAAGGATCAGCGGAAAGGCGATATAGAAGCCGGTGCGGCTGATCTCGCGGTGCCTCTCGCCGCCGAACAGCTCCGCCAGCGAGCCGATGAAATAGGCCCCCGCGGACACGCCGCCGATGAAGAAATACATCGCGACGTAGTACCACTCCCAGCCCGGGACGTGGACTTCGGGATTCATTTCTTCACCTCCTCGTCTTCCTCCCGGGATCCGCGCTCGCGGAAGCTCACCATCGCGGCCGCCCCCAGCGCCAGGGCCCCGACCACGGTCACCGCCGACGATACCGGCAGCCGCTTCTGCGGCACGACCACCGTCTCCGGCTGGCCGTACACCTGCGGCCGGTCCAGGAACAGGTAGAACACGTTGAGGCCGCCCGCCTCCTTGTACCCGTAGAGATTCGCATCCGCGTGGCCCAGGCCCTTCAGCTGCGCGAGCCGCCTGTCGGCGGCGGCCTTGAGGCCGGCGACCTCGCCGAAGGAGATCGACCCCGTCGGGCACGCCTTCGCGCAGGCGGTGCCCAGCCCGTTGTGGATGCGGTCGTTGCACAGCGTGCATTTGCGGACGGTGCCGCTGGCCTCGCTCAGGGAAATCACCCCGTACGGGCAGGAGGGGATGCAGTACTTGCAGCCGATGCAGACGTCCTGCTGGACGGTCACGTTTCCCAGGTCGGTGCGGACGATGGCGCCGGTGGGGCAGGCGTTCAGGCAGCCCGCGTCGTTGCAATGCTTGCAGGAATCGCTGGAAAAAAGCCACCGCGCCCGGGACCGGGCCCGGTCCTCGCTGAACTGCTCGATGAAGCGGACGTGCCGCCAGTCGGCGGCGCTCAGGTCGCCGGTATTGTCGTAGGAGTCGCCCGTGAAATTGACGGCGACCGGGCGCTTCTCCACGGGATCGAACCGGAAATGGCCCGGCTCGTGGGGAAGGCCGTTCCACTCCTTGCACGCCACCTGGCAGGCCTTGCACCCGGTGCAGATGGACGTATCGACGAACATCCCTTTCGGCATTTAGCCCCGACCTCCCTTCTTCCCCGCGCGAAGGTCGCAGGTAAAGACCTTCCCTTCGTGGATCGAGACGTTGGGGTCCCCCACCAGGGCGCTCAAGTTGTTCACGATGTCGCCCCGGGCGGTCCCCTGCCATCCCCAGTGCCACGGCAGTCCGATCTCGTGGACCGTCTTCCCGTCGACCAGGAAGGGGCGCATCCGCCGCGTCACGAGCGCCCGCGCCTCGACCTCGCCGCGGGCCGTCCGGATCGTGACGGTCCCGCCGTTCGCGATCCCCTTCTCCGAGGCGAGCTCCGGCGAGATTTCGCAGAAGAGCTCGGGCATCAGCTCCGCGAGCCACGGGAGCCAGCGGCTCATCGTCCCGCTCAGGTGATGCTCGGTGAGCCGGTAGGTGGAGATGACGATCGGGTAGGCGGGATCGGCCACCTTGTGGTAGGCGTTCCCCTCCACCTTCCACACCTTGGCCACGGGATTGGCCTGCTGCCGGTAGAGGGGGTTGTTCACCGGGGATTCGTACGGCTCGTAATGGGCGGGAAGCGGGCCGTCCACGAGCCCCGCCGGGGCGAACAGCCACGCCTTGCCGTCCGACCGCATGATGAAGGCGTCGTTGCCGGAAAGCCAGTCGAAGCCGATCCCGTTGTCCTTCCCCTTGAACGCCGGCGCTTTCGTGGGCATGAAGTCGATCCCCTCGCCGGAGGGGGCGACCCACTTCCCGAGGACCGGTTTGCCGCCCGGATCCTTCGTCCCGCTGTCGGCCGCGGGATCCCAATACACCAGCTTCTTCTTTTCGGACCACGGCTTTCCCGAAGGATCCGCGGATGCCCGGTTGTACATGATGTGGCGGTTCGCCGGCCATGCGAATCCCCAGTTCGGGGAGATCCAGTCGTCCCCCTTGCGGGACTTCGCCCGGTTCTTCCCCTCCTCGGGGATCACCCCGGTGTAGATCCAGGCGCCGCAGGCGGTGGATCCGTCCTCCTTGAGGACGGCGAAGGTGGGAAGCGGCTTGCGGTCCTCCCAGCCGTAGCCGTTGATCTCCTTCAGGATCTTGTATGCCGAAGGCTCGTCCTTGATCCGGAATCCCGCCACCTCCGCCGCGTCCGGCCCGTAGTCCCACAAGAGGTTCCGCATCGCCCAGTCGCGGGGGCTTGCCGAATCCTTGTAGAGCTCCTTGAGCCTGCGCCCCAGGTGGAAACTGAACCAGGTGTCGCTGCGCGCGTCATCGGGCGGGTCGACGGCCTTGTCGTGGGCCTGGATCAGCCGCTGGGTATTGGTGAAGGTCCCTTCCATCTCGGGAAGCGCGGCGGCGGGGAGGAAAAAGACCTCTGTTTTGATTTCGGAGGCTTTGAGCTCCCCCGACCGGATCTCGGGGGAGTTGCGCCAGAAGGCTGAAGTTTCCGTCTCGAAGAAGTCGCGCACCACCATCCAGTCGAGCTTCGCCAGCGCCTTGCGCTGGAAGCGGGCGTTCTGGCCCCCCACGGCGGGGTTCTGTCCCATCACCAGGAGCCCCTTGATCTTTCCCGCCGCCATGTCGACGAACATCGGCATGTGGGAGTGGTCGCCGGTGATCTTGGGATGGTAGTCGTACCCGTAATCGTTTTCCTTCGTCGCCGCATCGCCGAACTGCGCCTTGAAATAGGAGACGGCGAACTTCGGGTAGTTCCCCCAGTAGCTCGTGGACAGCGGAACCGCCTCGGTGAGGATGAAATCCTTGAGCGTATCGTGCGCCTTGCGGGCGTCCGGCATGTTCAGGTAGCCGGGAAGGGAGTGATACAGGGTGGCGATGTCGGTCGATCCCTGGATCGTGGCGTGTCCCCGGAGGGCGAGCACCCCTCCCCCGGGCCGCCCGATGTTGCCGAGCAGGGCCTGCAGGACGGCCGCGGTGCGGATGATCTGCACGCCCACCGTGTGCTGCGTCCACCCCACGGCGTACGTGATGTTCGACGTCCGGTCCGCGCCGGAGTTGGAAAGCAGCGTCTCGGCCACCTTCAGGAACGTTTCCTTCGGGCATCCGCAGATCTTTTCCACCATCTCGGGCGTGTAGCGGGAGTAGTGCCGTTCCAGGATCCGGAAGACGGTGCGCGGATTCCGGAGCGTCGGGTCCGTCTTGGGGCGCCCCGGAACCTTCTGCAGCAGGAGGTCGGTATAGGTCGCAGCCGTCTTGACCGCGGGGGCGGGAGGCGTTTCGCGCTGGTACGCCCACGTGGCGTTGGCGTAGGCCTTCCCGTCGGGGGACAGGCCGGAGTAGACCCCGTCCAGGTCCTCGGTGTCCTTGAATTCCGGGGAGATCAGCGTCGCCGCGTTCGTGTAGTTGACCACGTACTGACGGAAGAACGGATCGGTGTTCCAGCGCTTGCTGTGGATCACGTGGTTGATGATCGCGCCCAGGAACACGATGTCGGTGCCGGCCCGTATGGGGGCGTGGACGTCGCACATGGCGGACGTGCGCGTGAAGCGCGGGTCGACGTGCATCAGGACGGCGCCGTGCTCCGTTTTGGCCTTGAGCGGCCAGCGGAAGGCGACCGGATGGCATTCCGCCATGTTGGAACCCATGATCATGACCGCGTCGGAATGGACGAGGTCGCGCGGGAAGGTGGTGGAACCGCCTCTACCGAAGGAGACCCCCAGACCGGGGACCGTGGAGGAGTGTCATATCCGCGCCTGGTTTTCGACGTACACGACCCCCAGCGCGTGCATGAGCTTCTGATGGACGTAGTTCCATTCGTTGTCCATCGTGGCGCCGCCGAGCGACGCGACGGCGTAGGTGTTCATCACGCGCTTGCGGACCGCGCCCCCCTTGCCGTCGGGCATCTCCTGGAACTCGTTGAATTCGGCGTCGCGGGTCTTCCTGACGAGCTGCGCGATGCGCTCCATCGCCCAGTCGAGGGGCTTGTCCTCCCAACGGTCGCTGCCCGGGGCGCGGTACTTGACCTTCGTCCAGCGCAGGGGGTTTACGGCAAGCTGGTAGGTGGCCGCCCCCTTGGGGCACAGGGTTCCCTGGCTGATCGGGGAATCCGGGTTCCCCTGGATATCGAGGATTTTTCCCGTGCCGTCCTCTACCATGACGATCTGCCCGCAGCCGACGGCGCAGTACGGGCAGATGCTCGGGACCTCCTTCCCGCGCTTGATCGGCACGTCCCCCGCCTTCGCCGCGAACGCGCGCACGTCGAGTCCCAGGCCGGCAAGCTCGGCGAAAACGGTGCCGGCTGCCGCGCCGGCGGTTCCTTTCAGGAAGGTTCGCCTGGACGGATTCAATCCCTTGGTGTCAGGCATCGTCGATTCTCCTCTCCGAGACGGGACCGGTGAGATCGATCGCAGCCATGTCGCCAGCGGTGGAAACAACGAACAACTATATGTTTTTCAATACAATTCAACAGAGGCGATCAACAGGTTCCAAAAAAAGTCGTGGGTAAGATGTCCCTCGGGGGGAAATGTTGCGTTAATTATTCGGGAGATCCTTGCGGTAAACCGGACCGGGGTTAAACGAATACGACCCGCTCTTCCCTGCCGCTCCGGATCGCCAGGATCAGAGTGAGGTAATCCCGGAGATGACGGGTCAACAGGAAATTCTCCCTGACGAACTCGCGTCCGATGCGCCCCATCTCCGCCGCCCGATCGTGATGGCGCAGCAGATATCGGATGCGATGCGCGGCCCCCTCGGGCGTGTTGACCAGGAACCCGGTGTGATAGTTCACCACCTGGAGGCGGATCCCCCCCACGTCCCCTCCGATGACGGGCTTTCCTTTCCATAACCCTTCCGTGACCGTCAGGCCGAACCCCTCGCGGGTGGATTTCTGCAGGACGATGTCCGCCATGCGCTGGAGAGCGTTGATCGTCGTGTGGGCGCCCGATGGAAGGAGAAGGACGTGGATGTCGGGCGCCCCCTCCGCCGCCTCCATCACGTCCTCGAGGACCGCCTTTCCTTCCGGGTCGTCCGTGGCGCCGCCCCCGGCCAGGACGAGCTGCACGGGGATCACCTTGCGGACGAGGCGGGACGCCTGGATCACCCCGATCGGATCCTTGAACCGGTCGAACCGCGAGACCTGGACGAGCAGCGGCCGCTCCGGGTCGATCCCGAATTCGGTCCGCGCGCCCGCGATCTCCTCCGGCCCCAGCTCGCGGTTTTTTTCGCTCAGCGGGTCGATGCTCGGGGGGACCAGGAACTGCGGGTGCGGCAGGGGCTGGGCGAATTCCGTCATCGAGAAGATGCTCGCGTCGTACTTGTCCACGATCGTGCGCAGCACCTTCCAGACGGGCCGGAACGGCCGGCTGATGTCGATGTGGGCCCGCCAGATCCATTTCCCCTTCCGGTTGGGACAGAGCTTCAGCAGGTGGGCCGGCTGGGGATCGTGGATAATGACGATGTCGGCCTCCTCCAGCAGGGGCCGGAGCCTTTGGGCGTTCTCCTCGTTGACGTCCTGGTAGATCCTCCAGTCCTTCTTCGGAAGATCGACCGCCTTCCCCTGCAGGCCGTTGTGGATCGCCTTGGTGATCTCGAAGAACCGGGGCGTCCCGTGGATCACCTCCCAGGAGGCGTCCACCCCCACGTCCCGCATGAGGGGGACCATCCATTCCAGGATCTCCGCCACGCCGCCGCCCTCCCGGGTGGAATTCACGTGGACGACGCGGAGGCCCGCGAGTTTTTCCCCGAGACGCCGCAGCTGGGTCAATGCGGAGGACCCTGCGATCGCCTCGTAGGCGGAAAGGAGCGGGCTCATTTCCCTACGCCCGCCTGCGCAAGCGCCGCCACCAGCTCCTTTCGCAGGTGCGCGAGGCTGTGGAACTGGATATCGATGGATCCCAGGGAAACCAGGTAGGACGCGTACTCCTCTCCCCCCTCCAGGAGCCACGCCGAAAAATCGTCCTTGCCGATCGGGGGACGCCGCAGGGCCTCCAGGAAATGATAGTAAACGCTCCCGTTGGTCATCCTCCCGATGGCCGGGGCCAGGTCCCGCGGATGGTGGATCCGTTCGCCGGTATCGAAGACCACGGTCGTCGCTTCCTTGAAGAGGAATTCGTCGCCGGGCCGGACCCAGGGGACCATGGTCAGTTCCGCAAGCCGGTCGTCGATGATGTCCAGGACGGCCGCCCGAAGCTCCTCCATGCTATCCGAGGCGTACGGGTCGAGGATCCCCAGCCGTTCCGCCAGCACGCGGTCGCCCAGGTAGAGCTTCGACCAGACCGCGAAGTCGTTCCGGTAATCGGGATCGTCGAACGTCGGCCGGAGCGTGGTTTCGCAGAAATGGTGGTACAGCACGTTTTCGCCGCATGCGGCGATCCGTTCCCGCAATTCCCGCAGGTTCACCGCGGGGGGAAGCCCGCTCATCCGGATGAGCAGGGCGCAGTCCTTCACTTCGAAGGGATTCATCGGGATTTCGTCCTCCTTACCTGAGATTCCTTTTTCGTTCGGTAGTATCGAATCCCCGGCGGCTCCGATGGGACAATTCCTCCCGGAGGAACATCTTACTATTATGGATAAGAAGAACGATGGACTCTTCTTCACAACGATCGAGGGTGCCGTCGTGGATTTTCCCGGGAGAAAACGGATGGAGGATCGGTACGGCGAGGTCGGGTCCGGCGGGGCCGCGATCGTCGTCAAGGGTACGGCATATCCTCTGAAAAAGATTTTTTCCAAATGGATGATGGATGTCCCGGAAGTCTGGACGATCGACGGCGGCATTCTCGGGCAGGACCGCTACTGGGTCCGTTTTCTCGACGCGGACGACCGGTGCATGGCCGTCTTCGAATTCGACGGGGAGTTCGAGATCCTCTCGGAGATGCGCGTGGACAGCATGGCGTGGGAGGGGGAGGATTTCTTCACCTCCCGCACGCGGTGAACCCCGGGCCTGAACCCGCCAACAAGGCGCGACGCCAATCCGCGGGCCCGTGAATCCGGCGCGGAAGGGACGGATCTTGTCCACGGGACGGAGGGGACCCCACCGGGATGCGGGGCTGGGCGCGTCCTGCCTGGAAGGCGGCCGCTGCCGGTTCCTCGTGTACGCCCCCCGGGTCCGAAACATCGAGGTGCGGATCGTCTCGCCGGCGGAGCGGGCAGTCCCGCTGGCGCGGGATTCCTTCGGATACCATCACGGGGTGGCGGAGAACGTCTTCCCGGGGTGCCTCTACCTCTATCGGCTGGACGGGAAGAAGGAGCGCCCCGATCCCGCCTCCCGCTGCCAGCCGGAAGGGGTTCACGGGCCTTCCCGGGTGGTGGATCCCGGCGCCTTCCGGTGGAGCGCGCCGGATTGGCCCGGAATCCCCCTGGAAACCTGCATCTTCCATGAAATCCATGTCGGGACGTTCACGCCCGAGGGAACCTTCGATGCCGTCATCCCGCGCCTGGACTCCCTCAAAGACCTCGGGATCACGGCGGTCGAGGTCATGCCCGTCGCCCAGTTCCCCGGCGGCAGGAACTGGGGATACGACGGGACCTACCCCTTTGCCGCGCAGAACAGTTACGGCGGCCCGCAGGGGCTGGCGCGGCTCGTCGACGCCTGCCACGTCCGGGGGCTGGCCGTCGTTCTGGACGTGGTCTACAACCACCTGGGACCCGAGGGGAATTACCTGGGGGATTTCGGCCCCTATTTCACCGACCGGTACAAGACCCCTTGGGGCGACGCCGTCAACTTCGACGGCCCGTGCAGCGACGAGGTGCGAAGGTACTTCATCGAGAGCGCGTTGTACTGGCTCTCCGGTCTCCGGATCGACGCCCTGCGCATCGACGCCATCCACGGCATCCTGGATTTCAGCGCCTGCCCGTTTCTCGCGGAGCTGGCCGATGCGGTCCGCGCCCTGGCGGCCCGCGAGAACCGGATCCTCCACCTGATCCCGGAAAGCGACCTGAACGACGCGCGGGCGGTCTCCCCGAAGGAAACGGGGGGATACGGCCTGGACGCCCAGTGGAACGACGACTTCCACCACGCGCTGCATGCGCTGCTGACGGGGGAGCGGCAAGGGTATTACCGGGATTTCGGAAGCCTCGAGGACCTCGCCAAGGCGCACACCGAGGGGTTCGTCTACTCCGGGCAATATTCGGAATACCGGAAGCGCCGCCACGGCGGCTCCTCCCGCGCGGTGCCGGCCCGGCGGCTGGTGGTCTTTTCCCAGAACCACGACCAGGTCGGCAACCGGATGGACGGGGAGCGCCTGAGCCGGCTCGTCTCCTTCGACGCGTTGAAGCTCGCCGCTGGCGTCGTGCTCCTGTCCCCGTTCCTCCCGCTTCTTTTCATGGGCGAGGAGTACGGGGAAGAAGCGCCGTTTCCGTATTTCATCAGCCATTCGGACGCGGCCCTCGTCGAGGCGGTGCGGAGCGGGAGGAAGGAGGAATTCGCCGCGTTTCGTTGGGAGGGGGAGCCCCGCGACCCGCAGGACGAATCCACCTTCCTGCTCGCCAAACCGAACCCTTCCCTTGCAACCCGGGGACGGCACCGGATCCTGCGGGAGCTCCACCGAGAGCTGATCCGCCTCCGGAAAGAGCACCCCGCCCTTTCCCGCCTGAGCAAGGAAGACATGGAGGTTACCGTTTGCGGCAGGGAAAAGGCCCTTTTCGTGCGGCGGTGGAACGGCCCGGCCCAGGCGGCCGCGGCGTATCATTTCGGCGATTCGACGGTCTCCCTCGATGTGCCGCTCCGGCCGGGAAAATGGAAGAAGCTGCTGGATTCCGCGGACAAGCGGTGGGGAGGGGACGGCGGAACGATCCCCGCGAAGCTGGACGTGCAGGAAATAGCATCCATTTCCCTGAAACCTAAATCCTTCATCCTCCTCTCAATAGCATAGGAGATCCCCGCGGCGATGGATCGCTGCATCTGCATCCACGGTCATTTCTACCAGCCCCCAAGGGAGAATCCCTGGCTGGAGAGCGTGGAACTGCAGGATTCCGCATATCCCTACCACGATTGGAACGAGCGGGTGACGGCGGAATGCTACGCGCCCAATACCGCCTCGCGCATCCTGAACGGCGACGGCAGGATCGAGAGGATCGTCAATAACTACAAGAGGATCAGCTTCAACTTCGGCCCCACCCTCCTTTCCTGGCTGGAGGAGCGGGAGCCGGATGTCTACCAGGCAATCCTTGCGGCGGACCATGAAAGCCGCAAGACCTTCTCCGGCCACGGCTCCGCCATCGCGCAGGCCTACAACCACGTCATTCTCCCGCTGGCGAACCGGCGCGACAAGCATACCCAGATCCTTTGGGGGATCCGGGACTTCGAGCGCCGCTTCGGCCGGAAGCCGGAAGGGATGTGGCTGCCCGAGACCGCGGTGGACCTCGAATCGCTGGAGATCCTGAACAAGCTGGGGATCCGCTACACGATCCTGGCTCCCCACCAGGCCGGCAGGGTGCGCAGGAAGGGCAGCCGCGAATGGCAGGATGCGAGCGGCGGCCGGATCGACCCCGCCATGCCCTACGAACTGCGGCTGCCGTCCGGGCGGAAACTCTTCCTGTTCTTCTACGACGGTCCCATATCCAGGGCGGTCGCGTTCGAGGATCTCCTGGAGAGCGGGGAGAAGCTTGCCGGAAGGCTCCTCGGCGGCTTTCCGGAAGACGCCTCTTCGCCCCGCCTGGTGCACATCGCGACCGACGGGGAGACGTACGGCCATCACCGCGCATGGGGCGATATGGCCCTCTCCTATGCGCTGCACCGCATCGATTCGGAACGGCTTGCCCGCATCACGATCTACGGGGAGTACCTGGAACTCCATCCCCCGACCCACGAGGTGGAGATCCTCGAGAACACCTCCTGGAGCTGCGTGCACGGGATCGAACGGTGGCGCGGCAACTGCGGGTGCAATTCCGGTGGGCATCCCGGCTGGAACCAGGAGTGGCGCTCCCCCCTCCGCGAGGCGCTGGACGCCTTAAGGGACGATCTCTCGGCCCGCTTCGAGGAGACGGGGGGCAGGTTCCTCAAGAACCCGTGGGCGGCCCGGGACGATTACATCGGGGTCATCCTCGACCGCTCTCCGGACAGCGTCGCGGCGTTCCTCGGGAAACATGCGAGGCGGAAGCTGACGGAGAAGCAGGAAACCCTGGTATTGAAGCTGCTGGAGATCCAGCGGCACGCCCAGTTGATGCACACGAGCTGCGGCTGGTTCTTCNNCAGGACCCCTGGCAGGCCCGCAACGCCTACGTGGACGTCATCCTGGACCGCGACGGCGGGCTGGATGACTTCTTTACCGAACAGGGGGCGCCCAACCTGAGGGAGGACGACCGGGTGGCGGCCCTGAAGCTCCTGGAGATGCAGCGCCACTCCCTGCTGATGTACACCAGCTGCGGCTGGTTCTTCGACGAGCTCTCCGGCCTCGAAACCGTGCAGGTGCTTCAATATGCCGGGAGATCCCTCCAGCTTGCGGGGGAGCTCGGGGGCGACAGCCTGGAGCCCGGCTTCCTCGAGCGGCTCGAACGGGCAGCGAGCAACCTGCCGGAACACCGGGACGGGCGGGACATCTACGAAAAATTCGTGAGGCCCGCGATGCTGGACCTGCAGAAGGTCGGGGCCCATTACGCCGTAAGCTCCCTGTTCGAGAAGTACGAGGACCGGACGGAGCTGTTCGCCTACGAGGTGCGGCGCGACGACTTCCGCCTGCTGCATTCGGGAGAGTCGAGGCTGGCCGTGGGAAGGGCGACGATCGCTTCCCTGGTCACCCGGGAGTCCGAAGCGGTCACGTTCGGGGTGCTGCATCTCGGGGACCACAATGTCAGCGGCGGCATCCGGGGATTCCGGGGGGAGGAAGCCTACCATGCCGCCGTCGGCGAGATCGCCGGCGTCTTCCAAGGCGGCAATCTTCCGGAAAGCCTGCGCGCCGTCGACAGGATCTTCGGAGGAAACGCCTACTCCCTGAAATTCCTGTTCCGGGACCACCTGCGCAAGGTGCTGCGGATGCTGCTGGAAACCTCCGAGGGCGAAGCCTTGTCCGCGTACCGGCGGATCTACGAGTTGAACGCGCCGCTCATGCGGTTCCTGTCGGACGTGGGCTACCCGATTCCCCGGTCCTTCTTTCTCGCGGCGGAACTGGCCATCGGCGCCGGACTGCGGAGGGCCTTCGAGGCGGAGGAGCCGGACCTGGAGAGGATCCGCCGGCTGCTCGAGGAGGCCGCCTTCTCCGGGATCCCCCTCGACGAGAAAGGGCTCGCCTATGCGCTCGCGAAAACGGTGGAGGGAATGGCGCAGCGCCTCCGCGTGATTCCTTCCGACCTTTCCCGGCTCCGGCATCTCGACGCCGTCGTCGAAATGGGGCGCGCGCTGCCGTTTCCGGTGACCTTCTGGAAGACCCAGAACCTCTTCTACGGGATGCTGCAATCCGATTACCCGAAGTTCCTCCAGTGGGCCGCCGACGGGGACGCGAGCGCCGCGGCGTGGGTGCGGCAATTCACGAGCCTCGGCGAGAAGCTTTCCATCCGCGTGGCGCAGGAGTGACGCCATGCCGCACCGAAGGATCCCCATCGCCACCTACCGCCTCCAGTTCAACCGCCGGTTCCGCTTCGAGGACGGCCGGGAGCTTCTCCCCTACCTGGGCGCGCTGGGGATCACGGATCTCTACGCGTCCCCCCTGTTCCAGGCGCGGAAGGGAAGCACCCACGGCTACGACCTGACCGATCCCACGAAGCTCAACCCGGACCTGGGCTCCGAGGAGGAATTCGAGGCGCTGGCCCGTGCCCTGAAAGCGGCGGAGATGGGCCTTCTCCTGGACATCGTCCCGAATCACATGGCCGCCAGCAGCGAAAACCGCTGGTGGAGGGACGTCCTGGAGAGCGGCCCCGGCTCCGCGTACGCGCCGTTTTTCGACATCGACTGGCATTCCTCCAAGAAAGCTCTGGAAAAAAAGATCCTGCTTCCCATCCTCGGCGATCCTTACGGGAACGCGCTCGAAAGCCGGGACCTGACCCTGCACCTCGAGAAGAACGGCTTCGCCGTCCGCTACGGGGACACGAGACTTCCCTTGTCGGTGCGTTCCTACCTTCGGATCCTGTCCCACCGGATCGAGACGCTGGAGGAGACCTTCGGCCCGGACTCCCCCGTGTTCCGGGAACTCTGGTCCCTCATCGAAGCCATCGAGCATCTCCCGGACGCCTCCGCGGGAGACCCCGGCGCGGCGGCCGCGAGGGCCCGGGAAGAGGAAGCGATCCGGCAGTCGCTCTGGCGATCGTGCCGGACCCGCCCCGAGATCCGGTCCTTCGTCGAGGAGAACCTCCGGATCGCCAACGGGCACAGGGGGGAGCCGGAGAGCTTCGAGGCGCTGGACCGCCTCCTGTCGGAGCAGCATTACTGGCTGTCGTTCTGGCGGCTCGCCAACGAGGAGATCAACTACCGGCGCTTCTTCGCCATCAACGACCTGGTCGGGCTGCGCGTCGAGGATTTCGCGGTGTTCAACGCGTCGCACGAGCTCGTCCTGCGGCTCGTCGCCGACGGGAAGGTCACCGGCCTGCGGGTGGACCACATCGACGGGCTCTACGACCCCCTGGGCTATCTCGCCACCCTGCGGGACCGCATCCTCGCGTCGGCGGGCGCCGACGCGGCGGCATCCCCGGGATTTTACATCCTCGTGGAGAAGATCCTCCTGGGCGGGGAGACGCTCCCTCCCGAATGGCCGGCGTGCGGCACCACCGGGTACGATTTCCTGAACACGGCCAACGGAGTGTTCGTCAGCGCGCGCGGCGCGCGGGAGCTGGACGAAATCTACGCGCGCTTTCTCGGGGAGAAGACGGAATTCGAGGAAGCGGTCTACCGGAGCAGGAAACTCGTGATGGAGACGCATTTCGCGGGGGAGATGCACGCGCTGGGGAAACACCTCGGAAGCATCGCCGAACAGGACCGGCACGGCCGCGACCTCCCGAGGAAGGAGATCCGCCAGGCGCTCATCGAAGTGACCGCGTGCTTTCCCGTCTACCGGACCTACGTTCGCGGGCACGACCTCTCCGCGCGCGACCGGCGATGCCTCGGCAGGGCCCTCCGGGAGGCGCAGCGGCGGGGCGCGGAGGCGAGCGCTCCCGTGTACGAATTCCTGGGCCGGGTCCTGATGATGGAACCTTCCGCTTCCCTGTCCGGCGAGCAGCGGGAGGAACGTCTCCGGTTCCTGATGCGCTGGCAGCAGTTCACCGGCCCGATCCTGGCGAAGGGGCTGGAGGACACCGCGCTCTACGTCTACAACCGGCTGGTCTCGGCGAACGAAGTGGGCGGCGATCCGGTCTCCCCCGGCATCGCGACGGGCGAGTTCCACCGGCGGGAGGAAGCGGCCCTCGCCCGGACCCCCCACGGGATGAACGCCACTTCCACCCACGACACGAAGCGCAGCGAGGATGTCCGCGCCCGCATCAACGTCCTCTCCGAGCTTCCCCGGGAGTGGGAGAAATGCCTGTTCCTGTGGAGCCACTGGAACGGGGAGAAGAAACGGAGGATCGGCGGCCGGCCCGTTCCCGACCGGAACGAGGAAGTCCTCGTCTACCAGACCCTGCTGGGCGCCTGGCCCTTCGAAAAAAACGAGATCCCGTCATTCGTGGAGAGAGTGAAGGAGTACCTGGTGAAGGCCGTGCGGGAGGCCAAGGTCTACACCCGGTGGGACCGCCCCAACCCTCCCCACGAAGCCGCCGTCCGCGACTTCGTGGATTCCATCCTGGAGGACAAGGGGGGAAACCGGTTCCCCGGGGATTTCCTCCTTTTCCAGAAGAAGATCGCCCCCTACGGCGCGCTGAACAGCCTCTCGCAGGTCCTGTTGAAGGTCGCCTCCCCGGGGGTGCCCGATTTCTACCAGGGGACGGAACTCTGGGATTTTTCGCTGGTGGACCCCGACAACCGGCGGCCCGTGGATTTCCGGAAGCGGGCGCTGCTGCTGAACGAACTGCAGCTCGGGGAATCCCGGGGTGCGGCGACGCTGCTCCGGGAGATCGTCTCCCGCTGGGAGGACGGACGGATCAAGCTCTTCCTGACGTACAAGGCCTTGAACTTCCGGAAGCGGCACCGGGACCTGTTTCTCTCCGGTTCCTATCGCCCCCTGCCGGTTTCCGGCGCGAAAAAGGAGCATGTCCTCGCCTTCGCCCGGGAGCACAGCGGATTCTGGACCATCGCCGCCGTCCCCCGGCTCGCGACCCGCCTGGTGGGTCCGGGGGAATTTCCCCTGGGTCCCGATGCCTGGGGGATGCAAGGGGGCCTTCTCCTCCCGGAGGGATCCCCCGGCCGGTGGATCAACGCGCTCACCGGGGAGGAAATCTCCGCCTCCGCGGCGGAGGGGGGAAGGACGCTCCTCATGAACGAGGTCTTCCGTCTCTTTCCGGTAGCGCTGCTCGCGGGCAGCGCCGCCTGAGGGTCGCCGCCGGCCCCGGTTCCTATCGCGTCCAGGCCAGCCACCCGCCCAGCAGTTTCTTCGCGAACGGGGTCAGCCGCGTCCGGTTGTAGGCATCGGCCGCCTGCCGGATCGCCTCGGCCTGGGTCGGATAGGAATGGATCACGTTCGCGATGGCCCCCAGCCCGACCCTGCCCGCGATCGCCACGGAAATCTCGGTGATCATCTCCCCCGCGTGGCGGGCGACGATGGTCGCCCCCAGGATCTTGTCGGTCCCCTTCCGCACGTGGACCTTGACGAACCCCTCCTCCTCCCCGTCGGCGACGGCCCGGTCCACCTCCTTCAACTCGCGCACGAACGTGTCCACCGGCAACCCCGCCTCCTGGGCCTCCCGCTCGTACATGCCGACGTGGGCGATCTCCGGATCGGTATAGGTGCACCAGGGAACAATGAGGGTGCTCGCCCGCGCCCTTCCCCCGAACAGCGCATTCCGGATCACGATCCGCGCGGCGGCATCGGCGGTGTGGGTGAATTTCCGCTCGAGGCAGACGTCTCCCGCCGCATAGATCCGGGGATTGTCCGTCCGGAGGAAATCGTTCACATGGACGCCGTTCCGCTCGTCGTATGCCACGCCCGCCTCCTCGAGCCCCATCCCCCCGACGTTCGGGACCCTCCCGGCGCCGATCAGGATCTCGTCGGCCGTCCATTCGGATTCGACGCCGTCCCGGCTCATGCGCACGACCTTCCCTTTCTCCGAGCGGCGGACATGGACGATCCGGGTGGAAAGCGCCACCTCGATGCCGTCCGCCCGGAAGGCGCGGTGGAGGATCTCCGCCGCGTCCGGGTCCTCCCTCGACAGGAACCGCGGGCCCCGTTCGACGATCGTCACCTCCGAGCCGAACCTCCGGAACGCCTGGGCGAGTTCGCATCCGAGCGGCCCCGCCCCGAGCACGAGGAGCCGCCGCGGCAGGCCGGTCAGGGAAAACACCGTTTCGTTGGTCAGGAATCCGGCCTCTTCGAGGCCGTCGACGGGCGGGACGAAGGCGCGCGCGCCGGTGGCGATCACGGCCTTGGCGAACCGCAGGGTCCTGCCGTCGACCTCCACGGCGTCCGGCCCGGAGAACCGGGCATCGCCGAGGAAGACGTCCACGCCCAGGCCCGAGAACCGCTTCACGGAGTCATGGTGGCTGATGCGCGCCCTCAAGCGGCGCATCCGCTCCATCACGGCCGAAAAGTCCGCGGCAAACCCGTCCCGGGAGCCGATGCCGTAACGGGCGGCGTCCCGGATGTCGTGCGCGGCCCGGGAGGAACGGATGAGGCACTTGGACGGCACGCACCCGACGTTCAGACAGTCGCCCCCGAGGAGGTGCCGCTCCACGAGCGCCACCCGTGCTCCCAGGCCCGCCGCGCCGGCCGCCGTCACGAGGCCTGCGGTCCCCGCCCCGACGACCACCAGGTTGTAGCGCGGCGCGGGCTCGGGATTCGCCCAATCGGGAGGATGAACGTTGGCGACGAGCTCCGCGTTGTAGACGTCGTCGGGAAGCACCCTGCCCAGGACGGGAACGGGTTTCCGGATCGCTTCCATGGCCTCAATCCCCTTTGATGCGCTTTATGATTTTCGGGATGAAGAACGAGAAAACGAACAGGGCGACGGAGAACAGCACCTTGGGGGCGAGCAAGCCGCTCCAGTCGCCGCTCGCCCATACGTCCCGCACCGCTCCCACGAAGAAGGTGAAGATGAAGACTCCGACCACGATGCCGAGCGCCGTGCCGAGGAAATAGTCCCGGAAGCGCACGCGGGTCAGCCCCATGCCGAAGTTCAAGGGCGTGAACGGGAAATACACCAGGCGCAGGTAGAGAACCGTGGCGAACCCGTTGCGTTCGATCGCCTCGTCGTATTTTTTCAGCTTTTCCCCGACGAGGGACGCCGCGAGCTCCCGTCCCAGCGTGCGGCCGATCCAGAAGGCGGCGCTGGCGCCCAGCATCGCGCCCACCCAGACGTAGACGAACCCCCGGTAGGCGCCGAAGATCGCTCCCCCCAGCGTGGTGAGCAGCGTTCCGGGGATGAAGAGGCAGACGCCGGCGGCGTATGCCAGGATGAAAATCGCCGGCCCCCAGAAACCGGCCATCGAAAGGAAGCGCCCCAGTCCCTCCGGGGTGAGGTAGCCCAGGACGGGAGTGAACCGGATCGCCGCGACGGCGGCAAGGATGAAAACCGCGAGGAGGACGCCTTTTACGACGGCGCCCTTCTTCGCCGGAACGGAACCTCCGGGCGTGGCACCTTCGGCCGGTACTTCAGGCGATTCCTCGGTGCGCAACGGTTCGGGAGCCGCTCCCATGGCGCTGTATGGTCACGCGGCCGACCGGGAGCTCTTTTTCCCGGCGGGCTGGATGTTCTGGTTCACGCGGAAGAAATTCTCCGGGTCGTACATGGCCTTGACCTTTGCGAGGCGCTCGTAATTACCCCGGTAGGTCGCCTTGACGCGCTCCTGCCCTTCGTCGTGCATCA
This sequence comes from Deltaproteobacteria bacterium, assembly GCA_003105225.1. Taxonomy (GTDB): domain Bacteria; phylum Desulfobacterota; class Deferrimicrobia; order Deferrimicrobiales; family Deferrimicrobiaceae; genus FEB-35. Next base: position 18,718 of record PQAK01000220.1, on the reverse strand, counting down.
TGAAGTTCACGTACGCGCCGCCTGCCGAATGGGGGTGCAGCGCGTTCCAGTAGGCGTTCGCCCACCGGGTCATCCGTTCGTTGTTCGACGGATCCGGGTCGACCCCGACGATGACTTCGGCCCACGTGGCGTCGCGATAGCTCCAGGCGGTGGCGTTTCCTTCCACCCGGCGGGCGGCCCCGTTGACCGGGTAGAGGTGCATCGTCGATTGCGGCGTCGGAAGTTTCGATCCATGCTCCACGTGCAGGCGGATGGCCTCGTCGCCCAGTTCCTTGATGAAATCCGCCTTCCAGTACCACTGCTGGCCCGGCGGGTACAGGCCGTCGAACATGCTTTGCAGCGCCGGATACGGCATCGGGCCGATCATATCGAACGCCGGTTGCGGAAACCGGCGAACGGGCCGGAAGGTTTCCTCGAACCGGTCCGGCGGCCCGGCGTAGCACCAGACGATGCCGCACATCTTCCGGTTGTGGAGGGGCTCCGGGAAGGGAGGTCCCGGCGGCACGGACAGAAAGAGGAAGAAGCCGTTGATCTCTTCCGGGGCGGTATTGATGAAATCGCGATACCGTTGCAGGACCTCGGGCGCATGTTCGAGTTCCCACAGGGTGGGTCCCGCAAGGACCGTGTGGACGGGATGGCCCCGGAAGAGGAAGGAGGTGACGATCCCGAAGTTCCCCCCGCCTCCCCGGACCGCCCAGAACAGGTCCGGGTTCTGCTCCGCGCTGGCCGTAACGAATCGGCCGTCCGCCAGCACCATGTCCGCCGCCAGCAGGTTGTCGATCGTCAGGCCGCACTTCCTCGTCAGGTGCCCCAGCCCCCCGCCCAGGGTGAGACCGCCGACGCCGGTGGTCGACAGGATCCCGGCGGGCGTAGCCAAGCCGAAGGCATGGGAGGCGTGGTCCACCCCGCCCCAGGTGCAGCCGCCCTCGACGCGGATGGTTTTCGCCCAGGGGTCCACCCGGACGCCGTTCATCGACGAAAGATCGATGACCAGGCCGTCGTCGCAGATCCCCAGGCCCCCGGCATTGTGCCCCCCGCCCCGAACGGCCGTCAGCATCCCCGTCTCCCCGGCGAAACGGACGGAGGCGATCACGTCGGCCACGTCCTTGCATCGGGCGATCAGGGCCGGGCGCCGGTCGATCATGGCGTTGTACACCTTGCGCGCGGTATCGTACCCCGGGCTTCCGGGTTGAAGGAGTTCCCCCCGAAGGCCCGCCTTGAATTTTTCCATGGAAGCTGCATTTCCCATCACGTCCCCCCTTCCTTCTCTCCCCCGGCCTGCTTTTCCGGCGGCCGGGGGTCGGGTTCGAAACGGAATCCCCCTCGAACCGGCTCCACCCGTCATGCAACCCCTCTTTACAGGCGGATGGCGGAAGCGCGATTGCGATACTGGGTTAGATGGGGGTTTCGCGGATCGGGTGTCTCCATCGGGGAAGAAAGATCGATTCCTTTTACGATCCGGGAAGGATCCAGGATCGAAATGAAAAAGGGGCTGCGGACCGGGAATCCGCGACCCCCGGGGATCTCCATGGTCGGGATGACTGGATTTGAACCAGCGACCCCCTGGTCCCGAACCAGGTGCTCTACCAGGCTGAGCCACATCCCGACGGCGAAACTGGTATGTTACCAACGGCCTCACCGGGCCGTCAATATGTAGATCGCCCCCATTACGATGAGCAGTCCGCCGAACAGCCGCTTGAGCAGCAGATCCGGCAGGGAGACCGCGTATCCCGCGGAGAGCCAGGACCCGGCGAGGAATCCGACGACCAGGAGAACCGCCGCCGCGACGTTGACGCTCCCCGCCCTGTAGAATTGCAGGAACGCCAGGATGCCGATGGGGGGAAGGAGCATCGCCAGGGAAGTGCCCGTCGCCATCTTCTGGCTGAATCCGAAGAGGTAGACCATCGCCGGGATGACGAACACGCCGCCGCCGATCCCGAACATCCCGGACACGGCGCCGGTGAAGGCGCCGACGATCAGAAAACCGACATAGGACGCTGGCACAGCGACCCCTCCTGGAATCCGGGCGGCTCCAGGGAACCCTACGCCGTCGTGGAAGCCGCCTTCCGGATGTTCTGCCGCATCGACGCGATCGTTTTCCCGTAGTCCTTCGTCCCGAAGATCCCCGATCCCGAAACGATCACGTTCGCGCCGGCGCGGACGACTTCCGCGACGTTGTCCGCCTTGATCCCTCCGTCCACCTGGATGTCGACCGGAAGCGCGCTCCGCGAAAGCTGCGACCGCAGCAGCTCGACCTTGCCCGTCATCGCCGGGAGGTACGCCTGCCCGCCGAACCCGGGATTCACCGTCATGAGGAGCACCATGTCGACGTCGGAAAGGACCCACTCGACCGCCGACAGGGACGTGGAGGGGTTGAGGGCGACCCCGGATTTCTTCCCCAGCTCGCGGATGCGGGCCACCGCGCGCTGCAGGTGGGGGGTGGCTTCCGCGTGCACCGTGAGGACGTCGGCGCCGGCCTCCGCGAACGCCTCCAGGTACCTCTCCGGCTCGAGGATCATCAGGTGGACGTCGAGCGGCACCGTGGCGCACCGCTTGATCGCGGCCACCACCGGCGGGCCGATCGTCAGGTTGGGCACGAACCGTCCGTCCATGACGTCGACGTGGAGCAGGTCGGCGCCCGCCTCCTCCACCGCGCGAACCTCCTCGGCGAGCCGGCCGAAGTCGGCGGAGAGGAGCGACGGCGCGATGTAATAATCCATGAGGCACCTCGCTTCCCGGTCGGTTGCGGTCGATTCTACCACGGCATGGCGCGCGATGGCGCCACTACAGGGCTGCATGCGGTGCCGGCTTCGCCGGTCTCTCCGGATCGATTCACGCCACTACATCATTTACGTCTGAGGTTATTACTCCTTCCGCAGCAATGCGGCGAAGAAGTAGTCGGTGCCGTGCCGGTGGGGGGAAAGGCGCAGGAAGCCCTCCTTGGTCCAGGCGTCCGCGGGCCCCGGCCAGTTTTTCGCGGACGCTCTCCCCGCAGGAACGGCGCCGGTCTCGCGGCGGAATGCCTCGACCACCTCCTCGTCCTCCTCCCGAAGCGGGGAGCAGGTGCTGTAGACGAGCAGCCCGCCGGGGGAAAGCGAGTCCCAGGCGTTCCGCAGGATGGCGCGTTGCAGCGCCGCCATCCTCCCCGGGTCCGCCGGGTCGAACCTCCACTTCGCGTCGGGGTTGCGCCCGATGACGCCCATCCCCGTGCACGGGGCGTCCACGAGGATCTTGCCGAACCGCCCCGCCGCGCCCGGCAGCGGCCCCGCGGAAAAATCGTGCACGGCGGTTTCGATGCCGCCCGCCCGGAGGCGCGCCACCGTTTCCCGGAGCACCCGTTCGCGCCCCCCGGAGACCTCCACGGCCAGGATCCGGGCCTTCCCCCCGGAGAGCGCCGCAAGGTGCGTGGTCTTTCCGCCGGGAGCCGCGCAGGCGTCGAGCACCTCCTCCCCCTCCCGGGGGGAGAGCAGCGGGGCGATCAGCTGCGCCCCCTCGTCCATCACGAGGTATTCCCCCGAACGGAAGCCGGGATCGGCGTGGACCCCCCCGGGTTTTCCGAGGAGGATCCCTTCGCTCGCGTACCGGCAGGGGGACGGTTCCATGCCGGCCCCGGCGAGCCGCGCGATCAACGCATCGCGGGATACCACGAGCGTGTTGGCGCGCACGTCGAAGGGCGGTTTTTCCAGGGAAGTTTTCAGGAAGGAGACCACCTCCTCCTCCCCGAGGGAACGCACGAGGGCGGCAAGCAGGGGGAGGGGCGCCGAGAGCTCGACCGACATCCGGAGCAGCGCGTCCCCGGGGAGCGGCGGCGTCTTCCCCGCCCGGAGGATCCCGCGCAGGACCGCGTTGACCAGCCCGGCCGGTTTCTCCCCGCGAAGGCTTTTCACCGCCGCGACGGTCTCGAAAATCGCCACACGATCGGGGATGCGCGTGTGGAGAAGCTGGTAGGCGCCCAGGCGCAGCGCGTTGCGCACCAGGGCGTCGGTCTTTTCCAGCGGTCGGGACAGGCAGGGAGACAAGGCGTGATCGAGGGCGCCGCGCCGCCGCAACGTGCCCATCACCAGTTCGGTGAGAAGCGCCCGGTCGCGGGGGTCGGGGAACCCCCCCTCGCGGAGCGCCCGCTCGAGAAGGATGTCGGCGTACGCCCGCCCCCGGTCCACGCGGGCGAGGATCGCAAGCGCCGCATCCCTTACCGGGATAACCGCTCTCCCTTCATCATGCGGCGCCCCCGGGCATAGTCCCTGGAGGGCATCTCCCTGCCCCCTTCCGGCTGGACCCGGCCGAGCGCGAGCGCGCCCTCGCCGCAGGCGACCACGATCCCGTCGCGGCCGACCTCCAGGATCTCTCCCGGCTCTCCCCGCCCCTCGCACAATGACGCGGAGAGGATCTTGAGCGTCTTTCCTTCGTGGGAGGTGCAGGCGGAGGGCCACGGCGTCATCGCGCGCACCAGGTTCCGCACTTCCTCGGCGGGCCGGGACCAGTCGATCCGTCCGTGCTCTTTTTTCAGCATCGGGGCGTAGGACGCCAGGCGGTCGTCCTGCGGCGTTTCCGACAGCGTCCCATCGTGGAACCCGCGAAGGGCTTCGGAAAGCGCCTCCGCGCCCAGGAGGGAAAGCTTTTCGAACAGCGTGCCGGCCGTGTCCTCGCCGGAGATCGGCATCTCCCGCGCGAGGAGCATCGGCCCGGTGTCCATCCCGACGTCCATTTTCATGATGGTCACCCCGGTCACCCGCTCTCCCCGGGCGACGGCCCAGTTGATGGGAGCGGCCCCCCGGTATTTCGGGAGAAGGGATGCGTGCACGTTCACGCACCCGTGCGCGGGGATGTCCAGGATCGACTTCGGGAGGATGTGGCCGTACGCCACCACGACGATCAGGTCGGGCGTCTCGGCGGCGATCCGCGCGACGGCGTCGGGATGCTTCGCCTTTTCCGGCTGGAAGACCGGCAATCCCAGTCGTTGCGCCTCCGCCTTCACGGGGGGGATCGACAGCGCCTGCCCGCGCCCGGAAGGGCGATCGGGATTGGTCACCACCAGCGTGACGGTTTCGGAAACGGCGACCGCGGTCAGGGACGGGACGGCGAATGCCGGCGTCCCCATGAAGACCACCCGGAAGGGGGCCACGGATTTACGGATGACGGGCCACTACCCTAGTGCCCCGCGGGAGCGGCCGCGGCGGGAATCCGGTCGATGAACAGGATCCCGTCGAGATGATCGATCTCGTGCTGCAGGGCGCGCGCCAGCAGGCCGCGGGCCGTAAGCTGCACCGGCCGGCCCTGGTCATCTTGCGCCTTGACCAGGACCACTTCGCCCCGGGGAACTTCCCCTTCCACGCCCGGGATGCTCAGGCACCCTTCGACCCCCACCACCAGCCCCCTGCTCTCGACGATCCGGGGATTGACGAGGGCCAGCGGGGCGATGTCCTTTTCGACGGCGGAAACGTCCACGACGATCACGCGTTTGCCGACGCCGATCTGCGGTGCGGCAAGCCCGACCCCGGAGGCGGCGCGCATCGTTTCGAACATGTCCCGGACGAGTTCCCGGATCCTGTCGTTCACCAGGGAAACGGGGGCCGCTTTTTTCTGCAGGAAGGGGTCAGGATATGTAAGAATCGGCCGCTGCATCGATTTTCGCCTTCATCGCCGGGTAGAACCGGACCCTGTTTTTCCCGCTTTCCTTGCCCCAGTATAGCGCCCGGTCGGCGTTGCCCACAAGGTAGTCCACCGACAGGTCCATCCCCGGCGACACCGAGGAAACGCCGAACGTGGCGGTCACCCGGATCGGGTCGGGCGCCGCGTCGAACACGCTCTCCCCCACCAGGCCGTGGATCCTGTCCGCCGCCTGGATCGCCTGCTGCCGGTCCGCGTCCACCAGCAGCCACCCGAACTCGTCGCCGCCGAGCCGGGCAACCGAGTCGTACGTCCGTTTCGCCCGGGAAACCACGGTCCCGATCTGGCGGATCACCTTGTCCCCTTCCGGGTGCCCATACCGTTCGTTGACCTTCTTGAAATCGTCGATGTCCATAATGATGCAGGACAGGGGCCGCCCGATGCGCCGGGCCATCTCGATGTGGCGGGCGACCTCCAGGGAAAATTGCCTCCGGTCGGGCAATCCCGTCAGCTCGTCGAGCATGGCCCGCTCGCGCAGGTCGCGGTTGGAGCCGAAAAGGGACTGGTAGAGAGCGCCGTAATGCAGCAGGGGCGCCGCCCTCTCCATCAGGATCTCCGGCGAGAGGTCGGCCGGCACCACCAGGTCCGCGCCCGCGGCCCGGAACTTCGAAGCGCGCAGCAACGCGTTCATCCCGCCGACCAGGATCGCCGGGACTCCCGCCGCCCCCTCCCGCTGCCGGAAGCGGCGCAGGAGAACGATCTCCTCGCCGACCTCCCCGTGCTCCCCCAGGAAAACGCCCGCAAGTTCCGGGCAGGACAGCTGCGCCTCCACGAGACGCGACCAGGAAGGAGCCTCCTCCACGCGGTATCCTTCTGCGGCCAGGAACGGCGCGATCCGGCGCAGGACGGGCCACAAGGGACGCGCGATCAGGACCGTGGGGATCACGCGCCCTTCTCCCCTTCCTCCCCCAGGACGTGGGCATTTTTCAGGGCCACCGCGGCGGCGTTGCCGAAGGCGCCCAGCAGCTCCAGGTCCTCCTCCGCGAAGGCTTCCGGCTCGTAATGGTCCAGGTTCAGCACCCCCACCACCTCGTTCCTCCACTGGATCGGGACCGCCATCTCGGACCGCACCTTCGGATTCGCCTCGATGTACCGGGGATCCCGCCGGACGTCCGAGGCAAGGACCGGCTTCCCCTCCTTGGCCACCCAGCCGGTGATTCCCTGGCCGACCGGCAGCAGCATCGCCTCCTTGACGCCCTCTCCGAGCCCCCGCTCCGCCTCGATGCGAAGGACCCCCGACTCCTTGTCGATGAGGATCACCGAGCCGCTGGATGCGCCCATCAGCTCCGTCGCGCGGTCGACGATGAGCTGGAAGAGGACGGACGCATCGTGCTCCTCGTTGAGCGCCCGACTGATCTCCAGGATCGCCGCGATCCTCCTGGCCTTCCGATCCAGGCGCGACACCAGGTGGGCGTTCTCGAGCGCCACCGCGGCGAAGTTCGCCATCACCGACAGCAGCTTCAGGTCGGCGTCGGAAAGCTGCCTCCCGTCCAGCGGCGTCGCGGCGGCCAGGATCCCCACCACGCCCGAGTCCCCCTTGACCGGCGCCGCGAGGAACCCCCGGATATCGAGGCGGCGCATCAGCCGCAGGAGCTTCCGCTCCGGGCCCAGCCGCGCCTCGGAGATGATCATCCCCTCCCCGCCCTCGAGGATCTGGGCGAACACGTTGTCGTGGATCTCCTGGCGGTACTTGTCGAACTGCCTTCCGCGCGGGACCCCGGCGATCGAGCGGGGAACCAGGTATTCCTGGCCGGGCGTCTTGAGCATCAGGAGGCACCGCTCGACGCGCAGGATGGAGGCCGAGGCGGAAACGATCAGGTCGAAGCTGCGCTGCACGTCCCCCGCGGGAGTGCTCATCGCCTGGGAAACTTCGTAGAGCCCCGACGTCAGCGCCCCGGCCAGGGAAATCTCCCTCGGGGGCACGGTCGTGTGCTTCTTCCCCCGCAGCGCCTCGTAGAGGACCGAGAGAACGGTCATCGATTCCCCAGGAGACGGCGCACGGTCTGCTTGAGCTCGGTCACGTCGGCCGATTTCACGATGTAGGCGTCCGACGCCCAGGTGTGGAAGTCCTGCTTGAATTCGCCGAACGCCGTCAGCAGGAGGACGGGGACCGACGGGTTCTTCTCGCGGATCCGCTGCAGCACCTCGATCCCGTCCATCCCGGGCATCATCACGTCGAGCGTCACGAGGTCGGGGCGGAACGACTCGAACTTCGCCAGCGCCCGGATCCCGTTCTCGGCCAGCTCCACCTGGTACCCTTCCTCGGTCAGCTCATCCCGGTAGAGCTCCCGGATGTTCTCCTCGTCGTCCACGACCAGAATTTTCTTCATCGGTCCTCCTCCTGCTTCACCGGCGCCGGCGAAGACGGCGCAACGATCCCGCGCTCCCCGCCTTCTCCCTCCCCTTCGTTTCCTTTTCCGCCGCTTCCCCCCAGCGCGGAACCCGCGCGATATCCACCCCGAGCCGGGAGACCACGCGGGATACCACGAAATCGACCAGGTCCTCCACGGAGGAGGGGCGGTGGTAGAAGCCGGGGCAGGCGGGAAGGATTTCCGCCCCGGCGCGGGACAGGGCCAGCATGTTCTCCAGGTGGATGGCGGACAACGGCGTCTCCCGGGGGACGAGCACCAGGGGCCTTTTCTCCTTCAGCGCGACGTCGGCGCACCGCTCGAGAACCGACGTGGAGACGCCGTGCGCGATCCGGCCGAGCATCCCCATCGAGCAGGGAGCGATGACCACGGCGTCGGGGGGGTTCGACCCGGATGCGAACGGGATGCGGAAATCGTCCTCGGGATGGAGTCGGCATTTCCCCGGGGGAGCCGACAGCAGCCGGGCGATCCACAGCCGCCTGGCCTGCTGCGACGCGGGCGGCGGGCCCCCGGGGATTTCCTCGGCAAGGATCTCCCACGCGGTCTTCGTCACCAGCACGTGCAGCTCGGCCCCCGCGGCAAGGAGGACCGTCCCCGTGCGCACGCCGTAAACGGCGCCGCTTGCCCCCGAGATGCCCAGAAGGACCTTCATGGGAATATCTCCCGTTCCTGCTCCGTCCGGCAGGCTCTACAAAGCCAGGTCCAGGTAGGTGAACAGGCAAAGCGCGATGCTGACGATGCCGTTCAAGTTGAAGAAGGCGACGTTCAGCCTCGACAGATCGTCTTCCGAAAGGATCGCGTGCTCGTACACGAGCACACCGGTGCACAGTCCCCAGCCGGCAAGATACCACCCGCCCAGCCCGAAACTATGATATCCCAGCAGGAGCAGGCCCGCCATCGCGAAGTGAAAGGCCCTCGCCACCCAAAGAGATTTCCCCACGCCCAGGAAGCGGGGGATGGAATGGAGCCCCTCCTTCCGATCGAACTCGATGTCCTGGAGGGCGTAGAGGACGTCGAACCCGGCCACCCAGAACAGGACCGCGAAGGAGATGGCCAGGATGCGGGGGTCGAACGCGCCCGTGACCGCGATCCAGGCGGCCAGCGGCGCCGCCCCCAGGCACAGCCCCAGCACCACGTGGGACGCCCAGGTGAACCGTTTCGTGTAGGAGTAGGAGAACAGGAGCAGCAGGAGGATCGGCGACAGCTTGAGGCAGAGGGGGTTGAGCTTGGCGGCGGACAGCTCGAGCAGGAGGACCGACAGGAAGATGAACACCGCCGCCATCGGCTTGCTCACCTGCCCGGCGGGGATCGCCCGGTCCTTCGTGCGGGGATTCCGCGCATCGATCTCCGCATCGATCACCCGGTTGAACCCCATCGCGGCGCTGCGCCCCCCGACCATCGCCAGCACAATGTAGAAAAGCGTCTTGGCCGCGGGCATGCCGCGGGCTGCCAGAAACGCCCCCATCAGCGCGAACGGCAGCGCGAATACCGTGTGCGCCACCTTGATCATCTCCAGGTACGTCCCGATCCGCCGGAACATCTAGAAACCGTACTCCTTCCACCGGCGGCTGACGAGCGCGACGATCTCCTCGGCCATCCGGATGTCGTCGGGCCACTCGCGCGCAAACCCTTCCGAGGCCCACTTCCGGGTGGCGTCGATCCCCATCTTCGAGCCGTAGTGCGGGAGGGGGGAGGCGTGCTCGAGGGCGTCCACCGGCCCCTCCACGATCATCACGTCGCGCCGCGGGTCCACGTTGTTCCCGATCCGCCAGAGCACCTCGGAGAGGTCCTGGATGTTCACGTCCGAGTCGAAGATCACGACGAACTTGGAGAACATGAGCAGCCCCAGCCCCCACACGGCGCTCATCACCTTCCGCGCGTGGCCGGGGTACCGCTTGTCGATGGAGAAGAATGCGAAGTTGTGGAAGATCCCCTCGATCGGGAGGTTCATGTCCGCCACTTCGGGGACGATCTTCCGCAGCAGCGGGAGGAAGATCCGCTCCGTCGCCTTCCCGAGGTAGACGTCCTCCATCGGCGGCTTCCCCACGATCGTCGCCGGGTAGATCGGGTCCCTGCGCCGCGTGACGCACGTCAGGTGGAAGACGGGGTACCGGTCGGCGAGGGAGTAGTACCCGGTGTGGTCGCCGAACGGCCCCTCGACGCGCAGCTCGCCGGGATCGACGTATCCTTCCAGGATCACCTCGGCGTGGGCCGGGACCTCGATATCGCACGTCCTGCACCGGACCAGCTCCACCGGCTCCTTCCGAAGGAAACCGGCGAACAGCATCTCGTCGACGTCCTCCGGCAGCGGGGCGGTGGCGGCGTACAGGGTGGCCGGGTCGCCTCCCAGCGCGACGGCCACCGGCATGCGCTCCTTCCTTTTGCGGAACCCGCGGTAGTGCTGCGCCCCCCCCTTGTGGACGTGCCAGTGCATCCCCGTGGTCGTCTCGTCGTAGACGTGCATCCGGTACATCCCCACGTTGCGCCGGCCGGTGACGGGATCGTTCGTGAAGACCAGCGGCAGCGTGATGAACGGGCCGCCGTCCCCGGGCCAGGTCTTGACCACCGGAAGGAAGGAGAGCGACGGGCGGTCCGCCTCGACCACCTCCTGGCACGGCGCGGACGCCACCGTCTTCGGCACGAAATCGGCCAGCCGGGCGAGCTTGGGAAGCATCTTCAGCTTCTCGAGGAAGTTCGACGGGATCTCCGGCTCGATCACCTCCTGCATCCGTTCCGCGATCTCGTCCAGGGAGGCGACGCCCAGCGCGAGGCACATCCGCTCCATCGTGCCGAAGAGGTTCATGGCGAGGGGGACGGAATGGCCCTTCACGTTCTCGAACAGGAGCGCGGGCCCTCCGGATTTGACCGTACGGTCGGCGATTTCGGCCGCCTCCAGCTCGGCCGACACGGGGGCGGCGATCCGTTTCAGCTCCCCCCGGGCGTCGAGCGCGGAGAGGAACTCCCTCAGGTCGCGGAACGCCATCGCACCTCCTTCACTTGTCCAGATTCTCCGGCATCCCCTCGACGAAAGCGCGGAGGCGGTTGCGGACGGAGCGGAACTTGGCCAGGACCTGGGCCTCGGTGCCGCGGGCGCGGATCGGGTCCTCGAACGGGCGATGCATGCGTTTCCCCTGGCCGGGGAAGACCGGGCATTTGCTGTCGGCGTAATCGCACAGCGTCACGACGTAATCGAACGCAATCCCGTCCAGCTCCTCGACGTGCTTGGAATACTGGCGGGAGATATCGACGCCGGCCTCCTGCATCACCCGGACCGCGAGCGGGTGGACGAAGCAGGGGGCGACGCCCGCGGAATACGCCTCGATCCGGTCGGACTTGAGCGCACGGGCCCATCCTTCCGCCATCTGGCTGCGGCAGGCATTCCCCGTGCACAGGAACAACACCTTGAACCGGCGCCCTTCTGCGGCGCCTCCACCGGAAACCAATTCTTTCTCCTCCGCTTGACCCGGCAAAACTTCGAATATTAGTCTATATTAATACATGGGGGGGTACCGTGAAGAAAACCACGAAAGTCTTCAAAGCGCTGTCCGACGAGACGCGCGTGCGGATTCTCAAGATGCTCGAGACCCGGCCGTTGTGCGTCTGCGAGATCCAGTACGTCCTGAAGGGGTCCCAGCCGAACGTATCGCATCACCTGAAGACGCTCTATGAGGCCGGTCTCGTGGAATCGAAGAAGGACGGCCTGTGGATCGCCTACCGGCTTCCCGAGAAACCGGAGACCCCTTTCCACGCCGCCGCGCTCACCCTGCTCCGCAAGTCGCTCGTCGCGGACGAGACGGTGAAGCGGGACAAGACGGTCGTATCGAGCGTGAACCGGATCGAGATCACCTGTCGGAAGTAGGCCGGCCGGCGGGGCGAAGTGCGATGACCGTCGCCCCCCACCCGCCCGCCTCCGGCGGCGCATCGCCGAAGGATTCCACCAGGGGGTGGCGGGAGAGCACGGAGCGGACCGAGCGCCGCTGGGCGCCGGTTCCCTTCCCGTGGATGATCCGCACCAGGCGGAAGCCGGCGCGGGCCGCCTCCTCCAGGTAATCCTCGACCAGATGCCGGATCTCCCCCGGGGGGAACGCGTGCAGGTCGATGCGGTCTTCCACCGGGATTCTCACCGGGCGCGGCACCCTTCGCTCCTCCCCCTTCCCGATCCCCGATTCCCCATAGTACCGCATCCGGGAAAAAACCGGATAAGATAGGCATCATGCCCAAGAGGATCATCATCGGGACGGCGGGGCACATCGACCACGGGAAGAGCGCCCTCGTGCGCGCGCTGACCGGCACCGACCCCGACCGGCTGAAGGAGGAGAAGGAGCGGGGGATCACGATCGAGCTGGGGTTCGCCCACCTCTCCCTCCCCTCCGGGACGCTGGCCGGCATCGTCGACGTCCCCGGCCACGAGCGGTTCGTCCGGACGATGGTGGCCGGCGCCGCCGGGGTCGACATCGTGCTGCTGGTGATCGCGGCGGACGAGGGGGTGATGCCGCAGACCCGGGAGCACCTCGACATCTGCCGCCTGCTCTCGATCCGCCACGGGGTCGTCGTCCTGACCAAGTGCGACAAGGTCGACGTCCCGTTCGCGGAACTCCAGGAGGAGGAGATCCGCAATTTCGTCCGGGGGACATTCCTCCAGGACGCACCGATCGTGCGCGTCTCGTCGACGACCGGGGAAGGGCTTGCGGGGCTCACGGCGGCCCTCGACCGGATCGCCCCCGATGTCGCCGGCAAGGACGCCTCCCACTTCTTTCGCCTCCCCATCGACCGCTCCTTCACGATGAAGGGTTTCGGCACGGTGGTCACCGGCACCCTGGTCGGCGGCTCCATCGCCGTGGGGGAAGAGGTGCAGGTCCTGCCCCACGGGCCGGTCGCCCGCATCCGGGGGCTCCAGGTCCACGGGGGGCCGGCGGACTCCTCGACGGCGGGAACGCGCACCGCCGTCAACCTCCAGGGAGTGGAAAAGGAAAACGCCCCGCGCGGCTCCGTCCTGTGCCGGCCCGGCACGATCGCGCCCACCCGGACGGTGGAAGCCCATGTCGAATATCTCCCGCTGGCCCCGCGGCCCTTGAAGAACCGGGCCCAGGTCTCCTTCCATGCGTTCACCACCGCCTGCCGGGCGAGGGTCGTCCTTTACGGGGCCGCGGAGATCCCGGCCGGGGGATCCGGGACCGCCCGCCTCCACCTTGCGGAGGAGATGGTCCTCCTCGGCGGGGACCGCTTCATCCTGCGCGGCTTCGCCCCCCTGGAGAACTTCGGATACACGATCGGGGGCGGCCGCATCCTGCACCCGTGCCCGCCTTCGCGGAAAGGGGCGGGGAGTGCGGCGCCCCGCGCGCTTTCGCTTCTCGACGCGCCGGAAGCGCGGATCCGGATCCTTGCGGCGTTCGAAGACGCCGGCTGGAGGGGACTGGAGGAGAAGGAGGCCGCTGCCATCGCCGGGGTGGGTCCGGAAACCGCACGCATCGAGATCGCGCGCCTTCTCGGCGCCGGGGAGATCCTCGGAACCGAGGGAGGGTCCCGCCGGTGGCACCGGTCGGCGGTGGAAGGCGTCGGGCGGAAGGCGGCCGAGGCGCTGTCCCGGCTCCACGACCGTTTTCCGGGGAGGGAAGGGTTCCCCCGGGAAGAGCTCTCCCCGCTCCTGCCAGGCGCGCCCGAAACGGGCCTCCTGGCCATGGCGCTGGCCGCCCGACCGGACGCGGGCAAGGCCGGCGACCTCTACTTCCTCGCCGCGCGGCGTCCCCGGTCGGTGGAGCTTTCCTCCCCGCTCGCCCGGGCCATCGCGGAGAAAGTCGGGCGAGCCGGCCTGGCGGCGCTGTCCAAGGCCGACCTGGCGGAAGGCGTTCGCGGCGCGGATGCCGGGCAGTTCGACAAAACGCTCGAGGGGCTCGTGCGGGCGGGCGCGGTGCTCCGGGCCAAGGAGCTGTATTTCGACCCGAAGGAAGTCGACGTCCTGAAAGAGAAACTGGTATCCTTCCTCGCGAAGCGCGGGGAAATCACCGTGTCCGAGTTCAAGGAGCTCACCGGGCTCACGCGGAAGTATCTCATCCCCCTGCTCGAACATTTCGACCTGACGAAAGTGACCCTCCGCGTCGGGGACAAGCGGGTGCTGCGCAAGGGGAGATAGGAGGGAGGGCCGCCCGCGAAGCGGCCCTCTCCGGGTTGCGCGGGCCGTTACGGCGATGCCGGTGGAGATACCACGTACGGCCGCATCATCTCGTTGTCCTCGTGCTCGACGATGTGGCAGTGCCAGACGTACAGGCCCGCGATGTCGAACGTGGCCTTGACCCGGGTGACTTCTCCGGGGTAGGCGATCACCGTGTCCTTGTATCCCGCCTCCCAGGGCTCGGGAGCGCGAATCCCGCCGCCCCCCTCTCGGTTGACCACCTGGAACCGCACCAGGTGCAGGTGGATCGGGTGGGCATCCTCGGTGAAATTGTGGATCTCCCATTGCTCGGTATCGCCCTGGGTCGGATTCTCGGTTACATTGACCATCACCTCAGTTCCGTCAACCTTGAACACGGTCACCGTATTGCTCACCCCCGACATGTCCGTCCACATCAACGGAATGCCGACAGGAGCACTCGGGTCCGCAAGGTTGACGGTGCCGAGCAATGCTTCCCGGGGGCCGAACGCTGCGCCGCCGGCGGCCGCGCAATCGGCCTCGAAGGCGGGACCCGGCTTGACCGAGGCGATCTGCTTGATGGATCCGTTGGCGAGGACGTTCACGCAGACCTTTTCCGATACCGCCTCGTTGAGCGAGACCTGGCGGGTATTGGTGGAACCTCCCAACGCCGCCTCCGCGTTCAGGCTCAGAATTGCGGGGTCCGTGGCTGGTGTTGCACCGGACGGATCGGTGGTGCTTGCCCCGTCAAGGGCGGCATTCACCACGAACTTCATCACCTTGCCGGTTGTGCCGGGGTCGGCCGAAACGAAATCGACGCCGGGGATCCCGCCCCCGAACGGCTCATCCGGGCCGATATTGAGCAGCTCGACCTCGGTCCCATCCGCCAGCGCACTGAAGTCCACGATGACGTCCGCCCGCTCGGCGAGGGCGATTAGCAGCTGTCCGGTGCCGTCCCCGCTCCCGTCGAGATTCAACGCATTCATGTTCACCGGCGCAGGCAGGAACCCCTGCTCGGCTCCGATCTGCCACGCGGTAATGGCATTGTTGTCGAACTTCAGCCACAGGAAGCGCGAGTTGCATCCGTTGAGGAATCGGAAACGGTAGAGGGCGGGCGCCACTTCGAGCTTCGGCCAGGCGACGCCGTTCACCACCATGACGTTGAAGAACGCCTCCGGATTCCAGATCGGGGAGATGTCGGAGGCGGCGCTGGGGATAAACCGTATCTGGAGCTGACGGGGGGCGACCCCCTCGAAAAACGCGCGGGTCGAAGGGTAGAAGAGCGATCCGTCGGCGTTGAACGAGCGGTCCTGGATCACGATCGGAATTTCGCGGATCGTTTTCCGGATTCCAGGGGTGACGTTGAGATCGACGACGGTCTGGCCCGCCACTGGCGCAGGTCCCGGCAAGATCCCCCCGCCGCCGGCGCCGTCGAAAGTGCCGCCACGGATAAGCCAGAAACCGGCCGGCCCGGCATAAACGTTGGAGCGGGTCATCCCCAGGGAGTGGTCGTGATACCAAAGCGTCGTCGCCGGCTGGTCGTTGCGGTAAAGGAAATTCGCATAGCCGAGAGTCCCCGGGTTGGCGCCCGTCGAATCATCGAAAAGCCTGCCCTTCGTGGCGTAACCCGACGGGATGTTGTTGGCGGCGGGCAGCCACCACGCCTCCGGGTACCCGTCGCTGTGGGGATCTACGTGGGATCCGTGGACGTGCGTCACGATCGGCACGGGACCCATATATTGCTCGGGTATGAATCCCCTGCAGTCGGTTTGGCGGGCGCCGTCGATGCAAAGCATGGGGGGGTTCGCCCAGTGGAGGGTCTGGTCGATCGGCAGCAGGTGGGGAAGGAAGTTCCCCGTTTTAGGATCCTTAAGGTCGTTGATCCACCGGACGTTGACCGGAGTATTCGACGTGGTCTCGATCGTGTAGGCCGGGTAGTTGAACTGGGAGCCGGGGTCCGGGGCCACCGCGGGCGTGGGGTCGGCGGCCGGGCCGTAGCTCCACACGGTCGTCGCAGGGAAATTCGCGGTGGTGAACTCCAATTCATTCCAGATCCCGCCGGGAAGGATCTGCTGCCGGAACTGTCGAACGGCGATGTCGTAGTTGTTCGCCGTTCCGTTGTTGTCCATCACCGGCGGGATGACCAAGGGGAGCACATACTTCGGGATCGTGGTCGGGTCGAGCGTCCCGCCCGGCAGCGGCGCCGCCGTCGCAATCGGAACGCTCGACAGGAGGAGGAACAATACCGCATGAATTCCAGCACGGTGGAAATACCGGGAGCGTGTCATCGGTGGAAACCTCCATGTCCAATGTTGTAAGTCGTACGCCCCATCGCGGGGGTTTTCCCTTTGGCGCTTTCCCGTATCTGACGATTTGGATGTCCTTCCCTCGCTATCCAAACACCTCCTTCCCCATCTGCCTCTTTCCGCATGAACCACGCGTGGTGGGCTATACCGTCGGAAAATCCATTAATGTGCCAGGTGAAACGTCCGTTGTCGGGGAAGTTGGATGTGCGCTTGGAACCTTTGTTTCGGGAAAATCAGCGACCGGTATATCTCTCGGTCAGGACGCAGCCGGCTCGTAGCAGCGCCAGAGTATGGCGCCGAATATCCCGGCTCCGAATCCGGCGAGATTCCCGGGGAGGGAGAGGCGGGCGGGGTCGACGAGGCTCTCCAGCGGACCCGCCGGCCCGAGCAGGAAAATGGCGACGAGCCATGCGCAGCAGAAAAGGTACGCGGGAAGGGTGAGCATCCGGCCCATTCCGTAGGCCTTGATCGTCACGTTCGGGAAGAAGACCAGGTAGGCGCCGACGATCCCCGCCACCGCCCCCGGCGCGCTTTGCGCCTGCGCCCCACCCGCCTTTCCCCACAGGACGTGGGCCATCCCGGCGCACAGGCCGCAGAACAGGTAGAAGAAAAAGTAGGCGACGCTTCCCATCCGGTCTTCCACGTTGTCCCCCAGGACGAACAGGAACAGCGACCCGACGGCAAGCGGCAGGATGCCGGACTGGAGGAAGGGGGCGACCAGCAGGGAGAGCTTCGGAACGCCGGGGGCGAATCCCGTTCCCGCCGGCAGCCCGGATAGGCCGCCCGGAAGGAGAAGCGGCGCACCGCGCACCTGGCCGACGATGTACAGGGCGGCCGCAACGACGATCAACAGCCCGGTGACGACCGGATAGGTGCGGACGGGGGGCGCGTCATCGGCAAGAGGCACCACCAGGGGCAGCGGGACCGTCATGCTCCCCCCGCCGTCGAAGCCGGAAGGGGCGGCTGCCCTCCGTTTCCCCTCCTCCCGCGCCAGCGTCTCTCCAAGCGCTTTATATTGCGCTCCGTGCTCCCGGAGAAAACGGAACCTGGATGCGATATTCGCAGCGGCGGAGCGCGGGGCGAAGATCCCTTCGCAATCCGTGCACGGGAACACGGGGATCCCCGTGTGCTGGAAATCGACCGCGGTGAGCGGGGCGCCGCAGCGGGGGCAGAAAAGGGAGGCCGCCTCGGCCCGCATGCGCGAGAGGAGCGCGCCGGGCCTGGCCCCGGGCGGCGGTGGTTCCGGCGGCGCGGGCGTGTCCGCCGCTCCGGGGGCCACGGGCACCCGGCCTTCCGTCAACTCGCGGATCTCGCCGTAGTCGAACCAGAGGGCGCCGCAGGCGGTGCAGCAATCGATCTCCCGCTCCCCCGCGACCACCCTGCGGAAGGTGGATGTCCTGCAGACGGGGCACTTCATCCGGTCCAGTATAACCATCGCGCTCCCGGACGGAAATCCCGAAACGCGGGGACGGCCCCCCGCGGCATCGGTTCCGCCACGGGCGGCCGCTTCGCCTCCGGGCGTCCTCCGGCGATCGGGATGGTATAGTGAGCGTTGGGACCTCCCGGGGGATGGGCCATGGATGCGCTGCGCGTCGTTCTTGCCTGGGCCGCCTTCGCCGTCTTCCACAGCCTGACGGTGTCGGAGGGGTACGAGCGCAGGGTGCGCGCCCGGATCGGGAATGAAACCTTCGACGCGTACCACCGGCTCGCGTTCACGGCGTACACCGCGGCCGCCTTCGCCTTGGTCCTTCTCTGCCTGCGGACGGTTCCCGATTCTCCCCTCTATCGGCTGGAGGGGATCCTGCGCCTCCTGTTCCACGGCATCCAGCTCGCCGGTTGCATCTTCCTGCTGTGGACCCCGTGGGACCTCAAGGAGTTCCTCGGGTTCCGCCAGTGGGAGCGATACCGGCGCGGGGAGCCCGCCATGGAAGAAGGGGCCGGCCGCCTCTTCACCGGGAAGGCGTACGGCGTCGTGCGGCACCCGCTCTATCTCGGGTGTTCGGTGATCCTGGCATTCCAGCCGGCGCAGACGCGCAACGGCGCCCTCTCCACCGTGATGATCGTCCTGTACTTCTACGTGGGAACGTTCCTGGAGGAAAAACGGCTCGTGAATAAATTCGGCGACGCCTACCGCGACTACCAGCGCAGCGTTCCCCGGTTCCTTCCGTTGCGATGGCGCATCCGATCGCGATGATGAAGCCGGGTCTTGGGAAACGGGGTGTCGTTTACATCAGCAGGGAGAGGACGGA
>PQAK01000219.1:28948-56622 GCA_003105225.1 Deltaproteobacteria bacterium | reverse complement strand
ACCAGCCCGGCGGTCCAGGAGGCGGTCTCCCGCGCCCAGCAGCTGGCGGACACGGACACCCCCGTGCTGATCGAGGGGGAGCACGGGACCGGGCGGGGATTTCTCGCGAGGATCCTCCACTACCAGAGTTCCCGTGCCGGAGGGCTCTTCGTTCCCGTGGCCTGCGGCGGCCTCCAGGAGGAACTGCTGGAGAGCGAGCTGTTCGGATATGCGCGCGGAGCCTTTCAGCAGGCCCTGCTGCCCCGGTCCGGAAAGGCCGAGCTCGCCGACCGCGGAACCCTTTACCTCGCCGACATCGACGGGACGGGGCTCCCGACCCAGGAGAAAATCCTCCGGCTCCTGACGGAAAAAACCGTCACCCCCGTGGGGGGGAGCCGGGACATCGAGATCGACGTGCGGCTGGTGGCCTCCGCCGCGGCCAGCCTGGAGGAGGCGGCGGGGGGAGGATCGTTCCTGCCGGCCCTTCGCGACGCCCTCCTGCCGGGACGCATCCATCTGCCCCCCCTGCGGGAGCGCATCGAGGACATCCCCCTGCTCCTCCATCACTATCTCTTCGAAGGGAACCGGATGCGGAAAAAGCCGCTCCGCGGGTTCAGCGACGCAGCGATCGCGGCCCTCACCGGGTACCCCTGGCAGGGAAACGTCAGGGAACTCGTCGAGGTGGTCAGCTACATCGCCGGGAAGAAGCGGCAGGGAAGCGTGGTGGACGCCGCCGACCTCCCCGCGGAAATATGGTACGGGCGCAGCCGCCCGGCTCCGGCGGGCGAACCCCCCTCCAAACCGATCCCGGACATCCGCGAAGCCATCCAGGACCTCGACCGGCAGATGCTCCGGCAGGCGCTCGCGCTCTCCGACGGGGACCCGGAACGGGCGGCGGCGCTGCTCAACCTGGACGTGGCGGTCCTGGAGAAACTGATGCGGGAAACCGGGATCGAATGGAAAAGCGGCCCATCTTGAAAGGAGGACACGCGATGATCACCTTTGAGTACCGGTTCGACGTGATCCCGGGAAAATCGGCGGCGTACGAAACGTACCTGAAAGGCCCGGGCAAGGACCTGTGGCTGAAATTCCACGGGCTGGTGACCCACGTCTCCGACTCGCTGCTCGTGCAGGTGAGCGACAAGAAGAGAAAATAGGGAACCGTTTCCGGCAGGCGGGGGCGGCCCTTTTCATTTCCCGCGCTGGCGGAGGATTTCCCCGTACACTTCCTTTCGGGAGAGGCCCGTCCGGTCGGAGATCTCACGGGCAAGGTCCCGGGAAGAGCCGGATGCGTCTTCCAGCGCGGCCCGGACGATTTCCTCGATCGACATCTCCACGGTTTTTTGAGCCCCCCCCACGACAAGGGTGACCTCCCCCAGGATCGTCTCCCGCCGCCCGATCGCCTCGGCCAGCTCGGCGAGGGTGCCGCGCAGGATCTCCTCGTGGATCTTCGTCAGCTCGCGCACCAGGCATGCCGGGCGGTCCCCGAGGATCTCCGCCGCTTCGGCCAGGAACGCCCCGACCCGCTGCGGCGACTCGTAGAAGATCATGGTTCGGGTTTCGCCGGCGAGGGCCTGCAGCGCCTTCTTCCGCTTCTCCTTCCGGTTCGGAAGGAACCCCTCGAAGGCGAAGTGGTCGGTGGGAAGGCCCGATACCACGAGCGCCGAGATGAGCGCCGACGGCCCCGGGACCACTTCGAGCGGGATGCCCTCGTGGATCGCTTCCCGCACGAGCTCGTACCCCGGGTCGGAGATCGCGGGCGTCCCCGCGTCGGAAACCAGCGCCACGCTTTCCCCTTCGGACAGCCTCCGCAGCAGGACCCCCCCGGCGCGAAGCTTGTTGTAATCGTGGAAGATAAACATCGGGGTCCGAATCTCGTAACGGTTCAGCAGCTTCACCGTGCGACGGGTGTCCTCGCAGGCGATGACCGAGGCCTCCCGGAGAACGCGGATCGCCCGCAGGGTGATGTCTTCCAGGTTTCCGAGCGGTGTGGCGACGATGTACAGGGTCCCCTTGCCCATCGGCGATCTCCTAGAATTTCCTGCGATCCACGACCCGTATCGCCTTCCCCTCCGGCCGCTCGATCGCATCCTTTCCCACCAGCTTCACCTCCACGGCGATCCCCAGCTCGTGCGTCAGCCGCTTCCGGATCGTTTCCCCCAGGCCGCTTTCCCGCCGCCGGTCGGAGAAGGGCACCCCCGCCGCCTCGACGAGCACGGTGACCTCGTCCATCGCCCCCTTCCGGTCGATCACGATCTGGTAGTTCGGCTCGGTCCCCTCGATCTCCAGGAGCAGGGACTCGATCTGGGAAGGGAAGAATTTCACGCCCTTGATGATCAGCATGTCGTCCGTCCGCCCCACCACCCGGCCCATCCGCCGGCCCGTCCGGCCGCACGGGCAGGGCTCCGCGATGAGGCGGGTCAGGTCCCGCGTCCGGTAGCGGATCATCGGGAACGCCTCCTTGGTGAGCGTCGTGATGACGAGCTCCCCCTTCTGGCCGGCCGGAACGGGCTGGAGCGTCTCCGGGTCGATCACCTCCACGAGGAAGTGGTCCTCGTTGATGTGCAGCCCGTTGCGCTCCAGGCATTCGCCGGACACCCCCGGCCCGAGGACCTCCGACAGCCCGTAATTGTCGGTGGCGACGATCCCCAGGGCGTCCTGGATCTCCTGCCGCATCTCCTCGGACCACGGCTCCGCGCCGAAGAGGCCGTACTTGAGGGAGAGCGCCGAGACGGGGATCCCCATCTCGCGGATCGTGTCGGCGACCAGCATGGCGTAGGAAGGGGTGGACACCAGCGCCGTCGTCTTGAAGTCCTTCATGATCTGGATCTGGCGGGCCGTGTTCCCGGTGGACGCGGGGATCACCGAGGCGCCGATCCGCTCCGCGCCGTAATGCAGGCCGAAGCCGCCCGTGAACAGCCCGTACCCGAAGGAGACCTGGACGACGTCGTCCTTGGTCACGCCGCCGGCGGTGAGGACGCGGGCCACCAGGTTGCTCCACATCTTGATGTCGTTGCGCGTGTAGCCCACGACCGCCGCCGTCCCCGTCGTGCCCGAGGAGGCATGGATGCGGACGACCTCCCGCAGCGGCACCGCGAACAGCCCGTAGGGGTAATTCCCGCGCACGTCGTCCTTCGTCGTGAACGGCAGCCGGGAGAGGTCGGTGAGCGACCCGATGTCCTCCGGGGCGATCCCCATGCCGTCGAACTTCTTCCGGTAGAACGGGACGTGCGCGTAGACGCGGTTGAGCGTCGACTGCAGACGCTCGATCTGGAGCTGCTCGAGCTCCTCGCGGTCCAGGCACTCCTTGTCGGGTTCCCAGTACATTGCGCCCTCCGATCCGTTACATCCTGCCTTCCGCGTCGAGGTCCCGCCCCAGGTAGGCGCGTTGCACCTCGCGGTTCGACAGCAGGTCTTCCGCGGTTCCTTCCATGATGATCCTGCCGGTTTCGAGAACGTACCCCCGGTCCGCGATGCCGAGCGCCGCCTTCGCGTTCTGCTCGACGAGCAGCACCGTGTTCCCCTCCTCGCGGAGCCTCGTGACGATCGCGAAGATGTCCTTGATGATCAGCGGGGCGAGCCCCATCGAGGGCTCGTCCATCATGATGAGCTTCGGGCGGGCCATGAGCGCCCTGGCGATGGCGAGCATCTGCTGCTCCCCGCCCGACAGCGTGCCGGCGAGCTGCCGCTCGCGCTCCTTCAGCCTCGGGAAGATCCCGTAGATGCGCTCGAAGTCGTCCCGGACCGCATCCCCCCGCCGTTTCCGGTACTGCGGGTAGGCGCCCAGGAGGATGTTCTCCCGGACGGTCATGGGAGCGAACACCTGCCGTCCCTCGGGCACCATCGAGCAGCCGAGGAAGACGATCTTCTCCGGCGGGAGGGCCCCGATTTCCTGCAGGTCGAAGAGGATTTCCCCGGAGCGCGCCCGGATCAGCCCCGAGATCGTCCGGAGGAGGCTGGTCTTCCCCGCGCCGTTGGCCCCGATGATCGTCACGATCTCCCCGGCCCCGATGTGCATCGTCACCTTTTTCAGCACCTTCAGCCTGCCGTACCCCGACTCGAGGTTCTTGATCCTCAGCATCCGTCGTCCCCCAGGTACACGCGGATCACTTCCGGGTTCTTCTGGATGGAGAGGGGCCGGTCCTCGGCGATCTTCTGCCCGTAGCTCAGCACGACGATCTCGTCCGAGATCTTCATGACGAGCGACATGTCGTGCTCCACGAGCAGGACGGTGACCCCCATGTCGCGGATCTTCTCGATCAGCCGGCCCATGTCGTTCGTTTCCCGCATGTTCAGGCCGGCCGCCGGTTCGTCGAGCAGGAGGAGCTTCGGCTCGCAGGCGAGCGCCCTGCCGATCTCGACGACGCGCTGCTGGCCGTAGGCGAGGCTGCTGGCCTCGGTCCGCGCATGCTCCGCGATGCCGAGCAGGTCCAGGATCTCGAGGCTCTTCTCCCGGATCCGCCGCTCCTCCTTCCACGTGAAGGGGAGGTTCAGCATGCCGGCGAGGAACCCCGCCCGGCTGTGGACGTGGCGGCCGACCATGATGTTCTCGAGGACCGTCATCTTCGGAAAGAGCCGGATGTGCTGGAACGTCCGCACCATGCCCCGGGAGGCGATCCGGTCGGGGGACAGGTCGTGGACCGCCGCCCCGCCGAAGACGATCTCGCCGCGGTCGGGCTCCAGGGACCCGGAGATCAGGTTGAACAGCGTCGTCTTCCCCGCGCCGTTCGGCCCGATCAGCGCCTTGATCGACCCCTGCGCGACGTCGAAGGAAAGGTCGTCGATGGCCTGGAGGCCGCCGAAGCGCTTGCTGACCTCCCGGACCGAAAGGAGCGTCACGGCGCCTCCTCGTCGGCGGGCTCCCGGGAGACCAGCCGCTTCAGGTCGGTGAAGAGGTGGCGCCGCAGCAGCCCGTCGGGCGCGAACAGCATGATCAGGATGAGGATGGCGCCGAAGACGGTGTCGTCGTACGTCCCGAAATACCCGCGGAGGGAGAGGTAGTTGAGGACGAGGCTCATCAACAGGGCGCCCCACAGGTTCGCCATGCCGCCGATCGCGACGATCGCGACGTACCGCACCGACTTCATGACCGAGGCCTCCGACGGCCCGATGCCCCCGTTGTAATGGGTGAGGAAGACGCCGGCCAGGGAGGCGAAGACCGCGCTCAGGACGAACGTGTTCAGTTTGTACCGGGCGGTTGGGATGCCCATGGCCCCCGCCGCGTCCTCGGCGCCGTGCAGGGCTGCCAGCGCTCTTCCCACCCGGGACTGGACCAGGTTGAGCAGGAGCGCCATCCCGAGGATGACCAGCCCCCACGCCAGGTAATAGTTGGGAACCCGCAGGGAGGAGGCTCCGGAGATGACGACCCCGGGCGCCAGGGGGAACCCGGGGACGTCGGAGATCCCGTCCGCCGCGCCGAGAAATGTGGTGCCCAGGGGAATGCGATAGATGATGATTCCGAATCCCAGGGTCGCCATGGCCAGGTAGTGGCCCTTGAGCTTCAGGACCGGCCCTCCGATGAGGTAGGCGATGAGGACCGTCAAGAGGATCGCCGCCACGCAGGCCAGCAACGGGTGCACCGTCAGGAGTTCCCCCCCGTAAATATCGGGTCGACCGACGAGCGCACCCGACTTCTTCAGGAAGGACGCGAAAGCCCCCCCCTTGTAGGACGACAGGTTATGGGTCGTCAGGAATGCCGACACGTAGCCGCCGATGGCGAAGAACCCGGCATGGCCGAGCGAGATCTGCCCCGCGTATCCGATGAGCATGCAGAGCCCGATGATCAGCAGCGAATAGTAGGCGGTCATCGTCAGCTGGGTGAGGTGGTAGGACGCGTCCATGAAGTGGGTCGCCAGCTGGATCGCGACGATGAGGCCGGCGAAGGCGGCGACCATGGAGTATCGCCGCGCCATCAGAACTCCTTGAGCCGCGCGGCCTCGGCGCTGCCGAAGAGGCCGCTCGGCTTGACGAACAGGATGAGGAGCAGGATGGCGATCGAGATCGCCTCCTTGTACGCCGTGGGCAGGACCCAGATGCTGAAGGACTCGAGGATCCCGAGGATCATGCCGGCGCCGACGGCGGCCGTGCTGTTCCCGAGGCCGCCCAGGATGGCGACGGTGAATCCCTTGATGGCGAGCGGCGTCCCGCTGTCGTACTGGACGTAGGTGATCGGGCAGACGACGGCTCCGCCGATGGCGCCGATCGCGGCGCTCAGCACGAACGAGAGGGTGACCATGTTCCCCGCGTCGATGCCGCAGAGGCGGGCGGCGTCGCGGTTGGCCGAGCAGGCGCGCATCTGCCGGCCCAGCATCGTCAGGTTGAAGAATCCGCTCAGCGCCGCGACCGCGAGAGCGCCGACGCCGACGACCCAGAGGATCTGGGACGAGATGTACACCCCTCCCAGGTTGATGGAGGACGTCGAAGAGCCGGTGAAATAGGGGAGCGCCCGGACGCTTTCTCCCCAGATGTGCAGTGCGGTCTCCCGGATCAGGATCGAGATGCCGATGGTGATGATGACCATCCGCAGCACCGAAGGCTTGTGGAGCCAGCGGATGAAGACGATCTCGATGACCGCGCCGACGATCATCGTGATGACGACCGCGCCCAGGATGGCCAGCGGCAGGGGCAGGAACTGGTTCAGCGTGACGGCGGTCATGCCGCCGAGCATGACGAACTCGCCCTGCGCGAAATTGATGATGCCGGTCGCGTTGTAGATGATGTTGAACCCGATGGCGACGATCGCGTAGATCGTCCCGTAGGTGATTCCCGCCACGAGATACTGAAAAAAGAATTCCAGTTTCGGTTCCTTTCCCCAAACGATCGGGAGCACACCCCGGGGAGTGTGCTCCCGATCGAATCGACGGGGATTCCGGTTACTTCTGCTTCAGGATCGCGAACTTCCCTTTCGAAACGGTCAGCATTTCGAAGGCATCGACGTTAAGCCCGTTGTGGTCCGAAGGGGAGAAGTAGAAGGTGCCGCCGGTCCCGACGACGCCCTTCAACTGCTCGATGGCGGACCGGACCGCCGCCTTGTCCGTGCTGTTGGCCTTCTCGATCCCCTTCTCCAGGATGATGAAGGCGTCGTAGGCGTGGCCGCCGAAGGTGCTCGCCTCCTCCTTGTACCTCGACTCGTAGTCCTTCTTGTACTTGACGAGGACCGCCTTCTGGGGGTGGTTCTTCGGGAGCACGTCGGCGACCAGGAGCCGGCCGGCCGGGAACAGCACCCCTTCCGCCGCCGCGCCGGCCGCCTGGACGTACTTGATGTTCCCGAAGCCGTGGCTCTGGAAGATGGGCACCTTGATGCCGATCTGGCGGGCGTTCTTGATCACGATCGCCTGCGCCGGCTCGATGGACCAGTTGATGATTCCCTGGACATTGGCAGCCTTTATCTTCGTCACCTCGGCCGTAAGATCCGAGGCGGCCTTGTCGTACACCTCGTTGGCGAGGATCAGGATGCCGTACGCCGGGGCGAGCTTCTCGATCTGCGCCTTCCCCGCGTTTCCGAAGCCGGTGTTGCTGGAAAGGACGCCGATCCTGGTGATCTTCATCTTCTTCATCTGCTGGAAGATCTTGATGACCGCGTCCCTGTCCCTCTGCGGCGTCTTGAACACGTACTTGGCCACGGGGTTGACGATCACCTCGGCCGCGGCGCAGGACATGAGGATCGTCTTCCCCTCCTCGGCGACGCTCTTGATCTTCATCGTCTCGCCGCTCGTCGAGGGGCCGATGATGGCGAACACCTTGTTTTCCTCGATCAGCTGCTTGGCGAACGAAAAGGCCTTCTCCGGGCTGGCGCCGGAATCCTTGACGATCAGCTCGACCTTCCTTCCCAGGATGCCGCCCTTCTTGTTCGTCTCCGCGACGAGCATCTCGAGGGTCTTCGCCTCGGGCGCCCCGAGGAACGACGCCGGGCCGGTCACCGACAGGATCGCGCCGATCTTGAGCGTCTCCGCCGCCCCCGCCGCCCCGACGGTCAGCGTTGCCATCACAAGAGCCGCCAGGATGATTCCGATGCTTTTCCTCATTTCCCCCCTCCTCTCGATTGATATGACTGCATCCACGCCAAATTCGTACGAAATTTCAATACCGGATCAGGGTCGACGGCACGCCCACCTGAAATCATCAGGGATAACAACCATCTTTGGACTGAATTCGCGCCGGCGAACCATCGACGACACAGTGCCCTCGAACAAACGAAGGTCTATCTCGCAAAACAGTACCACAATGCTTTTGGGCCGTCAACGATACGATGATACGGCGTTTTATGGAAATTGAGCAGGTTCCCCCCATCGATCGCTCGCCCGTATTCTACTACAGGACCTCCCCCGATGTCTCCCACGAATGCCCTTCCGCTGCAGTTCGGCGACCGGCACGGACTCCCGCCCGCCTCCGGAGAACGGAAACGTTTCCCCTCACCGAAGGGTACCCCTCCCTTCCCGGGCCGGTGGTACAGCATAACCGTAAATCGATTTGTTTTAAAGGGCAGGGTCACACCCGCATTTTACGGGGAAACAATGTTATATTCCCCCTTATGCAAAATTCCGCCATCGGCAAGCCTCCCGTTCATTACGGATGGGTGATCGTCTCGACGGGCACGCTGTGCATCCTCGCCTGCCTGGGATTCGGCCGTTTCGCCCTGGGGATGCTGCTGCCTTCGATGGCGGCGACGCTCCACCTGTCCTACTCGGAGATGGGGTTCATCAGCACCGCCAATTTCCTGGGGTACCTCGCGTCGGTTCTCGTCAGCGGCCACTGGGCCGGACGGTTCGGCTCCCGCCGGTTCATCTTCGCCGCCCTGGTGGTGGTCGGGCTCTCCATGGCCCTCGTGAGCCGGGCGGACAGCTTCCTTACCGTCATGGTCCTCTACATGATCACCGGCATCGGCAGCGGCGCCACCAACGTCCCGATGATGGGGCTGGTTTCCTCGTGGTTTTCGAGCAGCCAGCGGGGACGCGCGGCGGGGTTCATCGTCATCGGGAGCGGGTTCGCGATCATGATCGCCGGGCGCCTCATTCCGTACATCAACCGGCAGGTCGGGGCCGAGGGCTGGAGGGCGAGCTGGCTGCTCCTGAGCGGCCTGGTCCTGCTCATCGCGTTCGTGAGCCTCGCCCTGCTGCGGGACCGGCCGGCGGACAAGGGCCTCGAGCCCTACGGCGTCGACATCGACGGGGCTTCCGCGCGCCACGGCGCGGAGCGAAAGGCCGTCGCCGTCCATAGATCGGGGATCGTCTATTACCTCGGGATCATCTATTTCCTGTTCGGGTACACGTATGTCATCTACGCAACGTTCATCGTGACCACCCTGGTCAAGGAGAGGGGCTTCTCGGAGAGCGTCGCGGGCACCTTCTGGATGTGGGTCGGGTTCTTAAGCCTTTTCTCGGGGCCGGTCTTCGGGACCCTGTCCGACCGGCTCAGCCGGAAGACGGGGCTGATCATGGTCTTCTCCCTCCAGGCGGTTTCCTATCTCCTCATCGCCACGAAGCTGCCCGGGATGTTCCTCTACCTGTCCATCCTCTTCTACGGCCTGGTCGCGTGGAGCATCCCGTCGATCATGGCAGCGGCCATGGGGGACTACGTCGGCTCCCAGAAGGCCGCGTCGGCCTTCGGACTGGTGACGTTCATCTTCGGGCTGGGCCAGATCTCGGGCCCGGCGGTGGCGGGGGTCCTGGCGGAACGGACCGGGAGCTTTTCGAGCAGCTTTTACATGGCCGCCGGGTTCGCGGGGCTGGCGATCCTGTTGACCGCCTTTCTCCGGAAGCCGGCGCCGCACTGACCGTCTCAGAGCATCAGGTGCATCTTCCGGATCTCTTCGTTGTTTTCGAGTTCCTTCACCGTCCCCCGGTAGCAGATCCTGCCGTTGTCGATGATGTAGGCCCGGTCGATCAGCGCGAGCGACGACTTCAGGTTCTGCTCGGAGAGCAGGATGCTGATGCCGGCATCCTTCAGCCGGAGGATCTGCTCCTCCAGCGACCTCACGATCAGCGGCGCGAGGCCTTCCGTCGGCTCGTCGAGGAGGAGCAGCTTCGGGCCGCTCATGAGGGCCCTCCCCACCGCGAGCATCGCCTTTTCCCCCCCGCTTAAAAACCCCGCCCGCCTGCCCGGGATCTCCTTGAGCGGCGGGAACACCTCGTACACCCGGTCCCGGCTCCACTCCCCGGTCCTCCGGTACACGATGTCGAGATTGTCGTCGACGGTCAGGTCCGCGAAGACGCGGCGGTCGTCCGGCACGTAACAGATGCCGCGCCGGACCAGCTGATAGGGCTTTTCGCCCGTCACCTCCTCCCCCTCGAAGACCAGGCGGCCCTTCCTGGGATGCAGCATGCCGCAGATGCTCTTCATCGTGGTCGTCTTGCCCGCGCCGTTCCTTCCGAGAAGGCCCACGATCTCGCCTTTTTCCAGGGAGAGGGAGACTTCGAAGAGGATGTGGCTCTGGCCGTAATAGGTGTGGATGCCGTCGACTTCTAGCATGCGCCGGATTCCCCCAGGTAGGCGTTCTGGACCTCCCGGTTCCGCCGCACCTCCTCGCGGCCGCCCTGGATCACCGTGCCGCCCCGCACCATCACCATGATCCGGTTGGCGATCTCGAACACGAGCCCGATGTCGTGCTCGCAGAACAGGATCGTCAGCCCGGACTCCTCGGACAGCTTCCGGATCAGGCGGATGCACCGCTCCGTCTCCTCCGGCGCCATCCCGGCCGTCGGCTCGTCGAGGATGAGGAGCTCCGGGTTTCCGCCCAGCGCGACGGCGATCTCGAGGACCTTCTGGTCCCCGTGGGAGAGCAGGTCGCTTTCGACATCCCGTTTTTCGAGGAGGCCCACGTTCGACAGGATCCGGTCCACTTCTTCCGCCGCCATCCCCTCGACCGGGGAAAAGATCCGGAAGGTCTTCCGCTCCCGCGACAGGACCGCGATCTGGACGTTCTCGAAGACCGTGAGGCGCGGAAAGATGTTGACCACCTGGAAGGACCGCGTGATCCCTTTCCGGCAGATGCGGTGGGGGGCGAGGCCCGCGATTTCGCGGCCCTTGAAGAGGATCCTGCCCGAATCGGGCGTAAGGTGCCCCGTGATGAGATGGAACAGCGTCGTCTTCCCCGCGCCGTTCGGACCGATGACGGCGACGATCTCCCCCGCCCTCACCTGGAGGTTCGCGCCGTTCACCGCCTTGAAGCCCCCGAAGGACTTGACCAGCGACTCAACCCTAAGCACGGACGCCCTCCCTTCCCCGAAGCCGCCGGACCAGGTACCCGGCCACGCCGTCCGGCAGGAAGATGATGACGAGCGTGAGAAGGACGCCCAGGAGGAGGGACCAGTAGGGGGTGTAGACGCTTGCGAACACGCGGAGGAGCACGATGGCCGCCGCCCCGGCGAAGGGGCCGAAGAAGGTGTACATCCCGCCGAGCAGGCACATGACGAGCACTTCGAGGGAGAACGTCCAGAACATCATGTCCGGGAACACCGAGGTGTCGACGACGACGAAGAGCATGCCCGCCACGCCCCCGAAAAACCCCGCGACGACGAGGGCGGCGAGCTGGTGCAGCCGCACGTTGACGCCGATGGCCTCCGACCGGACGGGATTGTCCCGGATGCCCTGCAGGGTCATTCCGAAGGGGGACCGGACGATGCGGTACAACGCGAAGACGGACAGCGCCGCCACGGCCAGGGTGAAGTAGTAGGAGCCTTGCGGCGACGCGATCGCGTCGGGCAGCGGGACGCCGTGGATGCCGTCGTCGCCCCCGGTGAAGGAATACCAGCGATAGACCGTGGCCCATACCAGGGACCCCAGGGAGATCTGGAGCATGCCGAAATAAAGCTTCGAGAGGCGGATGCAGACGAGCCCCATGACCAGGCTCAGGGCCGCGGAGGCCAGCGGGCCCGCGAGAAACCCGAAAACGGCGGGCATCGTGCCGCGCGTCAGCATCAGGGCCGTCCCGTAGGCGCCGATGCCGTAGAAAACGGCATGGTGGAACTGGTAGATGCCGCCGTACCCGATGGCCAGGTTCAGGCTCGTCGCGAGCAGGCCGGTGAGCAGCACGATCGCCGCGATGTAGGTGTAGAACCGCGGCAGGAACTGCGGCAGCGCCGCGAGCAGGACCAGGAGCAGGAACAGGGCGGCATGGCGGTTCTTCATGGGCCCGTCACCACGTCGAGCGCAGCAGGCCCTTCGGCCGGACGACGAGGACCGCGACGACCGCCAGGTAGGGGAACACGATCCCGAACTGGGGCCAGACCAGGATGCCGAGCGACTGGGTCAGCCCGAAGATGAGCGATCCCAGGAGCGCTCCCCAGATGTTGCCCAGCCCCCCCATGATCACGATCAGGAAGGCTTCCATGATGAGGGAGTGGTCCATGCCCAGGGTGATGTTGACCATGGGCGCGATGAGCGCCCCGCCCAGCCCCGCCAGAAAGCAGCCCAGCACGAAGGTGAACGCGAAGACCCAGCCGACGTTGATCCCCACGGCGCTCACCATTTCGCTGTCGACCGCCGCCGCGCGGGCGATCTTTCCCATCTTCGTCTTGTTGACGACGAGCCACAGGAATACCGCGATGAACGGCCCGATCAGGAGCAGGAAGAGGTTGTAGTAAGGCAGCGGCAGGCCGAAGACCTCCGCGGAGCCCTGGAAGACCCGGGGAACCGTGACGGAGCGGTACTCGGCCCCCCAGACGAGCTTGACGAGATCGCCGATGATGAGGGTGAACGAGAAGGTGAGCAGCAGGAGCATCAGGTGCTCCCGCTCGTAGAGATAGGAGAAAAACCCACGCTCCAGGAGGAACCCGAGGGCCGCCACGACGAGGGGCGCGATGACCAGCGCGGCCCAGAAGGCCGCCGTTCCGTCCCCCAGGAAATGGATCACCGAGTACGCCAGGAAGGCCCCGATCATGTAAAGCGATCCGTGGGCCAGGTTGGGGATCCGGAGCACCCCGAGGATGAGGGTCAGGCCGGACGACACGATGAACAGGATCGTCGTCCGGCTCAGGCCCACCAGGAACTGGGACAGCGTTCCGGAGGAAAACAGGTCGGCAAGCGAGGCCATCTCCGTTGCGGCGGCTATTTGGCCCGCGCCTTCCGGATCTCCTCGCAGGTCGGCATGTAGTCCTTTCCCGGGATCGAGAGGATGTCGCTCGCGACGAGGAACTCCTGCTTCGGCGACTTCTTCGTCACGCCGAAGAACATCGGCAGCGCGACCTGGTGGTCGCAGGCCCGCATCTCCATCCTGCCCACGGGGCTGTCCAGCGACATCCCCTCCAGCGCGTCGATGAACTTTTCCTTGTCGACCTTCCCCGCCTTCTCATACGATTTCGCGATGAACTGCGCGGCCATGTACCCATAGAGCGCGCCGCTCTTGGGGTATCGGTTGTACGCCTTCCGGAATTCGTCGGCGAAGGCCTGGTTCTGCTTCGTGTTCGGGTAATAGAAAAGGTAGTTCGCCGTCCCGTAGACGCCTTCCGGCGCGTTCTGCCCCTGGGGGGCAAGCGTGGAGAGCTCGATCCCCGTGTGCTGGTAGAAGGGCACGCGCTTGTTGAAGCCGGTGGACTGCGCCGCCTTCTGGAAATTGACCATGCCGGCGCCGCCGGTCGCCACGATCACGAAATCCGGCTTCGCCGCGAGGATCTGCGTGATATAGGGGGTGAAGTCGGTCTCGCCCACCTTCCACCAGGACTGTCCGAGCAATTGGGCCTTGGGGTTCAGCTTCTTCAGGTGATCGAAAACGCCGTTCGCGATCGCGTGGCCGTACTCGTAGTCGTCCCCGGCGATCCAGTACTTCACGAACGGCTTCTTCGCGAGCACCCTGGCCGTCGCCCTGCCCGCCATCTCCGTGTTCTCGTTCATGCTGAATACGTAGCGGTGCCCTTTTTCCCCGGTGATCTTGTCGCTTTTCGAAAAGGTCACCAGGAACGGGACCTTCTCCTTCCTGCAGAGGTCGGACACGGCGAGCGCCGTGGCGCTGTTGATCGTGCCCATGAGGAGATCCACGTTTTCCTTGAGGATCAGCTCCTTCGCCATCGTAAGCCCGATATCGGGCTTGAACTTGTCGTCACGGGTGATATACGCAATCTTCCTGCCGAGGACGCCGCCTTTCGCGTTGATCTTCTCCACGGCCAGCTTGAAGCCGTCGAGGACATCGTTGGTGAAGGCCGTCGCGGGGCCGGTATAGGTGTCCACCAGCCCCACCTTGATCGTGTCGGCGGCTTGCGCCGACGCGGCCAGGAAGACAACCAGTACGAAGCCCGCCAGTGCCAAACTCCTGGTCTTCATTTCCTCTCCCTCCCCCGTGGATTATCGATCGCGCCTGCGGCCGGCATCGAAAACCCCCCCTCGCACCGCCGCGCCGAGAATACAAGGAAATCGCATGGTTCCATAAAGGCCAACCCTCGATTCGAATCCCTGCGAGTGAAATGGCTTGAAATCATTTTTTAATTGTGGTATTCGGGTACTAAAATGAAAGAACAGATTTCCATCCGCACTGCCATGCCGTCCGACCTCGATGCCATTATCGCACTGGACGAGGTGGGCCCAAAGGAAGAAAGGCCCGCCTACTGGCGCGGTATCTTCGACCATTACGTCAAAGGCGGGAAGAAGGACCGGATTTTCCTGGTCGCGGAAGCCGGCGGCAAGGCCGTCGGCTTCATCAGCGGCGAGGTGCGGGCATGGGAATTCGGATCCCCCCCGTGCGGCTGGGTGTTCGCGATGGGAGTCTCCCCCGAGATGCGCGAGATGGGAGTCGGCCAGCGGATGTTCGAGGAAATCTGCATGCGGCTGAAGCAGATGGGCGTCACGACGGTGCGCACGATGGTGAACCGCGATCATAAGGTGACCCTGTCCTTCTTCCGAAGCCAGGGATTGCGCACGGGCCGGTACATCGAGCTCGAAAAGGAGATCGATTGAAGCTCAACAAGGGAAGCCTGTTCGCCCTCTTCGCCGTGCTCGAGCTGGCCAGCGATTCCAGCCGGCAGCTCTCGACCACCGACATCGCCGAAAAGTACGGAATCTCCACGCACCACCTCGCGAAAGTGATGCGCAACCTGGTGCACGCGGGGCTGGTGCAGGCGGTGCGCGGCGTCGGCGGCGGGTATCGGTTCGCGGGAAACGTCAGCCGGACGACGCTGCTCGACGTGATCCAGCTGTTCGAAACGCTGGAATCCGAGCTCGACGTGCCGAACCACCGGAGCCAGGCGGGCGCCCCCATCGTGGCGGAGCTGCGCAGCATCACCGACGAGATCGACGACCTCACCAAGGCGGTCCTCGACACGATCACGCTGGAAACGGCCCTCAAAAGCACGCGCCAGCGCACCGAAACCTCGGCCTCCCGGACGTCCGTTCCCACCCGCTGACCGTCATCCGTCAGAGATGAAGCAGCCGGGCGGCGTTGCCGCCCAGGATGTTTTCCACCCCCTCCGCCGTCAACGGCAGCAGGCCGATGGCTTCCATGTTGCGCCGGATCCAGGGCATCCCCGGCCAGTCGCTGCCGAAGATGACTTTCTCCGTCAGCCGGTCCAGTTCGGGAAAATAGGTCAAAAGCTTCGAAGGGGGCAGGCCCGAGACCTCCATGTAGACGTTGGAATGGAGCTTGGAAAGGAAGAAGGCCCGGTCGTACCAGAACCCCCGTCCCGCATGGGCCATGACCAGGTTCAGCCGGGGAAAGTCGACGGCCACATCGTCCAGGTGGAGTGGATCGCCGTATTTCATCCGGGTGCCCTTGAAGACCGAGGAGCCGGTGTGGACCAGGACGGGGATGTCCAGCTCCTGGGCCGCATGGTACAACGGGTACATTCTTTGGTCGTTCGGATAGTAATGGTGGTACGTCGGGAGGAGCTTCAATCCCCGGAAGCCCTCCGTCTCCACCTTCCGGCGCAGCTCGTCTCCCAGGTCGTTGAACAGGTGGGGATTGACGTCGCAAAAAGGGATCAGCCGGCTCCTGCCCCGGCAAAACCCGAGCACCTGCTCGTTGGTGCACAGCCCCGTGGTCGCATGGCTCAACTCCGCCAAAACGCAGGCGTAATCGACGCCTTCGGCTGACAGGAGCTCCTCGAAGGCTCCCGGGTCGTCGTAGCGCTCGATATATTCCTCGTACCCGACGGGATGGGTCTGCTTCATCCACTCGGTCACCCAGGGTTTGTGGAAGGTGTACTTCCCCATGTGGACGTGGAAATCGATCCGGATCCCGCCGGCGCTCCTGTCTTCCTTTCCGGGCGTCACGGGCGCTCGTTCCCTCTCAGATATACTGCCCGGCATCGACCCGGATCACCTCGCCGGTGATCCCGCGCGCCGCGTCGGAAAGCAGGAACAGCACCGCATGGGCGACGTCCTCGGGCGTCGCCAGTTCGGGCAGCACGCTTTCCGCCTTGGCCTTGGCGATGAACTCCGGCGGAAGCGCAAGGGCCATCTCGGTCATGACCATGCCCGGCGCGACGGCATTGACCGTCACGCCCTTGGGCCCGAGCTCCCGCGCCAGGGTCTTGGTAAGGCCGATCAGTCCCGCCTTGGAGGCGCAGTAGTTCGCCTGGCCGAACTTGCCCCGGATCCCGTTGATGGAGGTGATGTTGACGATCCGGCCGTAACCGGCTTTCCGCATGGCGGGCGCCAGCGCGCGCGCGACGTTGAACGCTCCCGTCAGGTTGACCGAGAGCACCGATTGCCACTCGTCGTCGCTCATGTGGATCACGCTGCGGTCGCGGGTGATGCCGGCGTTGTTGACCAGGAGGGAAACCGTGGCCGGAAGCTGCGAAACGGCCGCTGCGACGGCGGCGGAATCCGCGATATCGACCTTATGGAACCGGTACGGAACCTCGCCGCCTCCATCCCCCGGGGCCACGTCGAAGACGTGCACGTCCGCCCCGTGATCGATCAGCGCCCGGGTGATCGCCAGCCCGATGCCGCGCGCGCCGCCGGTGACCACCGCAACGCGCCCGTCGAATTTGTAGATCCCGCACATTCATCCCCCGCCGGGTGACAGGATCCCGGTTCCGGGCGTTTTTTAGCATTCAAGTACCACAATACCCTGATATCTGTCAAGGAAGGGTCCCATGCAAGGCCCCACCCGGCTTCGGACTTTTCCCCTGAAACTGTCTTATGATATACGTCATGCACGCGGAATCTCGGACGTGACGAGCCCGCTTCCCCGGGAGGGAACGTGATGACGCCCCCGACGCTTCGTCCCCTGCGGCAGGACGACCTGGATCGGGTATCCGAAATCGAGAGCCGGATCGCCGGCCACCCCCGGAGGGGCTTTCTGGAGAAGCGTTTCGCCGTCGCGGCGGCTACGCCGGACGGGTTCCTCACCTGCGCCGCCCTCGAAGGGGAATCCCTTCTGGGATACGGGTTCGCAAGGCTTCGGGAAGGAGAGTTCGGCGCCAGCGGCGTGGTAGCGGACCTCGACGTCATCGGGGTCGATCCCGATGCGCAGGGGAGGGGGATCGGCAGGGCGGTCCTCTCCGACATCGAGCGGCAGATGAAACGGAAGGGCCTCGCCGCCTTGAGGACCCAGATCGACTGGACGGATCACGGGATGATCCGCTTCTTCTCTTCCGCGGGGTTTCGCCTGGCCCCCGGCCGGATCATCGAGCGCGACACCTCGCCGCTGCGGGAGGATGTGGCGGAAGTGACCCCCGTCGTCCTGGACGGCAAACGGCGGGTCCACAGCGGCGCGGGGGGGAACGATTACGAGATGCTGGCCCGGGACCGTGTGCCGGTCCGCTCCCTGATGGAGGAGGACCTTGCGGCCGTCGTCCGCATCGACGGCAAGCTCACGGGGAGGGACCGTTCCGCCTATTACCGCGCCAAGTTCCGCGAGATGCTGGTCGAATCCGGAATCCGCGTGTCGATGGTGTCCGAGAAGGACGGAATCGTCACCGGGTTCGTCATGGCGCGCGTCGATTTCGGCGAATTCGGCAAAGTCGACAAGGCGGCGGTGATCGACACCGTCGGCGTGCATCCCGACTACGGAAGGTCCGGCATCGGGCATGCGCTCCTTTCGCAGCTGCTGCTGAACCTGTCCTCCCTGCAGGTCGAATGCGTGCGCGTCCAGGTATCCCATGAGGATTTCAGCCTGCAGCGTTTCCTGCATGCGTGCGGATTCGTTCCCTCCCAGCGCCTGGTCCTCAGCAAGACCGTCGGGTAGCCGCACCCGGCCGGATTCCGGGCGGAAACTTTCCCTTGACATCATAATTGGTATTGTGGTACCTATTTACATAATTGAAGAATCCATACGGGGTCCAGGAGGAACCATGGCCACTGCAGACGAGATCATCGCCAGATCCTCGCCGTCCAGGCTGATCGACCACAACCTGATCGACAAGGAGGTGGAGAGCCTCTGCGACGGCATGGTCCGCTATGAAAAGCGGCCCGCGAGGCGCCGCGACGGGTCCGTGGCGGAGGGGCTCTACAATGCCTGGATCGTCCTCAACAATCCCAGGCAGTACAACTCCTACACGACCGACATGGTCAAGGCCGCCATCCTCGCCTTCCGTCGGGCCTCCGCCGACCGCGAGGTCAACGCCGTCGTGTTCACCGGCGCCGGCGACAAGGCGTTCTGCACCGGCGGCAACACCAAGGAATACGCCGAGTATTACGCCGGGAAGCCGCAGGAGTACCGGCAGTACATGCGCCTGTTCAACGACATGGTGTCGTCCATCCTGGGCTGCGACAAGCCGGTGATCTGCAGGGTCAACGGCATGCGCATCGGCGGCGGCCAGGAGATCGGCATGGCCTGCGACTTCACCGTCGCCCAGGACCTCGCCAATTTCGGGCAGGCCGGCCCCAAGCACGGCTCGGCGGCCATCGGCGGCGCCACCGACTTCCTGCCCGTGATGATCGGCTGCGAGCAGGCCATGGTCTCCGGCACCCTGTGCGAGCCCTTCTCGGCCCACAAGGCGGCCCGCCTGGGCATCGTTTCGGGCCTGGCGCCCGCGTTGAAGGTGCAGGGGCGGTTCGTCGCCAACCCGACGGTGGTCACCGACCGGATGCTGGACGAGTACGGCCGGGTGATCCTCGGCGAGTTCAAGACCGGAGACGCCTTCAAGGAAGGCCAGGCCCTGATCCGCGGCGGGGAGATCGATCTCGGCCCGCTCGACCGGATGGTCGAGGAGCTGTGTGCCAAGCTGCTGGAGACCTTCCCCGAGTGCATGACGAAAAGCCTCGAGGAGCTGCGCAAGCCCAAGCTGGAAGCCTGGAACCGCAACAAGGAGGACGCCCGCGCCTGGCTCGCCCTCAACATGATGAACGAGGCCCGCGCCGGATTCCGCGCCTTCAACGAGGGGACCCGGGAGACCGGGCGCGAGATCGACTTCGTCAAGCTGCGCCAGGGACTGGCCAGGGGCATCGCCTGGTCCGAGGCGCTGATCGAGAGCCTGATGCCGGGAGCCGGGAAGTAGGCCATGGGCGCCAGGCCGGTCCAGGAAATCGTCGCTTTCTGCCAGGAAATCTTCGAGGACCTCCACTTCGCGAAGGCCCGCGAGTGGAAGGCCGCCCGCCCGGGACGCAAGGTGATCGGGTACATGCCGGTCTACGTCCCGCGCGAGATCGTCCACGCCGCCGGCATGCTGCCGCTCGGGATCCTGGGGGGCGGCGCCGACATGGAGGTGATCCACGGCGACGCCTATTACCAGAGCTACATCTGCCGCATCCCCCGCTCGACCATCGAGCTGGCGATCACCGGCAAGCTCGACTTCGTCGACGGGATGATGTTCCCCTCCATCTGCGACGTGATCCGGAACCTGAGCGGCATCTGGAAGCTCCTGTTCAAGGACAAGTACGTCCGGTACTTCGACGCCCCGCAGAACTTCCGGGACGAGGTCGGCGGCGTCTTCTACGCGAACGAGCTGCGGGAGCTCCGGGAAGGGCTCGAGCGGCTCGGGGGCCGGACCATCACCGACGGGGAGATCCGCCGCTCCATCGCGGTCTACAACGAGAACCGCCGGTGGGTGAACCGCGTGTACGACTTCCGGGCCGCCTCCCCCTGGAAGGCCCCGTCCGCCGAGGTCTACCTGCTGATGCGCGCGGGGATGGTGCTGCCCCCGGAGGAGCACACCCTGCTGATGCGGGAGTACCTGGCCGCCGCCGAGGCCGTGGACCGGCCGATGCGCGACAACTGCCGGGTGCTGCTGACCGGCGCCTTCTGCGAGCAGCCCCCCCTCAACCTGATCAAGTCCCTGGAGATCTCCGGGTGCTACATCGTCGACGACGACTTCATGCTGGTCCACCGCTGGCTGCTGGAGGAGGTGCCCGTCGACGGCGACCCCATCTGGAACCTGTCGCGGGCGTTCCTGCGCCACTCCGCCCAGACGGCGGCCAAGTACGAGCCCGACATGGCGGAGAAGGGAAGCTACCTGATCGATTCGATCCGCAGACGGGGCGCCGACGGCGTCATCTTCGCCGCGCCGAGCTTCTGCGACCCCGCGCTGCTCGACCAGCCGATGATGATCCGCCGGCTCGAGGCCCTGAAGATCCCCTACATCACCCTGAAGTACGCCGAGAACTCGGGCCAGATGCAGCCGATCCGCGAACAGTCGGGCACCTTCGCCGACTCCATCAAGCTGTGGAGCGCGTCATGAGCCAACGGGAAGTCGTAAAGTCCATTTCGCAGCTGATGCAGAAGGAGATGATCGGCCGGAACTACGACCGGATCACGGGCGGCGCGGCCAAGGTCTCCTCGACCTTCGTCCCGGGGAACCTGAACGAGCTGCTCATGTGCTTCGACATCGCGAACAACCTCCCGGAGATCAACGCGATCCAGAACGCGATGCGCAAGAAATCCGGCGAGATGATCACGGAGGCGGAGCGGGCGGGGCACTCCGAGGACGTCTGCACCTACGTGAAGGCGGACATCGGCATGATGGCCAAGGGAAACATCGCCCCCAACGGCAAGCCGTTCCCCGACCCGGACGTGCTGCTGCTGAGCTACACCGGCTGCTTCACCTTCATGAAGTGGTTCGAGCTGCTGCGGGAGCAGTACAAGTGCCCCACGGTGATGCTGCACGTCCCCTACGCGGCCGACGGCAGGCCGACG
This sequence comes from Deltaproteobacteria bacterium, assembly GCA_003105225.1. Classification (GTDB taxonomy): domain Bacteria; phylum Desulfobacterota; class Deferrimicrobia; order Deferrimicrobiales; family Deferrimicrobiaceae; genus FEB-35. The sequence continues at coordinate 35,642 of PQAK01000219.1, read as the reverse complement.
CGGAACATGCGCGACTACATCGTGAAGCAGCTGAAGGAGGACGTGATCCCCACCCTGGAAAAGGTCTCGGGGATCCGGTTCGACATCGACCGCCTGCGCGGCTACCTGCGCAAATCGGCCGTCGCCGAGGACGACCTGGTCTGGATGCTCGAGTCGTCGAAGCGCAGGCCGTCGCCCATCGACTGCTACTTCGGCGGCGTGTACTACATGGGGCCGATCTTCACCGCCTTCCGCGGGACCGACGAGGCGATCGAGTATTACCGGCTGCTCCGGGACGAGATCGAGGACCGGATCGCGCGGGGGCTGTGCGCGCAGACCCCGGACGGGGACATGCCCGAGGAGAAATACCGCCTGGTGGTCGAAGGACCGCCGAACTGGACCTCGTTCCGCGACTTCTGGCAGATGTTCCACGAGGCCGGCGCCGTCGTCGTCGCCAGCACCTACACCAAGGTCGGGGGCGTTTACGACTACGACGGCTTTAGGCACGACCCGGACCATCCCCTGGAAACCCTCGCCGATTACTGCCTGGGCGTCTACACGAACCGCAGCCTGCCCACCCGGGTGGACATGCTCGTGCGCAACCTCCAGGAATACGACGCCGACGGGCTGCTCATCAACTCCATCAAGAGCTGCAACAGCTTCTCCGCCGGCCAGCTCGTGATGATGCGCGAGATCGAGAGGCGCACCGGCAAGCCGGGGGCCTTCATCGAGACCGACCTGGTGGACCCGCGCTACTTCTCCGCGGCGAACGTGAAGAACCGGCTGGAGAGCTACTTCCAGATGATCGACCAGAAGCGCCGGAGCGGCGGCTCCGCCGCCTCCGCGATGTAGGGAGACCGCCACATGCGCACGTTCATCGGGATCGACCTGGGATCCACCACCACCAAGGCGGTGCTCCTGGACGAGAACCTGGAGGTCCTCGGCCGCGGGATCACCAACTCCCGCTCCAACTACGACGTGGCCGCCTCGGTCTCCAAGCAGGAAGCCAAGATCGGCGCGCGGTTCACGCTGTTCCGGCAGGCGCTGGGGTCGGGCGGGGGCGTCGAACTCCTGCTGGAGGTATTGGAGCGCAATTTCCGGCTCGAGCAGTTCCTCTCCGGGCTGCGCCAGCTGGAGGAAACCTGCGAAGCCTACCTGGAAGATCCCCGCTTCCGGGACGTCAAGGGCGCGCTGCGGCAGGCCCTTTCCGCCGTGTTCCGGAGGATCGAGGAGGAGGCGCCCGGGATTTACGCCCCCGGCGCCGACCGGAAGTCCGATTTCTTCCGGGACATCGCGGGGTCTCGCTTCATGAACCTTTCGGAATCCGTCAGCCGGGAATCCGGCGTCGCCTTCGACGCCATGCTGAACATCTACGACAAGTCGATCATCGACATCGAGAGCAGGGTATCCTCGGACGAGACCGTGTCCCGCCAGCTCTCCAACGGCCTGTCGCGCGCATTGTCGGAGGTGAAGGGGGCGGGCATCGGCGAAGCCGGCGCCCGTGCGGCGCTGGCGAAGGCCCTGGAGTGCGGTCTCGAGGAGACCTACGTGGTCGGCACCGGCTACGGCCGGGTGCGGCTCCCCTTTCCCAAGGAGCACATCCGCTCCGAGATCCTCTGCCACGGCCTCGGGGCCCACATGATGTTCCCCGGGACCCGCACCGTGCTCGACATCGGCGGGCAGGACACGAAGGGGATCCAGGTCGACGGGAACGGCATCGTGACGAACTTCCAGATGAACGACCGCTGCGCCGCCGGGTGCGGGCGCTACCTGGGGTACATCGCGGACGAGATGAAGATCGGCCTCCACGAGCTGGGCCCCATGGCCATGAAGGCGACCCGGTCCCTGCGCATCAACTCCACCTGCACCGTGTTCGCCGGCGCCGAGCTGCGGGACCGCCTCGCACTGGGCGAATCCCGCGCCGACATCCTGGCCGGGCTGCACCGCGCGATCATCCTGCGCGCCATGTCGATCATCTCCCGTTCCGGGGGGGTCACGGACCAGTTCACCTTCACCGGGGGGGTCGCCAAGAACGAGGCGGCGGTGAACGAGCTGCGCAAGCTGGTCCGGGAGAACTACGGGGACGTCACGATCAACATCAGCCCCGAGTCGATCTACACCGGCGCGCTCGGCGGGGCGAGTTTCGCCCGCCGGGCGGTCCTCGCGTGACGGGAGAGACGGGATGACCACCACCATCGGCATCGACGTCGGGTCCGGCGTCATCAAGACCGCCCTGTTCCGGGTGGAGGGGGAGCGCAGCGAGTGGGTGGCCCGATGGGATGCCCGCATCCGGCAGCGCGACCCCTACCGGCTGGTCGACGAGTCCGTGGAATCCGTGCTCCGGAGTGCCGGCCTGAAACGGGACCGGATCGACTACATCGCCACCACGGGCGAGGGGGAGAGCGTCCAGGGCGCCACCGGGCATTTCTACACGATGACCACCCATGCGCGGGGCGCCCTCTACCTGGACCCGGAGGCCCGCGCCGTGCTGGACATCGGCGCCCTAAACGGCCGCGCGATCCGCATCGACGAGCGGGGCAAGGTCCTTTCCTACCGCATGACCAGCCAGTGCGCGTCCGGCTCCGGCCAGTTCCTGGAGAACATCTCCCGCTACCTCGGGATCTCCCAGGACGAGATCGGGACGCTCTCGCAACAATCGAAGCACCCGGAGAAGGTGAGCAGCATCTGCGCCGTGCTGGCGGAGACCGACGTCATCAACATGGTGTCCCGCTCGATCCCGCCGAGCGACATCCTGCGCGGGATCCACGAGTCGATGGCGGAGCGGCTGATCAAGCTGCTGAAATCGATCGACGTCCGGCAGGGCGTGGTGATGATGACCGGGGGGCTCGCGCTCGACACCGGACTGGTCCAGGCGATCCAGGACGGCATGGACCTCCAGAAGATGGGGACCCGGGTCGCCTCCCACCCCGATTCCCTGTATGCCGGCGCCATCGGCGCGGCGTTGTGGGGGGCCTTCCGGCACAGGAAATTGCAGGCGCTCGGCCGGCTGCCGAGCGCATCCTAAAAATTCCCAGGGGGGAACGATTCATGGGCATGACCACGGAGCTGACGGATTACATGGGATTCCAGGCACTCCTCACCGCGGAAGAGAAGCTGGTGCGGTCCACCGCCCGGAAATTCGTCAACGAGGAGGTGCTGCCGATCATCGACAGGCACGCGCAGACCGAGACCTTCCCGGCCCACCTGATCCCGATGATGGGGGACCTGGGGTTCTACGGCCCCAACCTTCCGGAGAAGTACGGGTGCGCCGGCCTGTCCAACGTCGCCTACGGCCTGCTGATGTACGAGCTGGAACGCGGCGACTCGGCCCTGCGCAGCTTCGCCTCGGTCCAGGGAGCGCTGGTCATGTACCCCATTTACACCTACGGCAGCGACGCCCAGAAGGAGCACTGGCTGCCCCGGATGGCCGCCGGCAAGGCGATCGGCTGTTTCGGCCTGACCGAGCCCGATTTCGGCTCCAACCCGGGCGGCATGCGGACCCAGGCGGTCCGGGAGGCCGGCGGCAAGTGGCGCATCAACGGCTCCAAGATGTGGATCACCAACGGGAGCATCGCCGACGTCGCGGTGGTCTGGGCGAAGACCGCGGACGGCATCCGCGGCTTTCTCGTGGAGAAGGGCGCCCCGGGCTTCACCGCCCCCCAGATGAAGGGCAAGTGGAGCCTTCGCGCCTCGGTGACCTCGGAGCTGATTTTCGAGGACGTCCGGGTCGACGAGGAAACGGGCATGCTGCCGAACGCCCGGGGGCTCAAGGGCCCCTTGAGCTGCCTGACCCAGGCCCGCTACGGCATCGCCTGGGGGGCGCTGGGCGCCGCCGACGCCTGCTACCAGACCGCGCTGGAATACGCCCTCAACCGCATCCAGTTCGACAAGCCGATCGCCTCCTACCAGCTGCAGCAGCGGAAGCTCGCGGAGATGGTCACCGAGATCACCAAGGGGCAGCTGCTCGCCCTGCACCTGGGCCGCCTCAAGGACCAGGGAACCTGCACCTTCGACCAGGTCTCCATGGCCAAGATGAACAACGTGAACATCGCGCTGGAAGTCGCGCGCAGCGCCCGCACCATGCTGGGGGCCAACGGCATCATGGGCGAGTACCCGATCATGCGCCACGCGAACAACCTGGAGTCGGTCTACACCTACGAGGGGACCCACGACATGCACACGCTGATCATCGGCGAGAAAGTCACGGGGATTTCCGCCTTCCGGTAAGCCGGGGACGACCTACCCTCCCGAAAGGATGCGCAGGACGGCGATGCGGTCGCCGTTCCGGACGGGAGCGTCCTTTTCGTTGGCGAGGACCATGCTGCCGTTGACCGAAACGACCAGGGAGCGGTCCTCGAGCTTCCGGACCGCATGGGGGAGACGCCGGGAAAGCGCGGCCCGCAGCTCCGTCACGTTGGAAACCGGCTCGTCGACGACGACGGCCCCTTCCGGGGCTCCCGGGATCCCCTCGGGCAGGGCGACTTCGACGGCGAACCCGGTCACCGTTTCGGCGAGCCGGCGGTGCCACGACAGGGACGGCACCCCGGCGGCGGAAAGCCCCAGGAGGCGGTAGAAGCGGTCCTTGAGCGCTTCGAACCGCCCCCGGTCGATCTTCTCCCCGGCGAAGGGCCCTTCCTGGATCTCCTCCTCGAACCAGCGGTCGGGCAGGGTGTCGTCCTTCTCGGTCAGGCCCAGCCGGGCGTTGAGGAGCCGCTCGATCCCCGTGATGTTGCGCCCGATCTCGTCCAGCTGCGCGGGAGTGAATGCCTCCCCGGTCAGCTCCCGGATCTGCCGGGCGAAATCCCCGTAGTCGGCGGTGGAGGGGGAGTTGAACAGCTTCGTCGCGAAGCGGCAGATGCCCACGGCGTCGCCGACGGCGTAAAGGTTTTCGCACGCGCGGACGGCGTGCTCCTTCCCTTCGTACTCCTGGGGCTCCGGGGCGACCGTTCCGCCGTAGAGGGCGGTCTTGAACTCCCGGTCGTCGTTGATCTTCGCGTTGATCTCCAGGGTGGGCCGGTTCCGGAGGTGATCCATGCCCCGGGTCGAGACGGCAAGCCCGAGGGCGAACCCCTTGAGGATGCGCGCGTCGTGGGGATCGGACTGGAAGAGCCCCTTGACGGCCATCCGGTATTTCAGCGCCTCCTCCGGGTACCTCCCCCGCTCCACGGCCCGGTTCGAATCGGCGATCACGTCGCCGAAGCCTTTCCGATCGGCCGTCAGGAAGAGGAGCTTCTCGATCGCATCGTAGTTTCCCCAGGTCAGCTCGAGCCCCCCGGTGTCCTCCGCCGTGAGGAGGCCCCGCTGGAATAGCTCCATCGCCCAGGCGATCGCGCTCCCCGTGCTGGCGGAGTCCAGCCCGAGGTCGTTCAGGATGTTGTTCAGGCGCAGCACCTGTTCGGGCTCCCGGATGCCGATCATCGGGCCCATCTTCCCCAGGGTGACGTAGTCGGGGCCGTCCCCCTTGTCGTAGCGATCGTAGGACCCGTCTCCCCGGATGCCCTTGTACGTTTTCTCCTTCCGGTGCTCGATCTCCGCCTGCCGCTCGTCGTAGCCCGCGTTCCCCGTCACCCCCGAAAGCGCGCGGGCGCCCCATCCCCCCTTCCCTTCGGGGGTCATGTCGTTCAAGGGGCGGCAGCGGACCGGGCATTTCAGGCAGCCGTCCATTCCGGGGCGGTAAACGTCGAAGTTGTCGGCGTCCAGGGCGTCGACCCAGCTCGTCTCCTGGTTGTTCTTCGCCCCCATGGCTCTCAGGATGCGGCTGGGCTTGTAGAGGAAGGGGGTTCCCACCGTTTTCAGGGCGTACTTGACCACGCTGGTGGACAGGATCTTCTGCGCGATATCCCGGTTGTTCTCCTTGAAGGCCGCGGTGAGATCGGGCTGACCGCAGCGCCCCAGGATCACGACGGCCTTGAGTTTCAGCGAGCCCATCTTGGCGCCGGTGCCGCCCCGGGCATAGATGGCCTTGGGCCCTCCCATGATGCCGGAGCACAGGACCAGGTTCTCGCCGGCGCGGGTGATGCGGGCCATGGCCATGTCCTTGCGCTCGGTGCAGCGGAAGTCCTTCTCGACGGCCCGGGTGAGGTCGATGTTGTTCATCCCCAGGTAGGGCGCGGCGTCGTGGAACGCGACGTTTCCTTCCGAGATCCCGAGCAGGGTCCAGCCGGGGGCCCGGCCGTAGAGCACGAGGTGATCGTGGCCGTGCAGCTTGAGGAACGCGGGAAAGGCGTCCCCGCAGTTGCTGTCGAGGACGGCGTAGCTGTCGGGGGCGACGCTGCTGACGTTCCCGCGCGCGGCGACCGGGACCGTCCCCGTGAGAACCCCGGAGCCGAAGATCAGGGGGACCTGCGGGTCCAGCGGCTCCCTGCCGTCCGGAAGCAGGTTGTACAGCAGGTACATGTTCCCGCCGCGGTTGGAAAGGAAGGTGCGGAACGCTTCGAGGGGAAGATACCGGCAGAACGTTTCCCTGCGCTCCAGGTCGACGAACCGGACGGAACCTTGCGTCGGGTACTGGGGGCGGTCGTGCATCCGGGCCGACAGTCGCTCAACCTTTGCCCTGATGTCCATGATCACCCTTCCCGCGGGGGCTTTCCGCCGTACGCCCGGGTCATTTCGGCTCCAGCGCCTTGACGAGCCCCCGGATCATGGTGTTGAAGGGAGTGGCCGTCCCGGCCTGCACCCCGTACTCGATGATCTTGCCGTTGATGTAGTCGACCTC
>PQAK01000219.1:0-28913 GCA_003105225.1 Deltaproteobacteria bacterium | reverse complement strand
GCCTCGATGTCCTGGAGCATGGACGGCTTGTGGTGGCCGGCGTTCCGGATGTAGTCGATGCAGTACGGGTAGTAGTTCGAGCCGAGGGGGAACTCGTTGGCCCGGGCCACGGAGACCCCCTCCTTGATGAGGGCGTCGACCAGGTGGAAGAGGATCGGGTCGTTGATGACCTCGGCCATCGTCTTGCCGGTCACGGCGCAGAAGGGGTTCATGCAGGCGTTGAGAATGGCCTTCCGCCAGACCAGGTGGTAGATCTGGTCGGTATGCCGGGTGTCCAGCCCGCACCCGGTGAACACCTCGCAGATCCCGAGGGCGGCGTCCCGGGACGCGGGGTCCAGCTCCTGGATGTGATGGGGACGGTGGTGGAACGCGATCCGGACGCGGGCCGGCCCCAGCGGGACGCACCCCATGTTGACGACGGCGCGCAGGACCGCCTTTTCGCCCAGGTTCTTCGCGAGGACCCGCTCGGTGTCGATGCCGTTCTGCCAGCTGACGACGTAGCGCCCCTCGGCCGCGAAGCCCTCCAGCGCGGAGGCGATCAGCGGGAGGGCGGTCGCCTTGATGGCGACGACGATCACGTCGGGAGGATCGTCCAGGAGGTCTTCGACGCGGGTGGTGATCCGGGACACCCGGGCCTGCAGGGTATCGGTGCCCTCGATCCGGATGCCGGGAGAAAGGGCCGGCTCGATCAGGGACGGGATGACGTCGCAAAGGGTGACCTCGCAGCCGCCCCGGGCGAGGAAGGCGGCCACGATCGCGCCCACCGGACCGGCTCCCACCACCGCGAACTTCCTGGGCCTGTAGCTTCCGCTTTCCATCCGGGGCGCGCTCCTTCCCGATGCTAGCTCGGGTTTTCGAGGATTCCGAACGATTCGGCGTCGAGGAGCTTTACATGGTTGGCCTCGAGAATCTCGATCGCCCGGTCGTTGTCGCTGAACCGGAAGACCATGACCGCCTTCCCGGACGAGGTGCCCGCCAGGGCGTACATGTACTCGACGTTCACCCGGGTTTCCTTGAACGGGTAGAGCAGCCTGGCCAGGCTCCCCGGGGTATCCTCGATCTCCGCGGCGACGACGTCGTCCACCCGCGCCGGCAGATGCTTCTCCATGATCACCCGCCGGGCGGCGGCGACGTCGGACACGAGGATCCGCAGGACCCCGAAGTCCGCGGTGTCGCTGATGCAGAGGGATCGCAGGTTGATCCCGGCCTCGCCCAGCGCCTGCGTCGCCTCGTAGAGGCGGCCCGGGGCGTTTTCCAGGAAGATCGACAGCTGCTTGAGCTTCATCACGGCCTCCGGCGCCGATGGCGGCAAAGGGTTCACGCCCCGGCGGCGGCGACGCCGCCCGCGAGGGCCTTCAGGTTGACATCGAAGCCCTTGCCCCTGGAGATCTCCTTGACGACCTCCTCGACCACGCGGGGGTCCAGGGGAAGGTTCGGCAGGACGGATCCCACCATGACCATGTTGACGGCCTTGACGTTTCCGGCATCCCTGGCGATGGAAAGCGCCTCGATCCCGCGGGACCCGGGGCAGGACCGTGCGATCCGCTCCTCGACATCCGGCGGATAGGTCGCCAGGCCGGAGGCCACGGTGCTGGGGTTCAGGGGAACCTTGTTGTAGACGAGCCTCCCGCCGGGCTTGAGATAATGGAGGTACCTCAAGGCCTCCAGCGGTTCGAAGGAGATCAGGAGGTCGGCCGTGCCGGGCATGACGACGGGAGAGCGGACGTCCTCCCCGATGCGGACGAAGGAGATAACGCTGCCTCCCCGCTGGGCCATCCCGTGGACCTCGTTCTGCTTGACGTCCATCCCGCTCGCCAGGGCGCTTTCGGCGAGGACCCGGGACGCCAGCAGGACCCCCTGCCCGCCGACCCCGGCGATGACGATGTTGAAGACGCCCATCCGCTCCTCCCGTCCCTACTTCTTGTACATCGCGTCGAACTTGCACAGCTGCGAGCAGACATCGCACCCGTTGCAGATGTCGGGGTCGATCATGACCTTCGGCTTGTCGCCGGAGGACACAAGGCCCAATGCCACGCAGGCGGCCTTGAGGCAGGCGCGGCACCCCGAGCACTTCTCCGGGTCGACGGCGACCGGGATCGTCTTCACGCGGTAGCGGAGGACGCAGGGGTTCTTGTCGACCAGGACGTAGGGACCGGGGGTCGCAAGCCCCTTCCGGATGGCGGCCTCGGTTTCCTTGAGATCGTACGTGCTGATCTCCTCGACGTGGTCGACGCCCAGCGCCTTGACCAGGGCGATGATGTCCACCTGCCGGGAGAGCTCCCCCGCGAGGACCCGCCCGGAACCCGGGTTCTCCTGTCCTCCCGTCATTCCCGTGGTGCGGTTGTCCATGATGATGACCAGGGCGCTGCCGCCGTTGTACGCCATGCTCAGGAGCCCCGTCATCCCCGAATGGAAGAAGGTGGAATCGCCGATGACGGCGACCGGTTTCCCGCGCCCTCCCGCGATCTCGTTGACCTTGGCCATCCCGTGGGCCGCGCTGATGCTGGCCCCCATGCAGATGCAGGAATGCATGGCGCTCATCGGGGGAAGCGCGCCGAGGGTGTAGCAGCCGATGTCCCCGGAGACGAAGACCTTGAGCTTGCCGAGGATCGAGAAGAGACCCCGGTGCGAGCAGCCGGGGCACAAGGTGGGGGGACGCTGGGGGAGGTCCGCCGCGGGAGCGGCTCCCTTCGCGGCATCCGCCTCTTCCGCGGCGGCCCGGACGATGTCGGCGCTGACCTCGCCGCACAGCGAAATCCGGTCCTTGCCGATATCGACCCGGACCCCCATGGCCCGGACCTGCTCCTCGAAGATGGCGTCGAGCTCCTCGACGATCATCAACCGCTTGACCTTGCCCGCGAACTCCCGGATCTTTTTCTCTGGGAGGGGGTGCACCAGCCCGAGCTTCAGGATCGATGCGCCGGGATAGGCCTCCTTGACGTACTGGTAGGAGACCCCGGAGGTCAGGATGCCGAGGTCGTTTCCCCCCGCCTCCTCCCGGTTCAACGGGGTCGTTTCGGCGAACTCCCGAAGCCGGAGCAGCCGTTTTTCGAGTTCCTGGTGCCGGGCCTGGCCGTAATTGGGGAGCATGACGTACTTGGGCACGTCCTTGACCCACTCGCGGATCCTGGGCGGCAGTTTCTCCCGCGGCTCGACGACCCCCTTGGCGTGGGAGATGCGGGTCGTCGTGCGCAGCATCACGGGGGTGTCGAACCGCTCGGACAGCTCCAGCCCGGCGCTGACGAAATCGTAGGCCTCCCGGGAGTCGGAAGGGTCGAGCATCGGGATTTTCGCGAACTTGGCGTAATTGCGGCTGTCCTGTTCGTTCTGGGAGGAATGCATCCCGGGGTCGTCGGCCACCATGAGGATCAGCCCGGCGTTGACTCCCGTGTAGGCAAGGGTCAACAGCGCATCCGCGGCGACGTTCACGCCGACGTGCTTCATCGTGGCCATCGCCCTTCCGCCGGCGATCGAGGCGCCGATGGCCGATTCGAGGCCGACTTTCTCGTTGGTCGCCCACTCGCAGTAGACGTCGCCGATGCGGGCGAGCGCTTCCAGGGTCTCGGTGCTGGGGGTTCCGGGGTAGCCGGATGCGAAGACGCCGCCCGAATCCGAAAAGCCCAGGGCGATGGCCTCGTTGCCGGACAGGATTTTCTTCATGGAGTTACCGGGGTCTCCTGTCTTCGACGCGCTTGGCCTTGCCCTCGCTTCGCGGGATCGTTCCCGGCGGCACCAGGCTCACCTTGACGGAGATGCCGATCATGTCCTTGATGTCCCGCTTGAGGTTCTCCATCTTCTGCTTCGCGATCATCACGTCCTGGAGGATGTCCTGCTCGCTCCCCTTGAGGACGTCGGCGGCGGCCTTCGTCATGAACTCGTCGGTGACCTCGATCTTCACCTCGACCTCGTCCATGCTCCCCTTGCGGTCGACTGCGACGATGTAGTGGGGCGACACCCCCTGGCGCTTGAGGATGATCGCCTCGATCTGGGAGGGGAAGAAGTTGACCCCGCGGATGATCAGCATGTCGTCGGTCCGGCCGGTGACCCGCTCCATCTTGACCAGGGTGCGCCCGCAGGCGCACGGCTCGTAGGTCAGCCGCGTGATGTCCCGCGTGCGGTACCGCAGCAGCGGCTGCCCCTCGTTGCCGATGGTGGTGAAAACCAGTTCCCCCTGCTCCCCCGGGGGAAGGACGTCGCCGGTTTCGGGATTGATGATCTCCGGGTAGAAGCAGTCCTCGTTGATGTGCAGCCCCTTCCGGACTTCGTGGCATTCGAACGATACGCCGGGGCCGATGATCTCGGAGAGGCCGTAGAGGTCGCAGGCGAGGATCCCGAACTTCTCCTGGATCGACTGCCGCATCGACTCGCTCCAGGGCTCGGCGCCGAACAGGCCGACGCGGAGGGGAAGCTTCTTGAAGTCGACCCCCGCCTGCTCCCCGACCTCGTAGAGGTGCATGAGGAACGAGGGGGTGCAGGTGACGACGGTGCTGCCGAAGTCCTGCATCATCATGAGCTGCCGCTGCGTGTTGCCGCCGGACATCGGGATCACCGACGCGCCGACCCGGATGGCGCCGTAGTGCGCCCCCAGGCCGCCGGTGAACAGGCCGTAGCCGTAGATGTTCTGGACGATGTCCTTCTTCGTGACGCCGCCGGCGGTGCACGCCCGCGCCATCACCTCGGTCCAGAGCTCGACGTCGTTCCGGGTGTAGCCGACGACGACCGGCTTCCCGGTCGTCCCGGAGGTGGCATGGTACTCGACGATGTCCTCCTGGGACGCGGAGAAGAGGTTGAAGGGATAGTTGTCCCGGATGTCCTGCTTGGTCGTGAACGGCAGCCTCCGGATATCCTCCAGCGACCGGATGTCGCCCGGCTTCACCCCCAGCACGTCCAGCTTCTTCTTGTAGACGGCGTTTTTTTCGTAAACGTAGCCGACGGTTTTCTGAAGCCGCCCGAGCTGGATCTGCCGCATCTCGCTGCGGTCGATCGTCTCTACCTTGTCCCACGCCATGGCTCGCCTTTTCCCCCTTCGCTCGAATGTCGGCCGGTCCTTTTCAAGGAACGGCCTATTTCCCGGTATGGTCGTAAAACCCTTTCCCGGCCTTGCGCCCGAGGTACCCCGCTTTCACCATGTTCCGCATCAGCCCGGGAGGAGAGAACCGGGCCTCCTTCGTATATCCGTGGAAAATCTCGCCGACGTAGTAGGCGATTTCGACCCCCGTGAAATCCATGAGCTCGAAGGGGCCCATCGGCATCCCGCAGCCGAGCTTCATGGCCGTGTCGATGTCCTCGGCCGACGCCACGCCCTCCTCGAGGATGCGGGCGGCGTCGAGCAGGTAGGGGACCAGCAGCCGGTTCACGACGAACCCGGGTGTGTCCTTGCAGGTGATGGCGGTCTTGCCGAGCTTCTGCGCCATCGCAAGGGCCAGGTCGGCGGTGCCCTTCTCCGTCTGCAGCGCGGGAATGACCTCGACCAGGCGCATCATCGGCACCGGGTTGAAGAAGTGCATGCCGACGAACTTCGCGGGGCGCTTGACCAGGGAGGCCATTTCCGTGATCGACAGGGAGGAGGTGTTGCTGGCGTACACCACGTCGTCGCCGCAAACGGCGTCGAGCTTCCCGTAGAGCTCCTTCTTGACGTCGATGTTCTCGAAGACGGCCTCGAAGAGGAAGGGGACGCCTTTCAGGGTGCCGATGTCGGTGGAGAAGCTGAGGCGGCCCAAGGCTTCCTTCACCTGCTCCCCGGTGATCTTCTCCTTGGCGGCCAACCGCTCCAGGCTCTTGGAAATGGTCTTGTGGGCCCGGGCCCATGCCGCGTCGCTGACGTCCACCACCTTCACATCGTAGCCCGACTGGGCTGCGACCTGTGCGATCCCGGCGCCCATGGCGCCGGCGCCCGCTACTCCCACCGACCGGATCTCCTCGAACTTCATCGTGCGCTCTCCTTTCCTGTTAGAGGGTGTCCCTGCCCTTACCCGACCTTGAGAACGATGGAGGCCGCGGTGTCGCCGGCGGCGCACCCGGAGAAGAGCAGGTAGCCTCCCCCCTTCATGGCCAGTTCCTCGATCCCCTCGATGATGAGCCGGGCCCCGGTGGGCGCCTGGGGATGGCCGAAGATGAGGGAGGAGCCGTAGTTGTTCATCCCGTTCGCGTCCAGGCCGAGGGCCTTGGCCATGACCAGGTCGTTGGCCGCGAAGGGATTGTGCGTCTTGATGACGCCCAGGTCCGTGGTCCTGATGCCGGCGTTGTCGAGCGCCATCCGGGCGGAGGGGGCGACCGCGGCCGCCATGAACCCCTTCTTGGTCCGGGCGAAGCCGAAGGAGACGATCCGGACTTCGACGTTGGGGTCGGCGCTTTGCTCCCGGGCCTTCTCCCGGGTGGCCACGCAGATGCCGCAGTTGCCGTCGGCCGGGTGGGTCTGGGTCCCGAAGGTATGCACGCCGTCCGGGATGACGGGTTTCAGGGCAGCCAGCCCCTCGCCGGTGCTGGCCGACACCCCCTCGTCGGCCTCGACGGCCAGGGTCTTCTTCCTGGAGACCTGGACTTCGGCCGGGAACATGTAGCGCTTCTGGAACTCCCGGCCGTTGGCCAGCGCGTCATGGTACTGCTCCTGCCGGCGCAACGTGATGGCATCGCAGGCTTCGCGGGTCACGCCGTGCTCCCTGCTGACGTTTTCCGCGGTCTGGATCATGGCGCCGCCCGCCCAGGGGTCCTTGCCGAAGTTGTCCATGACCCAGTCCTCGGAGATCACCTGGCCGCCGGGGCCGTTGGGGTTGGGCCAGACGGCGTGGGGGCCGTTGGAGCAGCGGTCGGCCAGCAGGCACCAGCTGTTGCCGAACAGGCCGGTTTCGACCCCCATCCCGGCCTGGTAGACGGCGATGGTGGAGGTGGAGCACGCCTGGCTGACGAGGATGCCGGGCGCCCCCGTGGCCCCCATCAGCGCCGCGGCCCAGGGGCCGCTGTAGAACCACTGCTTCTGGTAGATGGTGCTGCCGACCAGCACGTACTCCACTTTCATGGGGTCCCAGCCCCTGGCGGCGAAGAAGCGGCGGGAGGTGTTCGCCCCCAGGACGATCGAGTGCTCGTTCGCCAGCGATCCCTGCCAGCGGACGAAGGGGGTGCTGTAATACCCTCGATACGGGATGTACGCTTTGGTCAGCATCGGCAGCTCTCCTTGAGTTCGTATCGGTTCATGGGCCGGATCGACGGCGCGTCAGATCCGGATCCTTCCGTCGACGGCGATGACGGCATGCTCGAAGGCCAGGACCGGGTTAACGTCCATCTCCCGGATCATCGGCAGGTCGGTGAGCAGCCGGGAGAGGCGCTGGATCAGGCTGGCGATCCCTTCCTTGTCCACGCCCTTCCCGCCCCGGACGCCGTCGAGCAACGCCCTGGTCTTGATGGAGGCGAGCATCTCCCGGGCCTCCACGCCGGTGACCGGGGCGATCTTGAAGACCACGTCCTTCAGCACCTCGACGTAGATGCCGCCCAGCCCGAACATCACCAGGTGGCCCAGTTCCCTCTCGGCGCGTGCGCCGAGGATCAGTTCGCGGCCTCCCGGGAGAAACTTCTGGACGAAGAAGCGCAGGCTCCCGAACGCGCCGAGGCGGGCCTGCATCTCCTCGACCGCGGAGCGGACCGCGGCGGCGTCCTTGAGGTTGACGGCGACCCCTCCCCTGTCGCTCTTGTGGTCGATCGCTTCGGAATCGACCTTGACCACGACCGGATAGCCGATCGACCCGGCTGCAGCAACGGCCTCGGCAGCGGATTGTACCACCTTCCAGCCGGCAACGGGGATCCCGTACGCCTCCAGGATCGGGTAGACCTCGGCGGCGGACAGGACGGAGCGGCCGGCCTTGCGCGCCCGATCGACGATCGACCTCGCCTTGGCGGCATCCGTGCCGGGGAAGGTCTCGGGCCGGCCGATGTCGCGCTTCCGTAGCCTCCCGTACCGCGCGAGGGCGGCCAGCGCCCGGGCCGCGGCCGTGGGCGTGGCGTAGAAGGGGATCCCGCCCTCCTTGAGGATCCCCATGGTGACCCGGTACCGCTCCTGGGTGAGGTCGGTCATGAAATTGCAGACGACCGGCTTGTTCCCATTCCGGCTCGCCGCGACGATCTGCCGGGCCACCTCGTGGGTGTCGGTGAAGGGGGCGGTGACGAAGTTGATGAAGATGCTGTCGACCCCCTCCTCTTCCTGGAGCGCGTCCACCGCGGCGCGGAACTGGTCGCCGCCGGCGGTGGCCACCACGTCGACGGGGTTCCCGAGGGCGGCCTGGGGGAGCTGCGTCGCCTTGAGCCTGGCGATCGATGTTTCGGAGAGCGCCGGCACCTCGAGGCCGGCGGCCACGAGGACGTCGGTGGCGATGACGGCGGGGCCGCCGGTGTTCGTGATGATCCCGACCCGGTTCCCCGCGGGGATCGGCTGGGTGGCGAACGCCATCGCCGCCCGCACCATCTCCTCCTCGTCCTGGAAGGAGAGGATGCCGGTCTTCTCGAAGATCAGCTCGGTGGCGATGTCCACCCCGGCGAGCGACCCGGTGTGGGAGGAGGCCGCCTTGGCCCCCTGCTCCGTGCGCCCGGCCTTCATGGCCAGGATCGGCTTCCGGGCCGTGACCTCCCGGGCGGTCTCCAGGAACTCCTTCGGGTCGGAGAACCCCTCCGTGTAGAGGACGATCGCCTTGCACCCCGGGTCGTCCCCCCAGTACCGGAGGATCTCGGGGATGGAGACGTCGCAGGCGTTGCCGTTGGAGGCGTACATCCGCATGCCGACCCCCAGGTCGAACAGCCCCTGCATGATCAGGGCGCCGACCCCGCCGCTCAAGGCCACCACGGAGACGGAGCCGGGCTCCGGGTAGGTGAAGGTGAAGTTGCAGTACGCCTTCAGCGCGGGATCGGTGTTGATGATCCCCTGGCAGTTCGGGCCGAACACCCGCACGCCGTGCTTCCGGGCGTTGGCGAGGAACGCCTCCTGGAGCCTCGCGCCCTCCTCGCCCATCTCGCTGAAGCCGGCGGAGTTGATGACGACCGCCTTGACCCCCTTCCTGCCGCAGTCCTCGATGGCCTGGGGGACGAGCTTGGCGGGGATGATGATGTGGGCGACGTCGACCTCACCGGGGATCTCGTCGAGCGTCTTGTAGGCCTTCAAACCGCGCACGTCGGGGGCGGTCGGGTTGATCGGGTAGATCCGTCCCCGGTACCCGTACGTCTGGAGGTTCTTGATGATGACGTTGCCGATCGACAGCTCCTTGGTGGAGGCGCCGACGATCGCCACGGCCCGGGGCTTGAACAGGGCGTCCAGCATCCTATCTCCCCTCCGCGATCTGTTCGAGGAACGCTTCCACGTTGGTCTTGGTCTGCTCGTCGGACACGCAGCGGAGGTCGTTCAGGTCCCCGGACAGGACCAGGCTGGGGATGCCGGTCTCGGCCTCGACCCGCTGGGGCAGGCCGTAGCGGCTGTTCGAATTGTAGGGGCAGGTCTTGGCGTCGTGGTAGATGATCCCGTCGATCCGGAACTTCTCGAGCATCCCCTTGAGGTAGGTTTCCTTGTACCGGTCGGCCCGGACGATGAAGAGCTCGAGGTAGGCCTTCGCCATGCTCCGGAAGGGGTCCTGCGCGTCGAACGCCGGGAAGATCCAGCTGCTGCAGTAGGTGGAGGCCAGGACGCTCGCCTTCAGATGGGAGAACAGCTCCGAATGCTGCCGCAGGCGGCCCCACACCGGCATGCCTTCCCAGTACAGGCGCGACGATTCGTCGTCGACGGCCCCCACGCCGTCCCGGATCCGCTGCGTAAGCTCGGCCAGGAGTTCCTTGTAGTAGTCGATCGCCACCCGGGTCCCGCGCAGGACGACCGCCGGTCCCATGTGGATGGTCCCGTCGAAGAAGGTCAGCGGGGAGGGCGCCGCGGTCGCCGTTTCCAGGACCTGCTTCCACAGCTCGGTGCATTCGCGGGACAGGGATACCGTTTCCCGGAGCCGGTCCATGTCCAGCTTTGTCCCCGCGATCTCCTCGAGGGTCGGGACGAGGGCCTGGATCTGGCGGGACACGTCGTCGACATGGGCCTCGGTCACGTCGTTGACGTTCTTGGGAGAGGTGACCCCGATGGAGGGGACGCCGAACCTCCTGGAGTACCATGCGAACCAGTCCTGGACGTCGCGGCACTGGTTGGTGTTGAAGACCAGCACATCGGGCTTGGGGACGGACTCGATCCCCTTGTAGGCCTTGGACAGCGGGGTGATCCCCTTCAGGCAGGCGCCGATGTCGGCCGTCAGGTACGAACAGATGTCCGGGGAATAGCCGATGGCGTTCGCCGCCGGGATCAGGTCCGTGGACATGCGCGTCGCGCCGAGCATCGCGGCGTGGTTCTCCGGGAAGTAGACGTCGTATCCCAGGGCCCGCAGCAGCTCCGCGGGGCCGACGCTGGTGCACCAGGCGACCTTCCGCTTTCCGGTCGTGGCGGCCTCGTCCAGTCCGTAGAAATAGTCCGCCATGATCCGGTTCATCCGGTCGGCTGCCTGGATCTTCTTCCGCATCGTCAACTTCTCTTCAGCCATTGGCTTCTCCTTTTTCCTCCAGCGCATACAGGGCCGCTCCGATGGCGCCGGCCAGCTGCGGCAATTCGGGCAGCAGGACCGATCGGCCGATCATCTCCTCCGCCATTTCGACGATATAGGGGTTGTGCGCGACGACGCCGCCCGTCATCACGACGCGTTCCGTGGGGGAGTCCATTTCCAGGACTCTCTTGATGACCGAGTAGAAGATCCCCTTGACGATATCGGCGACCTTTTTCCCGTGGCGGATGTGCTCCAGGACTTCCGTCGCCGAAAAGACCGTGCAATAGCTGCCGAGCTTGACCATCTCCCGGGACTGGCGGGCCAGGCCGTTCATCTCTTCCAGGGGGATGTCGAGGCGGAAGGACATTTCCTCGAGGAAGGCCCCGGTGCCGGCCGCGCACTTCCGGTTCATCTTGAAGCTGTTGCGGCGCCCGTCCGGCTCGAGCTTGATGACCTTGTTGTCCTGGCCGCCGATGTCGATGATGGTGATCGCCTCCGGGAAGCGGTTGTAGCACCCCTTGGCGAGGCAGCCGATTTCGGTCTTGTGCTGGCCGGTGACGAACGCGACGTTCGACCGGCCGTAGCCGGTGGAGACGGCGTTGACGATCTCTCCCCGGGTGGCGCCGGCCATCTCCAGGGAGGCGTCCAGGCAGACCCCGGCGGTGACGGAAAAATCGGTCCCGGACTTCTTGACGGCGTGTCCGAGCAGGCGCCGCTCGGAATCCACCACCGCGACCTTCGTCCGGGAGGACCCGATGTCGAGTCCGACGTACACGGGTTTGGACATCTCCCCTCCCGCCCCTTCAGCGGTCCCGCCAGCCCGCGGGGCGTTTCGCGAGGAAGGCGTTCAACCCTTCCACGGCGTCGTGGGTGGCCATGAGCTCCTCGAGGTACAGCCGCTCCACCGCGTCGAGCTTCGCGGCGACGCGTTCCACGGCGCCCGCGCGGGCGGCGCGAACGGCGAACCGGAGGGAGCTGGCGCTCAACGGCGCGAGGTGCTCCTCGAACCAGGCGAGGGCCGCCTGCGAAGGGTCGTCCGCCAGCGCGTCCACCAGGCCGATCCGGAGCGCTTCCTCCGCCCCGACGCTGCGCCCCGAGAACAGCAGGTCCTCCGCCCGGGCCTGGCCGATGCGCTCCGGCAGCAGGCAGGAGGCCGCGGGCGCGAACACCGCGAGCTTGATCTCGGGCTGCCCCAGCATCGCTCCGGGGGCCGCGAAGATCCGGTGCCCCGCGGCCGCGAGCTCGAGGCCGCCCCCCAGGCACTGTCCGCGCACCGCCACCAGGACGGGGACCGGGATTTCCAGCAGCCGCCGGACCAGGGCATGCAGCCCGCGCAGCATCCGGGCGCAGGAATCCGGCAGGTGCTCCGCCACGCTCGCGCCGAAGCTGAAGTGCGGGCCTTCCGCGTCCAGCAGCACGCCCCGGAGACGCGCGCCGGACGAATGCTCCTCGAGGGCCGACTGCAGGGCCGCGATCATGGCGGCGTCCACGATGTTGGCCTTGGGACGGGCCAGGCGCAGGCGCAGCAGGGCGCCGTCCTTCTCCAGCCATGCCTTGAGGGGACTATCGCTCATCGTCCGGACCTCCTCCATGCCGCTCCCTCTTCAGGAATTGGGGACCAGGATCGCCCGCCGGGTCAGTTTCCGGTCATGCGCGGCGGCGAAGACCCCGTTGATCTCGCTCAGCGGGTGGCGCTCGATGAACGGGGCAAGGGGAATCTTGCGGTCCAGAACCAGGTCGAGCGCCGGGGGATAGAGCTCGGTCAGGCATCCCCAGTTGCCCAGCGCGCGGGCATGGAAGGCCATCAGGTTCGACAGGCGCAGCTCCACCTTGTCCATGGTAAAGCCTACCACCGAAAGCGTCGCGCCGTAGGTGAGGAGCCCGAAGGCCGTGTCCTGGCCGGCGGCGGTCCCGGAGCACTCGAAGATCTTCCACCCGGTGGCGGACAGGCCTCGGCGAATGGCGAAGTCCTGGACCGCCTTCTTCAGCTCGCGCCCCTTGACGTTACGGACGTTCATGGTGAGCGCCGCGCCGTTCGCGGCCATGGCATCGAGCCGTTCCTGGTCCACATCGAGGGCCGCCACGGCGGCGCCGAACGCGCGGGCGATCTGCACCGCATAGCCGCCCACCCCGCCGACCCCCACCACGATGGCGAAATCCCCGGGCCGCACCTCCGCCTGGACCGCCGCCTGGTACGGGGTGGTCACGGCGTCCGCGACGACGGACACGTCGGCAAGCGCAAGGCCGGCCGCCGCAAGCCGCCCCTCGTCGACGGGACACAGGCCGCGGGCAGGCACCCGGATATGGGTGGCGAACCCCCCGTGGATGTCGTTTCCCGGCATCTGCTGTTTGCGGCAGATCGTGCCGTGCCCGGAGGCGCACAGCTCGCACGCCCCGCAGGGGATCACCGCCGGAACGATCACCGCCTTGCCCTGCCACGCGGACGCTCCCGCGCCGGCGGCCACCACCCTGCCGCTGATTTCGTGGCCGAGTGCCAGCGGCAGCTCGTGGTTGACCCGAACGCCGTTGTAATAGAAGCCGAGGTCCGTGTGGCACACCCCGCAACCGGCCACCTCGACCACGACCTCGCCTTCGGACGGCGGAAAGGGGTCGAATCCGGATCGGGTCATGGGCTCGCCCACGGCGTTCATCAACCAGCGATGCGGTCCATCGGTCATGTAGCCATCTCCCGGGTTTTTCTTATTATGGTCCGGCCTATGTCGGCGGATAATCGCGTGCAGGATGCCGGGCCGGTTCCATACGGTTCCATGGTGCGTTTAAGTGGGAACGGTTCTCCATAAAGGATTATCACGCAAAACAGTACCACAATGCTTTTTAACAGTCAATGAAATATTGGAACCCTCGTTTTACGGGAAGAATCGGGTCCGCCGACGCTGATAATTTCCTCATCAAAATCCAGGGGAGGAAAATTCTGTTATACTGTGCGATATTCCACCAGGGGGATTTCACCATGAAAATCGGGGTGCTGACGGGGGGCGGGGACTGCCCGGGGCTGAACGCCGTGATCCGCGCCGTCGTCCGGAAGGCCGACGCCTACGATTCACGGGTGGTAGGGGTCCGGAACGGATGGAAAGGCCTGCTCGAGCTGGCCCCGATGGACCTGGACATCAAGATGGTTTCCGGGATCCTCCACATCGGCGGCACGATCATCGGGACCTCGCGCACCAATCCCTTCAAGGATCCCGCGGATGCCGACAGGATCCTCAAGAACTTCCGATTGCTGGGCCTCGACGCCCTGGTCGCGATCGGAGGGGAGGACACCCTCGGCGCGGCGAGCAGGCTTTACGAGAAAGGCCTCCCGGTCGTCGGCGTCCCGAAGACCATCGACAACGATCTCTCCGGCACCGATTTCACGTTCGGATTCGACACCGCGGTCAGCATCGCCACCGACGCCATCGACCGCATCCACACCACGGCCGAATCGCACAACCGGGTCATGATCGTGGAAGTGATGGGGCGGCACGCCGGGTGGATCGCCACCTTCGCGGGAATCGCCGGCGGGGCGGACGTCATCCTCATCCCCGAGATGCCGATCGACCTGGACGAGGTGTGCGACCTGATCCTGCGGCGCCACAGCCGCGGGAAGTCCTTCTCCATCGTCGTCGTCGCGGAGGGGGCGCAGTTCGCGGAGAAGCACGGCGGGAGCGGCAGGCTGATCGTCCAGGAGACGAAGACCGACGAGTTCGGCCACGTCCGGCTGGGGGGGATCTCCCAGCTCCTCGCCGAGGAGATCGAGAAGCGCACGCAGTTCGAGACGCGCTACGTGGTGCTCGGCCACATCCAGCGGGGCGGCTCCCCGACGGCGCACGACCGGGTGCTCGCCACCCGCTTCGGCGTCTTCGCCACCGAGATGGTCCACCGCGGCGAGTTCGGGAAGATGGCCGCGCTCCAGGGGAGCCAGATCGTCGCCGTCCCCCTGGCGGAGGCCACCGCCCGGATCAAGACCGTCGACATGGACTTGTACTCCATCGCCGAGGAATTCTTCGGCTAAAGGAGTTTGCCGCGGGCGTCGAACGCCCCGGGGTAGTGGCGGACCGCGGCGTCCGGTCCCGTCCCGGCGACGGCGACGACGTCGAACCGTGCCTCCGTCCACGAGGACGGCGGGATCCGGGACAGGTATTCCCTCGCCGCCGATGCGATCCTGCGCCGCTTGGGGAGCCCCACCGTTTCCTCCGGCGCGCCGAACCCCTCCGCGCTCCGGAACCGCACCTCCACGAATACGAGGATGTCCCCCTGGCGCGCGACGATATCGATCTCGCCGCCGCGGGCGCGGAAGTTGCGCTCCACGACCCGCATCCCCGTCTTCTCGAGGAAGGCGCAGGCCGCCCTTTCCGCCTCGTCCCCGGCATCGTGCGTGGATACCGGCGGCAGGCTCACGAAAGGACGCCTCGAAACGTCCTCCTGTGGATCGGGCAGGGGCCGAGCCGCCGGAGCGCCGCGAGGTGCTCGCGGGTCGGGTACCCTTTGTGCGCGGAGAACCGGTAGCCGGGGTACAGGCGCTCGTACTCCTCCATCATGGCGTCCCTGGCTACCTTGGCCAGGATGGAGGCCGCCATCACCGAGAGGCAGCGGGAATCGCCCGCCACCAGCGCCTCCTGGGGAAGTCCGCAAGGCACGGGGAACGTCCCGTCGACATAGAGGAAATCGGGCTCGGGGGACAGGCGCGATACGGCGCGCCGCATGGCGAGCAGCGACGCCTGGAGGATGTTGATCTCGTCGATCTCTTCGTGGGTGGCGCGGGCGACGGAAAAGGATACCGCCTCCGCCTCGATGCGGAGCTGCGCCCGTTTCCGCGCGGCGGGGGAGAGGGCCTTCGAATCGCGGATTCCCTCGGGGTCGAACCCCCTCGGGAGGATGACGGCCGCCGCGACGACCGGGCCTGCCAGCGGCCCCCTTCCGGCCTCGTCGACGCCGGCGATCGCGCGATATCCCATCGCGCGTGCCCGCGTTTCGAAGCCGTCCAAGCGGCGCGCTCTATTCTTTGGTTTCCGTCGTTTCCGGCGCCGCGGCGGATTCCGCCGGGGGCGGCTCCTCCATCGTGCGCTCCGGGGTCCCTTCGGCGGGGACCGCGACCCCTTTCTTGCCGAGCCAGTCCTTCTTTTCGCGGATGCGCGCCTTCTTGCCGGAGACCTCGCGCAGGAAGAAGAGTTTCGCCCGGCGGACGTCTCCCTTCTTCTTGACGACGATCTTCTCGATGAGGGGGGAGTTCATCGGGTAGGTCCGCTCCACGCCGACCCCGTAGGACTCCTTCCGGACCTTGAAGGTGGTGGATACGCCGTTCCGGTGGAAGCCGATGACGATCCCCTCGAAGTACTGCACGCGCTCCTTCTCGCCTTCCTTGATGCGCGAGTAGACGCGGATGGTGTCCCCGACCTTGAATGCCGGCAGATCGCTCCGAAGATACGATTTTTCCACTTCCTTGAGGAGATTCATGCGGCGACCCCTTCCTTCCGTCGGTTCCAGTGGATAAACAAGACCTTATAATCTATTCCACGCCCTTGGCGGCTGTCAACTTCTTATTGAGGAGATCGGGCCGCCGGATCCGGGTCCTTTGCAGGGACTCCTCGCGGCGCCATTTCTCGATCGCGGCGTGGTCCCCGGAGAGGAGGACGTCGGGCACCGAATGGCCGCGGAACGTGCGCGGCCGGGTGTACTGCGGCGCCTCCAGCAGCCCTTCTTCAAAGGAATCGCGCGAGGACGCCATGGGGTCCCCGAGGACTCCCGGAAGGAACCTGGCCACGACGTCGACAAGAACCAGCGCGGGAAGTTCCCCCCCCGTAAGGACGTAATCGCCGATGGAAACCTCGAGGTCGGCCAGGTGGTCCGCCACGCGCTGGTCGACTCCTTCGTACCTGCCGCAGACCAGGATCAGGTGCTCCTCTTCGGAAAGCCGCCTCGCAAGGTCCGAGCCTAGCGTTTCCCCCTGGGGGGAAAGCAGGACGGCCTTTCCGGGCCCGAACCGATCCCGTATGGCTTCCACCCCCGCGAAGACCGGCTCCGGCTTCATCACCATCCCGCCGCCGCCGCCGAAGGGGGGCTCGTCGGTCACCCGGTGCCTGCCTTCCGCGAACTCCCTCAGGTCGTGCACCTCAACCGTCAGGAGCCCGCCTTCCCTGGCTTTCTGGAGGATGCTGTGGTCGAGCGGGCCGGAAAAGATCCCCGGGAAGAGCGTGAGGATGTCAACGCGCATCGAGCCACCCTTCCGGGGGGGAGGCGACGATGCGCCGCCGCGCCACATCCACGTCCCGGATGAATTCCGAAACGGCGGGCAGAAGCGCCTCCCCGCCCCCGGAACATCGGATCTCCAGCCAGTCGTGGGCGGGGCCGTTCACGACTCCCGCTACATGGCCGATGAGGATGCCGTCCGAAGCGGTCACCTCGCACCCGATGAGATCGGCCACGAAGTACTCGTCCTTTTCCGGGGGGGGAAGCTCTCCGCGGCGCACGAACACACGCGACCCGACCAGTCCGCTTGCCGCTTCCACCGTGTCGATCCCCTTCAACGCAAAAACGGCGCAGCCGCCCGACCGCTGCGCCGCGTCCACCTCGAAATCGCGGCCCTCCGCCCCGCCCCGGTCCGGTTTCCCGCGCATCCTCAGCGTATGCGCGCCAAGAAGCCCGGACGGGTCGCCGGAGGCCGCCTTCACCCGGATCTTTCCCGTCACCCCGTGAACCGCAACCACCCGCCCGACTTCGAGGAGGGTGTCCATCGAAGGGCCCCGGTCAGGCGACAGCCGGTTTCTCCCGTTTCTCATCGAGGTATTTCTTCCAGATGCCTGTCTTCTTGAGCAGGCTCTTGACCGTCTCCGTGGGCTGCGCTCCCTTGCGAAGCCACCGGAGAGTCAGCTGCTCGTCGACCTGGAAGCGGGCCGGGTTCTGCCTGGGCTCGTAGGTGCCGACCCTTTCGATGAACTTGCCGTCCCGGGGAGCCTCGGAGTCCGCCACCACCACGCGGTAGGAGGCAAGCTTCTTCCTGCCCGTCCGCGTCAGCCGGATCTTTACCGCCATCTCGAAAACCTCCTGCGTCGTTGGATGAACATCAATGTACCATGGATCCTATCGGAAAAACGGCAGGTTCCTTCCCGCCTTCCGCCCTCCCGCCTGCGAGAACCGCTTGATCATCGCCTCGGCCTGCTGGAAGTTCTTGAGGAGGCGGTTGACCTCCTGGACCGTCGTCCCGCTTCCCAGGGCGATCCGCTTGCGGCGGCTTCCGTTCAGGACCTTCACGTTGCGCCTCTCCTCCCGGGTCATCGAATCGATGATCGCCAGGGTCCTCTTGAGCTCCGCCTCGTCCGGGGCCGCCCCTTTCAGATCCTTGAGCTTGCCCCCCATGCCGGGGATCATCCCGAGGAGCTCTTCCATCGATCCCATCTTCCGGACCCTCAACAGCTGCTCCCGGAAATCCTCGAGGGTGAACTGGCTCTTGCGGAGCTTGCGCTCGAGCTCCCGGGCCTGCTTCTCGTCGATGGTCTCCTGGGCCTTCTCGACAAGCGTGAGGATGTCGCCCATCCCCAGGATGCGGGAGGCCATCCGGTCGGGGTAGAACGGCTCGAGCGCGTCGAGCTTCTCCCCCACGCCCACGAACTTGATCGGGGCGCCGGTAACCGCGCGGATGGAAAGCGCGGCGCCGCCGCGGGCGTCGCCGTCCATCTTCGTGAGGACGATCCCGGAAAGGGAGAGCTTCCCGTGAAACGCCTTCGCCACGTTCACGGCGTCCTGCCCCGTCATGGCGTCGGCAACGAGGAGGATGTCCGACGGATCGACCGCCTCCTTGATCCGGCGCAGCTCCTCCATCAGCTTCTCGTCGATGTGCAGCCTTCCTGCCGTGTCGAGCAGGACGGTGTCGTATCCGTTCCGGTCGGCGAACCGGACCGCCTCCCGGCAGATCTCGACCGGGTCCGCACCCGGGTTGCTGTCGAACACCGGGATCCCGATCTGGCTTCCCAGGACCTTGAGCTGCTCGATGGCCGCCGGGCGGTAGACGTCGGCGGGCACCAGGAACGGGCTCCGCTTCTTTTTCTGCAGGTATAATGCGAGCTTGCCGCAGGAGGTGGTCTTGCCGGATCCCTGCAGGCCGACGAGCATGATGGGGACCGGCGGGCGCCGCGCAAGGTCGAGCTCCTGCGCCTCCCCGCCCATCATCTTCGTCATCTCGTCGTGGACGATCTTGATGAAGTGCTGGTCGGGAGAAAGGGAGGCGAGGACCTCCGCGCCCAGCGCCTTCTCCTTGATCGCCGCGGTGACGTCCTTGACCACGTTGTAATTGACGTCGGCTTCCAGGAGCGCCAGGCGGACTTCGCGCAGGGCGCCCTCGATGTTCCCCTCCGAGATGCGGCCCTGCCCGCGCAGCGCCTTGACCACTCCCTGGAACTTTTCCGTCAGGTTCTCGAACATGAACGCCTCATCTCCCTTGCCGGGTCGAAACTGCTAATGTATGGGAATTATAACGCTCCCGTCAATCCGAAAATCCGCTCGCCGCCCGGGTGAAACGACCCCCTGGCACGCTATTTTCCATTAAATATCCATGTGCGTAAAAGAGAGTAAGGCAGGGATTAAAAAGTTTAAGAACGTCCCGGGGTGAAAGTTATTCGATCATCCCCTGCTTAAAAAAAAACCCCCCGGGGAAGTCCCCGGGGGGTTCAAAGGTGCGTGGTACCGGCTGCTTATCCTAGAACGCGTAGTTCAGACGCGCAAGCAGCTTGTAGGGGTTGTCCGGATCATTGGCGACGCCGTTGATGGTGTCATAGGCATCACCCAGCCACGCATACGCGCCGATGGCGGTCAGGTCGAGGCCCTTTGCCAGGTTGTAGTTCAGGTTGGCGTTGACTTCCGTCCCCTGGCTCTTCTTGTCGGACCACGGGAGCTTCTTGGCGCCACGCAGATAGCCGACGCCCAGCTTGCCGGTAAGCTTGCTCATCAGGGGCATCGTGTAGCCGGCGCCGACGTGGATCATCCCCGCTCCGGAGTTCGACACTTCGTACGCCAGGGCCTGGGAGGTGTTGATGTCCCCGATGTTCGGGAGCAGGATCTGCATGTCGGTGGTGGTATAGAAGGAAGCCGCCAGCGCCCACGTTGAGCCGGTGACAAGGGTCTTGAATTCATCGTCGGACGACTCTGTCCCGCTGACATACAGGCCTTCGATGAAGCCCTTGCCCGGGCCTAGTGCCGCGTCCAGGCGGACATCGGCCGCCCACGCCTTGATATCCACATCCTCGTTCGTCGACCCCGGCACGAACTTAAGCTTTCCGAAGTTGTAGAGGGCGAACCCGGAGAGCGTGAACGGATTGAAGGTGAAGGAGGCGTCTGCGCCCACATAATAAACCTCGGCAGTATTCAGACCCGTTACGCCGGTGAAACCGATCGAGGGGATCGACGCAATGGAGGTGCTCTGGGAGTCCCGGATGTAATAGAGGTTGAGGCCGGCCCGCGCATTCTTCACGGGGGACCCGTGGACTTCCAACGCGTAGAAATCGACGTCCTTGTCTTCGGGAACGGTAAATGTGGCCCCTCCGGCGCCGTTCCCGGATCCGAACTTCGCCCAGCCGAACCGGTAGTCAACCGGCTCATACTTGCCGGTGAAGAAAATGCCGGCCATGTCGGCATAGCCCAGGATGATGCCGCGATAGGAATCGGTGAAATTCTGGAGCCCCACGTTGACGGTCATGCTCGGCATCGGCTTGAACCACACGTAGACGTTCTTGGTCTCGAGGTTGATCGAGTCGGCCTCGAGCCCGCCGCCCTGGTTCCGGGCCACGGTATACTGGGCATCGCCATAGCGGAAGTCGAGCTCGAAGAACGCCACCGCTCCGACGTTTTCGCCCTTGGACTCGAAGCGCAGACGGCTGCGCTCCTGCGCGTAGTGGGCGGTCCGGTCCGTGCGGACGACCAGGAGGCGCTTGGTCAGGATCGCCGGGTTGGCAATGGTGGTGCCGCTTTCGGCGCCCGTTGACACAGGGATGAAGGTACCTGCGTCGAACCGCTCATAATTGGAAACGATCCCCTCCGAGCGGATGAACCCGCTGAAGTTGAACTCCGCCATTGCCGGCAGGGCAAACACCGCAAGCAAGGCTCCTGCAAGAACAAGGATTAAGCCTTTCCTCATGATTCCCCTCCTTGAAAGGATAAATACCACTCTCCCGCGTCAGCAAACAAACACGTGTAAAACATGCATGATCCCTCCGCCGCCACCACCACCTCCTCTCACCCTGGTCTGACAACCGAAGCCGCGGCCCGAAACCACGGCAAGATAAAAACCTTGTTTTTTTTTAAACGGAATACCATCCGTCCCCTTGCTTGTCAAGCATTTTCCCCTTATCCGCTCACTGCACACGGTAGAGGAACAGGCGGCTTGCGGGGGTCGTAATGGCGCTCGAAGTCTCCTCGAGAACCGTCGCCGCGACGATCGCACCCCGCCCCCCCTTCTCTTCGAGGGGATACGCATCTGTAATCAGGTTCTCCATCGTCTCGGAGGAGGTCTTCACGGAAAAACCGCCCCCGTCGTATTTTCCGATCACCAGCCTGCAGTTCTTGAACATCCGCAGGTTCCTGACGATGGTGCTGCCTTCCGCCTGACGGACCAGGAGATACGGATTATCCGCCTCCCCTCCCAAGGGCATCACCCGGCCGCGGATGAAGGTGTTCGCCGGTCCCGTCGAGGCCCGCGTCGTGGGTCCCCGGGTCACTTCGTCCCTGGCCCCCGAAAAATACTCCTTGGTCTTGGAGAGGGTCTTTCCCTTTCCGTCCCATAAGCGAAGGTGCTCGTCGACGTCGATATATACGAATTTCCCATCTTTTCCGATGGGTATGGCATTGAGTCCGAAGATGCCGTCGTCCAGGGGGAGTTTTATCGACCTGCCCTCGGTCACCTTCCCCTTGGAGTAGTTGAGGAGATGGAGGTTGCCCAAAAAGATCTGGTCGAGCCCGGTCGACTGGCCCGCCAGCACTTTTTTCCCCTCCAGGTCGCTCAGCAGCACGATGAAATGCGGGATGTCCGACGCCGTCGTCGCGAATGTGCCGTCCCGGTACTGGAGGATGAAGGAGCGCAGCCGGTCGTTGACCAGGTCCGTGATGAAGATTTCCGGTTTACCGTCCCCGTCCGCGTCGAAGATCTCCACGTTCAGGAAATGGTGTTCCAGTCCCCGGGCAATCCGTACGGGAGGAAACGGCAGGATGGCGCCGCCTTTTACTTTGTAGAAATAGATTGTACGACGCCCGATGGCGACGATTTCCGGATCGCCGTCGCCGTCCACGTCGCCCATCGTCACCCGGAACACTTCATCCGGTATCTTGTCGGAGGCGGTCACCTTCACGATTGACCTCGGTTCCCAGGGGCCCGAAGACACGACGGGGGCTGTCGGGGCGGGAGCGGCGGCTGACGCTGCCGAAAGGCCCGCGGCCGGATGCACGGGGGGCTGCACGGCGGTCGGCGCAGCGATGGGAGCGGAAGCGGGCGCCGGGGGGGCTGCACGGGCGGCCGATTTCACACCGAAGAGCTTCTCCGAGATATCGCCGGCAAGGACCCCAAGCTGGGGGATGATGTCGTCCTCGGTGTTCGCTGCCGCGAAGAAGGCCCCCGCCACCTTGCCCGATTCTAGTTCCGTAATCGTTACATCGATGCTGAATCCCTTGCCCAGCTTCGCGACGGTCCCCTGCGCCAGGAGGGGAACTCCGGAAGATTTCGCAGCCTCCGCTGGAGATTTTGTCCCCGAAGGGAGCAGGGTCACTTCCGCTCCCGCAAGCGCCATCAGGCGCGAGGACAGCAGGCGGGGGAGAACCGAAACGGTCTGCTGGATGTCTTCCTTGGCGAGGGAAACGAACGGGGCGATGGCGACCCTGCGGGGATACTCTGCGGAGAACGCCGTGGGAGAGAGGATTGCGAGGGCGAACAGGAACAACGCGCAGGCCGTGCCGGTCCGCCGTATCTTTTTCCCCCCTGATCCCATTCGCGCGAATCTACCAGACGAGTCTTTAGGCGTCAATTGAAAACCGATGCGCCAGCTTCCCCTGGATGCTGCCGAACCCGCCGTTGGACATGATGAGGACCAGGTCTCCCGGGCGGCAGGTCGCGACAAGGCGGTCCACGATCCGGTCGACTTCCGGGAGATACAACGCCTCCTTCCCGCAGGCCAGGACGGCAGCCGCGACTTCCCCGGGCGCGAGCCGCTCTTCGGGGGGAATCTTTTCCGCGCCGTACACCCCCGACACGATGACGGAATCGGCTCCCGAAAGCGCCTCTGCGAACTCCTTCTGGAAAATTTTCCTCCTGCTGGTGTTCGACCGCGGCTCGAAGACCGCGATGATCCTTCGCCCCGGGTACCTCGCGCGCACCGCCCGGATCGTCTCCCGGACGGCCGTCGGGTGGTGCGCGAAATCATCCACGACGAGCACTCCCCCGAACTCGCCCAGTTCCTCCTGCCGCCGCCGCACGCCGGAATAGCCGGCAAGCGCTCCGGCCGCGCGCTTCGCGTCGTACCCCAGGTGCTTGAGCGTGATCGCCGTCGCCGCGGCGTTGGCCGCGTTGTGCCGTCCGGGCAGCCGGAGGGCGAACTCGTTCGCTTCCATACCGCGCTTGAGGACGAAGCGGGTGTATTCTCCCTTTTCGAAAACCGGCCCGACCTCCCAGACATCCCCCCCGTGTCCCTCGGCCGCAGGAGGATTCCCGGCATAAAAGACAACAGGTGAAGCGGCCTCCGCGGCGACGGAGACCACATCGGGGTAATCGGCGCATGCGATCAACAATCCGTCCGGCGGCAGCAGGCGGACCAGCTTGCGGAAAGACTCCTTGAGATGGGAGAGATCGCGGTAGATGTCGGCGTGATCGAATTCGATGCTCGTGAGGAGAACGATTTTCGGTTGATAATGGAGGAACTTCGGCCCCTTGTCGAAGTACGCGGTGTCGTACTCGTCCCCTTCGATGACGAAGCGCGGCCCCGCACCCACCCGGTAGCTCACCGGGAAATTCTTCGGCACGCCGCCCACGAGAAAAGACGGGTCTTCCCCCAGGTGGAACAGGCACCACGCCAGGAGCGAGGTTGTCGTGGTCTTTCCGTGAGTCCCCGCAACCACGATCGATTCCTTGCCCGACATAAAGAATTTTGCAACGGCCTGCGGCATTGATAAAAGCGGCAGCCCCCGGCGGACCGCTTCCAGGCATTCCGGGTTATCCCTGGACACCGCGTTCCCGACAATCACCAAACCGGCGTCTTCCGGAATGTTTTCCGCACGATAGGGGGAAGACAAAGGGATCCCCAGCTCCGTAAGCTGGGTGCTCATCGGCGGGTAGACGTTGACATCCGACCCGGTTACGCAGAACCCTTTTTCCTTGAGCATGCCCGCCAGGGAGGCCATCCCCACCCCGCAGGCGGCGATCATGTGAACGTTCGTCAAAGGGAGAGCTCCTCCATGACCGCATCGTGAATGAGCGGCCGAAGCGTTTTTAAACCCTCGTTTTGTTTTCCGTAGAAAATCCGGTTGGTGAGGAGCACGACGATCGATTCCCGGAACGGATCGATCCAAAGGGAGCATCCCGTGTACCCCAGATGCCCGAACGACCCTTCCGGGAAATGCCGCCCGGCCTGGGATACCTTCCCCGGAGCGATGGCGGGGGTATCCCATCCCGGCGACCTCGGGCAGCCGGGGGGATCCGGCGCTTTCGTGGTCATCCGGTGCGCGGATTGGCGCGAGAGGATCCTCCCCTCCCCGCGCCTTGCCCGCAGGACCTCCCGGGAAAAGAGAAAGAGGTCGTGCGCGGTGGAGAAGATCCCCGCGTGGCCGGCGACCCCTCCCATCGCGGAGGCGTTCTCGTCGTCCACCTCGCCCAGTTTTTCCCGCTGCCGGGCCTCGGAATATCCCGTGGATACCAGCCGTCCGGTCTCGCATTCGCTCAAATCGGCCAGGGGGAGGAAGGTGGTGTCCCTCATCTGGAGCGGAACTGCGAGATGGCTCCGCAGAAGACGGTCGAGCGGACGGAAGGCGGCGAGCTCGATCGCCCGTCCGAGAAGAATGAACCCGATGTCGCTGTACACGCAGGTCCTGCCGGGGACGGTCTCCGGCGGGAGGGAGCGGGCGGCGTCGACGATGCGGTCGTGCGCCTCCGCGGTCCCCCACAACCGCCGGTTCTCCTTCTCTCCGGTTTCGCGCACGGCTTCGTAGAAAGGCCTGTAGGCGGGAAGCCCGGAGGTATGGCTGAGGAGATGGTGGAACCGTATCTCCCCCGCGGCCGGGTCGGAAGACAGGGGCGGGAGGACATCCGCGAGCTTCCCCTCCGGGGAGACGCTCCCCTCCTGCGCCAACGTGAAGAACAGGAACGCCGCAAGCGGCTTCGTGAGCGACGCAATGTCGAAGACCGAGGACAGGTTCGCGCCGCCCGCAGCAGCGTGGCAGACGACCTCCTCCTGCCTGGCGGCGAGAAGGACGGCCGCCGTATAGATCTTCCCGCGGACCCCTTCCTGCAGCAGCTCTTCCGCTTTCCGGAAACGGAAAGCATCTCCGGCCGCGCGGGACGCCATCATCCGGCCACCGGGGATTCGAGGAGATGCAGCTTTCCCCGGGAGTCGACCTTCGCCCGGACGCCGAACGGCAGGGGGTAATTCCGTTCCGCGTGCCCGGCAGGGAAGCCGTACCAGACGGGAACGCCCACCCGGCTGCCGGCATCCGCGAACGCGGTACGGATGTCCTCCTCCGTGTCGCCGCCCACCGGGGACATCCTCCCCGCCAGGATCCCGGCGATCCTCGAGAGCCGTCCGGACTGGATCCACTGCGTCAGCATCCGGTCGATCCGGTAGCAGGGCTCCGCGACGTCTTCGAGGAACAGGAGCGCCCCGCGGAAATCGGGCTCGTAGGGCGTGCCGATCAGCGCGGTCAGCACGGAGAGGCATCCCCCCGCGAGCCGCCCTTCCGCGGCGCCGCCGCGCAGCCGGTCGCAGGGAAGCCCCCAGGGCTCCTTCGGGGATACCGTGCCCGCCGCCAGGCGGAAGAAAGCGTCCAGCGCGTGAGGATCCGGCCTGCGCGCGAGGTCCGCTGCCGCCATCGGACCGTGAATGGCCGGGATCCCCAGGCGCGTGGAAAGATAGGCCAGTATCGCGGAGAGATCGCTGTAGCCGACGGCGATCCGGGGGCGGCGCGCGACGGACGCCCAATCGATGCGCGGCAGGATCCGGGAGGTGCCGTATCCCCCCCGGGCCGCCATCACGGCGCGCGCCTCCCGCAGGGAGAACGCCCAACGGGCCTGCGCCGCCCGGTGCTCGTCGTTCCCCGCGAGGAACCGCTCCTTCGCAAGCACCCCGTCGGCGATCTCGGGAACGTAACCGGCGGCGGCGAGGCGGGCGATCCCGCGCGACAGCTTTTTCGGATCGACCGGCCCCGCGGGGGCGAAGATCGCGATGACATCCCCCTTCCGCAAAGGGGGCGGCTTTCGTCCGGGCATCTTCCCTCCGTTATGGGGAGAATAGCGAATCATGCTATCACGATCCCGTTATAATGGACCCGAATCCAAACGGTTGGAAGCATCCGGGGACGAGGAGGAGGCGGCTTGAGCGGGACTTCCTGGGAGGCTGCGCTCGCGGCGCTCGAATGGGGAAAGGTGGTGTCCCGGCTCTGTTCCCACGCCGCCTCGGAACCCGGGCGGGACCGGTGCGCGGCGATCGTTCCGGGGAGGGACCTGGACGCCATCCGGGTGTGCCTCGAGGAAAATCGGGACGGCCGGCGCATGCTTTCGGCCGAGGGCCCCCTGCCCCTGGAAGGATTGAAGGAGATCGCTCCGCAGATGGAGAAGGCCGTCAAGGGAGCTTCCCTTTCCCCCGGCGAGCTGCTCCTGGTCGGCCAGACGGCCCGCACGGGGGAACGGATCCGGAAATATTTCGAGGAACGCCGCGGGAAGTATCCCCGCCTGGCGCATCACGCGAAGGAGATCCCCGCCCTCCGGGACCTGGCGGAGGAGATCGAGCAGAAAATCGACCCTTCGGGGAACCTCACCGACCGGGCCTCGCCGTCGCTCGGGCCCCTGCGGCGGCAGCTCCTGGAAGTGCGGGGACGGCTCCAGAAGACCGCCGAGGGGATCCTCTCCTCGGCGAAATACGCCCGCCACGTCCAGGAGACCTACGCCACCGTCCGGTCGGGCCGCGTCGTGATCCCCTTCAAGACGAGCGCGAAGGGGCTCTTCCAGGGGATCGTCCACGACTCCTCGCAGAGCGGCCAGACGGTCTTCTTCGAGCCGGAGGAGCTCGTCTACCTCAACAACGAAGTCAGGATGGCGGAGCTCGAGGTGGAGAGGGAGATCGCCCGCATCCTGGCCGAGCTCTCGGCGAAGACGGCCGGGAAGGCGCCCGGGCTCCTTGCGTGCCGCGAACGGCTCTCCCATCTCGATTTCGCGCAGGCCCGCAGCCTCCTCGCGGAGGAGCTCGCGGCGTCGGAGCCGACCGTAACGGCATCCGGTGAGATGCACCTGATCGCGGCGCGGCACCCCCTGCTCGTCCTCGGGCGGAAGGAGGTGGTCCCGAACGACCTGCGGTTCGGCCGCCCGCGGCTGTGTCTGATCCTCACCGGCCCCAACGCGGGCGGGAAGACCGTCGCCCTGAAGACGCTCGGCCTGCTCACTCTGATGGCAATGGCCGGGCTGTCGATCCCCGCCGCGGCCGACTCGACCGTATCGGTCTACTCGCGCATCTTCGTGACGCTCGGGGACGAGCAGAGCGTCGAGCAGGACCTGTCCACCTACTCGGCCCACATCCGGCGGCTGAACGAGATCCTTGCCGGCGCCGACCGTGGCTCCCTCGTCCTGCTGGACGAAGTCGTCTCCGGAACCGATCCCCGGGAGGGGGCGGCGATCGCGCGCGCCTTCCTGGAGGCCCTTGCGGACCGGGAGGTCCGGGTGGTCGCGACGACGCATTTCGAGGAGCTGAAGGGGATCGCCTTCACGGATCCGCGGTTCGAGAACGGCTCGATGGCGTTCGACGGGGAACACCTCCGGCCCACGTACCGCCTCTCCCTGGGGGTCCCCGGCCGTTCGATGGGGATCGAGATCGCGCGGTCCCTCGGCTTCCCGGAGGAGGTGCTCGAGCGGGCGATGGGGTACCTCTCCGGCCCCGGCCAGGAGCTGACGGAGGTGATCGACCGGCTGGAGCGGGAGCGGGAACGGGTCCGCGCCTCCGCGGCGGATCTCTCGGCCCGCAGCAGGGAGGCCGAGGCGCGGCCCAGCTCCGCGCTCCGCTCCTCGAGGGCCGCATACAGCTGGCTGTGCTGCAGCGCGGCGCCGATCTGCTGGCCCAGGGTCAGGTGGAAGCCCTGGTCGAGGGCCGCGAATGGGTCCCGCACCCGGCTGACGATGACGAACGAGCCCGCCGGCTGGTCTCCCACCGACACGGGGAGGACCAGGGCGTGCGGGAAGCGGCGGCGCAGCTCCTCGATGGAGCCGGGATCGCCTCCGGCGCACACCCCCGACCCGCCGCGGAACGCCGGCTCGCCACCCGGAGTCTCGGCCTGGAACAGGGCGCAGCCGATGACGGCCGGGAGCGCGAGGGGCCGCTGGAGCACCGCGCCCACGACGTCGGCGGGGCGGAGGCTCTTCTGCAGGTCGCCGGCGAGGGCGGAGAGGGCCGCGAGGCCGCGCAGCTCGTCCTCCACCACCAGCAGCAGCACCCCGCCGGCCACCGCCAGCTCGAACAGGATGTCGAGGAAGTAGCCGAAGGGGACCCACGCGCCCTGCGAGCGCAGGAAGGTGTAGTCGAAGTGGTGCACGCCCCACAGGACGAAGCCCACCGACACCATCATCGCCCAGCGCGAGCGGGCGCGCTGGCCGTAGACGCCGAACACCGCGCCCGTGACGAGGGTGACGCCCCCCAGGAAGATGACGCTCGGCACCGCCGCGAAGAGAAAGTCGTGGACGCGGTAGATGGCCACGTACGCCCACACGACCGGGGCGGCGAGGATGACGTAGTACCAGTGCCGCCACGGCGGCTGCCAGGCGAAGACCACCGCCGCCCAGAGGAGCAGGATGGCCGTCCACCCCGTCGCCACCTGGTGGACGAACAGCCAGTGGTCCTGGCGGGTCACGAGGAAGAGGGCGATGGCGCACAGGCGCGTCACGTAGACGAACCAGGCACCGGCCCAGATGCCGAAGTAGCGCTTGCGGTAGGTGGAGGCGAGGGCGAGGAACAGCCCGGTGATCCCCAGCGTGACCACCGCCTGGAACAGGCCGAGCGAGACCTCGAGGGGCCAGCCGAACGGGAGCCTCATCACGTCGCGGCGATCCCCCGAGCCACGGGTTCAAGGACGGACCGAGTCATCGCGCCGTAAGGTGCGCACGAAAGACGGCGCGCGGAAGGCGGCTAACGGAACGGCGGCGCACGG
>PQAK01000218.1:11304-11999 GCA_003105225.1 Deltaproteobacteria bacterium | reverse complement strand
GTGACCTCCTTCACCCGGGACATCCTGCTCGACGAGAAGATGGGAGGGACGATCCACCTGGCGATCGGCCGCTCCTACCCGGAGTCGGGGGGGAAGAACGACTCGGCGGTCCACTGGGACATGATCAAGGACCTGCGGGCGCAGGGGGAGCTCTACCTGGACGGCAGGCCGGTCCTGCGGACGGGGCTCCTGTTCGGGAAAGTCCCGCAGGGGATGCGCCGGAAGTAGGCCCGCGCCCTGTTTCTGTACGCCGCCGTCATCTTCTTAAGCGCCTTCCTGCTGTTCCAGGTGCAGCTGATCATCGCGAAGATGATCCTGCCCTGGTTCGGCGGGTCCGCGGCGGTGTGGACCACCTGCATGCTGTTCTTCCAGGTGGTGCTCCTGCTGGGCTACTACTACGCGGATGCGTCGATCCGGCTCCTGAAGCCGAAGGCCCAGGTGTTCCTGCACGCCTCCCTTCTCGCGGCCTGCCTGGTCCTGCTGCCGATCGTCCCCGGCGGCGGCTGGAGGCCGACCCCCTCCCAGGACCCGACCCTGAGGATCCTGGCGCTCCTGTCCGCAACCGTCGGGCTGCCCTACCTGCTGCTCTCGACGACAAGCCCCCTGCTGCAGGCCTGGTACGTCAGGACCTACCGCGGCGCGATGCCCTACCGGCTGTTCGCGCTTTCGAACGCCGGGTCGATGATCGCCCTGCT
>PQAK01000218.1:0-11078 GCA_003105225.1 Deltaproteobacteria bacterium | reverse complement strand
TCCACGATGCTCCTGGCCGTCACCAACCATCTCACGCAGAACGTCGCCGCGATCCCTTTCCTGTGGGTGCTCCCCCTGACCCTTTACCTGTTGAGCTTCATCCTGTGCTTTTCCGGGGAGAGCTGGTACCGCCGCAACATCTACCTGCCGCTCCTGGCGGCCGCGCTCGCCGGGATGGCCGTCCTGCTCTCCCAGGGGCACGAGACCGAGCGGCTGGCGGTCCTGATCCCGGTCTTTTCCGGCGGGCTCTTCGTCTGCTGCATGGTGTGCCACGGGGAGCTGGCGGCGATGAAGCCGCATCCCCGTCGCCTCACTTCCTACTACCTGATGGTTTCGCTCGGCGGCGCGGTCGGCGGGATCTTCGTCGGACTGGTCGCGCCGTACGGCTTCCGGGGCTATTACGAGCTTCCCGCGGGGATCGCAACCTGCGCGGCCCTGTCCCTGGCCGTGCTGTTCCGGTCCCGGGTGCCGGATTCCGCGGGGGGCCGGCGGCGGACGGCGGCGATGGCCTTCGCCGTGGTCTGCACGGTGGGGCTTTCGGGCCTGCTGGCGTGGCAGATCCGGGAGGCGACCCGGGATGCGCGGGTGATGGCGCGGAATTTCTACGGCGGGCTCAAGGTGAGCGATTCGGGTCCCCCGGGCGGCGACCTCGAGATGCGCACGCTGGTGCACGGCGCCATCACGCACGGAAGGCAGTTCCTCTCCCCGGCCAGGCGCCGCCTCCCGACCACCTACTACGGCCCGAAGTCCGGCGTGGGGCTCGCGCTGCGGGATTCCGGGCGCGGCGGGAATCCCCTGCGCGTCGGCGTCGTCGGCCTGGGCGCGGGTACGGTCGCCGCGTACGGCAGGCGGGGCGATCTCTACCGCTTCTACGAGATCAACCCGCTCGTCGTCCGGCTCGCCGGTACGGAGTTTTCCTACCTCCGGGACTCGGATGCGAAGGTGGACATCGTGCCGGGCGATGCGCGCCTGTCCCTGGAGGCCGAGCCGCCCCAGGGGTACGACGTCCTCGTCGTGGACGCGTTTTCCGGGGATTCGATTCCCGTCCACCTGCTGACCCGCGAAGCGTTCGATCTCTATTTCCGGCATCTCAAGGAGGACGGGATCCTGGCAGTCCACGTGTCGAACAAGTACCTGGACCTTGCACCGGTCGTGGGCCGAGCGGCGGAATCGGCGGGCAAGGAAGCCCTCGTGGTGGACACGGGGGACGAGGAGGCAAGCGGCATCTACGCGGCGACCTGGGTCCTTGTGTCGGGAGACCCGCGGCGGCTCGGCGGCCCCGCGCTGTCGGCGGCGGGGAAGCCGCCGGCGCAGGATGCGCGCGGGCGCCTGTGGACCGACGATTACAGCAACCTCTTCCGGATCCTCAAGTAAAAACACCACCCCGGGACATTATTGATACAATTTCGACATTCCCGTTGTTCGTGAAGGAGGCGTTTCATGAAATCAATAGGTATTGCCGTAGCGGCGCTCCTGCTGGTGACATTTTCGGCGGGATACGCGGCAAACCTGGATAACGCGGCTCCTCCAGCGGTTGAAAAATCGATCGCCGCGGATGCCGGTTCCTATTTCCAGGGGGTTTGGACCGGCAAGTGGCCATGGGGAAACTTTGGCGTGGATGTTACGGTGGCGATCGGAAAAATGAACAAGGATGGATTGCTGGGCACAAGGTATTCCTGGGGATCGGGCCAATGGCAAAACGGCCGCCCGATCCAGGACGGGACGATCAAGGGGTGGGGGAAAGTGCAAGGAGATCAATTCATTCTGGAATGGAAATCCAAGGATGGATATACATCAAGCGTCACGCTGAAAAAAGAGGACGAAAACACGGTGAAGGCCACCATTGAAACCGACAGGCCGGCGCAGGGGGGCTCCGTCACGTCCAATCGGCAGACAACTCTCAAAAGGAAGTAACGCGGCCCGCCTTACGTCTTCGAAACCAGCCCGATGGCCACGTCGGCGACGTTGGTCCCCGTGGGCCCGGTGACGACGAGGTCCCCCAGGACCCGGAACAGGGCGTAGGCGTCGTTGTTCTCGAGGAAGGAATCGGGGGACAAGCCTCCCACCTTCGCCCTGTCGCAGGTGGACCCGTCTGCGATCGCCCCGGCGGCGTCGGTGGGTCCGTCGATCCCGTCCGTGCCCGCGCACAGTAGCGTCATCCCGGCAGTTCCCGAAAGCTCGATCGCGGCGGACAGCGCGAATTCCTGGCAGCGGCCCCCCGTTCCCCTCCCCTCCACGCGGACCGTGGTCTCCCCTCCGGCGATGAGGGCCGCGGTTTCTCCCGGCGGCAGGGAAGAGGAGAGGAGGCGCATTTCCGCGACGAACGACTTCGCGCACTCCCCGGCTTCGCCCGAGAGGAACCCCGGCAGCAAGCGGATCGAGCCGATCCCTTCGGCCTTCGCGGCTTCGGCCGCCCCCTCGAGGGCGGTCCGGTTCGACCCGATGACGACGCAGGTGACCGCTGCGAACGCGGAGTGGCCGGGCTTCGGCGTCTCGTCCGACTTTCCTGACGCCCCCGCTTCGAGGCGCCGCAAGGCTCCCCGCGGGGCCTCGCGCAGGACCCCGAAACGCGAAAGGACCGCCATCGCGTCCCCGAAAGTCGTGGGGTCGGGGGAGAACGGTCCCGACGCGATGACGGAAGGATCGTCCCCGGGGACGTCCGAGAGCAGGAGGGCCCACACCCCGGCGGGAGACGCCGCGATGGCGGCCCGCCCTCCCTTGATAAGGGAGAGGTGTTTCCGGACGGCGTTCAAGGAATGGATGTCGGCGCCCGCGCGAACGAGGAGTCCCGACAGGGCGGCTTTCTCCTCGAGGGATACTCCGTCGGCAGGTGCGCACAGCATGGCGGACCCTCCGCCGGAGATCAGGGCGATCACGAGGTCCCCCTCTCCGGCCCGCGAAAGGAGGGAGAGGATGTCGCGCGCGGCCGCAAGGCTCCCCGGGTCGGGAGCCGGATGTCCGGCCTCGAGGAACCGGACCGTTCC
The DNA here is from genome assembly GCA_003105225.1 of Deltaproteobacteria bacterium. Classification (GTDB taxonomy): domain Bacteria; phylum Desulfobacterota; class Deferrimicrobia; order Deferrimicrobiales; family Deferrimicrobiaceae; genus FEB-35. Next base: position 8,094 of record PQAK01000218.1, on the reverse strand, counting down.
CGTCTTTCTCCCGTCTCCGTGCGGGACGGCGATCGTCCCTGCAGCGATCCGGCCCCCGAGAACCGCGAGGGCCGCTTCCCCCATCGCCCTTCCGGCTTTCCCCCCTCCGACCAGGTAAACGTTTCCGGCCCCGGCCCACGTCGCGGCTGCGGCGTTTCCGCCGCGCAGAAGCGACAACCCCTCCGGTCCCGCCCGCAGTGTCACCGCGACGCCGCGGCCCGGGTCGGCGACCCTTACGGCCTTGCGGAATATCCGTTCGAGGATGTCGCTTGCTCTTGTCGTCATCGGCCCGCCCGGGAAAATCCGTCACGGAATGGATGTTTCATCGCACGATCGCGCGCGAGGGTCAAGGCGGCACCCGGGGGTGCGGATGACAGCGGCAATCGCCGGGTGGTACAATCCCTACTCGAAACTCCATCAACCGTGCTGCGGGGGAAGAAAGGAATACCTATGATCGTCCGGTGGATCGCGGTGTTCGCCGTCGTGCTGTTCGCAGGCCAGGCGTTCGGAGAGGAAGCGGTGGTGCTGAAGACCCAGAAGGACAAGGTGAGCTACGGCATCGGGATGAACATCGGGAAAAACCTTCAGCGGGATGCCGTCGACGTGGACGTGGACCTGCTCTCCCGCGGGCTCAAGGACGCCCTCTCCGGCGGGAAGGCCTTGATGAGCGATGAAGAGTACCGCGCCACGATGACCGCCCTTCAGAAGGAAATGATGGAGAAGCAGGCCGAGGCCGCCAGGAAGCTCGCCGAGAAGAACAAGGCGGAGGGGGAGGCGTTCCTCGCCGCGAACGGGAAGAAGGAAGGGGTCGTCACGCTGCCCTCCGGCCTTCAATACAAGGTGATCCAGTCCGGCAAGGGAAAGACCCCCAAGGCCACCGACACGGTGGAGACCAACTACCGGGGCACCCTGATCGACGGGACGGAGTTCGACAGCTCCTACAAGCGCGGCCAGACGGCGTCCTTCCCCGTGAACGGCGTGATCGCCGGATGGACGGAGGCCCTGCAGAAGATGAAGGAAGGCGACAAGTGGCAGCTCTTCGTCCCGTCGAATCTCGCCTACGGCGAACGCGGGGCGGGCCGCGAGATCGGCCCGAACGCCACGCTCCTCTTCGAAGTCGAGCTGATCGCCGTCAAGTGAAAGGCCCGCGGGAACCCGGGCGCGGCATGGAAGAAACGGTCCCCGATCTGCGCGCCCGGCTCCGCGCCGGCATCGCCGCGGGGCTGCGCACCTCGCTGCAGATCCTGAAAATCACGCTGCCGCTGTATGTCGCGGTGGACCTCCTGAAGCGGACCCCGGTCATCGACGTTCTCGGCGGGATCTTCGCGCCGGCGATGGGGCTGTTCGGGCTTCCCGGCGCGGCCGCATTCGCGTTCATCGCCGCGTTCCTGTTGAACCTCTACGCCGCCATCGCCATTCTCGTCCCCCTTCACCTCGACGCCTTCCAGGTGACCCAGTGCGGCCTGATGATGGGGATCGCGCACAACCTCGTGGTGGAGGGGGGCGTGCTGCGGAGCACCGGCGCGCGGGGGGGATTCCTCACTCTTTGCCGGATCGGCATCTCCGCGGCCGCGGGACTCGCCCTCCACGCCGTCCACCGGCTCGCGGCCTGAAAGATGACGCTCGAGGCGGTGGGCATCGCCCTCCTGGGCGCCATGAAGCTTGCCGGGAAGCTGGTCCTCATCATCGTTCCCCTGGTGACGCTGTTCGAGCTGCTGCGCCACCTTCCGGTTTTCCGCCGGGTGGGAGAGGGAGTGGATCCCCTCATGCGCGGGATCGGGCTGACGCGGGAAGCCGCCCTTCCCCTCTTCACGGGGATTTTCCTGGGGATCGCCTACGGCGCCGGGATCCTCATCCGGGTCGCCCAGGAAAGGAGACTGCCTTCGCGGGAACTCTTCCTGATGGGGCTGTTCCTGGCGACCTGCCACGCCGTGGTGGAGGATACCCTGATCTTCGTGGTGATCGGGGGGAACGGAACGGTCATGCTGGGAGTCCGGCTGGTCATGGCGGTCTGCCTGACGGCGCTGCTGGCCCGGTTGTGGAGGGCCGGGCGGGGGACGCCGGGCGCATAGGTTCGGGAACCAAACCGGCCGGCAGGTCATCTCTTGTTACGTAAAAATCGCGAAAGTGCTTCGCTTCCGGAGAGGGTGATGGTCCGCAGATCGGTTGTGGCGGTTCTCCTGGCAGGGATCCTGTCGGGTGCGTCGGTCGTGGCGGCGGGAGAGATTCCCGCGCCGGAGGGGGCCAAGTTGATCGAGAAATACACGCTGGAGAACGGCCTGACGGTGGTGATCCGGGAGAACCCCTCCTCGCCGGTGGTGGCGGTGCAGGCGTGGGTCAAGGCGGGGAGCACGACGGAACCGGAAAGCCGCGCGGGGATGTCCCACATCCTCGAGCACATGGCGTTCAAGGGGACCAGGAAGCGCGGCCCCGGCGAGATCGCCCGGGAGGTCGAGGCCCTGGGGGGCGAGATCAACGCCTACACGAGCTTCGACCAGACCGTCTACCACATCACGATCTCGGGCAGGTACCTGGAGAACGCGCTGGACATCCTGGCCGACACCCTGGGCAATTCCGTGTTCGATCCGGGGGAGCTCGAACGGGAGCGGGAAGTGATCCTCGAGGAGCTGCGGATGAACGAGGACGATCCTTCCCGCGTCGTGTGGAAGGCGCTCTTCCGCGAAACGTACCGGGTCCACCCGTACGGTCGTCCCGTGATCGGGTACGCGGACACGATCCGGAATACCACGCGCGAGGACCTGGTCTCCTATTTCTCGAAATACTACTACCCGGGGAACATGGTGCTGGTGATCGCCGGGGGCGTGGATCCCGCCGCGGCCCGGCCGATGATCGAGAAGACGTTCGGCGTCCTGAAGGGCCATGCCGCCCCGCGCATCGACATCCCCGCCGAACCGCCGCAGGAGGGGATCCGCGTGAAGATCCAGGAGCGGGACGCCAGGCGCGCCTACCTCGAGCTCGGGTTCCCGGGCCCCTCGATGCGGGACGAGGACGTCTTCGCCTGGGACCTGCTCGCTTCCATGCTCGGGGACGGCCAGACCTCCCGCCTGTACCGCGAAGTGAAGGACCGCCGGGGGCTGGTCGACTCCGTGAGCGCGAGCTCCTACACGCCGAAAGATCCGGGCATGCTGATGGTGGGCGCCACCGGCGCCGCGGCCAAGACCCCGGAGGCGTTGCGGGCGATCCTCGTCCAGGTTTTCCGGATGGCCGTCCTGCCGCCGGAAGGGGATGAACTGGCCCGCGCCAAGGCGCAGACGGAGGGCGGCTTCGTCTACTCGCTGGAATCGCAAGGCTCGCTCGCGGGCCACGTCGGCTCCTTCGAGGTGACGCTGGGCGACGCCGCGTTCGAACGGGTGTACCTCCGGAAGATCCGGGAGGTGACGGCGGCGGAGATCCTGCGGGTGGCGAAAAAGTACCTGAAGCCGGAGACGCTCGACGTTTCCGCCGTGATGCCTCCCGGGGACGGCGGCGTCCTGACCGGGGCGGAGGTCGGGAGGATCGCCGGGGAGGCCTGGAAGGAGGCGGCCGCCGAGGCGGCCAACACCGTGCGCAAGGACGTCGTCGTGAGAAAGGAAGTGTTGGAAAACGGCATCCGGGTGATCGTCCGGGAGAACCACGCGGTCCCGGTGGTGGCCGTCGAGGCCGGCTTCCTGGGGGGGCTTCGGGCCGAGACCCCCGCGAAGAACGGGATCTCGATGATGACCGCCGAGCTGCTGACGAAGGGGACCCGGGAACGCACCGCGCAGGAGATCTCGGTGGCCGTGGAGGACATGGCCATGGAGCTGTCCGGCTTCTCGGGAAGAAATTCCTTCGGCCTGCAGGCCAAGTTCATGCGGAAGGACTTCGAGCGGGGGTTCCGCCTGTTTACCGAGTCGCTCCGCGATCCGACGTTCCCGGCGGAGGAGCTGGAGAAAAAGCGCCAGGAGATCCTGGGGAAACTCAAGCTGCAGAAGGACAACCTGACGCAGTCCGTGTTCCTCCTGTTCCTGGCGACCCATTACGGGAGCCATCCGTACGCCTGGAACACGCTGGGGAAGGAGGAGACGATCCGGGGGATCACGCGGGAGGACGTCGAGACCTATTACGCGCGCTGGAACGATCCGCGGAACCTGGTGATCGCGATCTCGGGCGACATCGGGGTCGAGGAGGCGCTGTCCGCCGTCCGCAAATCGTTCGGCGATCTTCCCCGCCGGAAGGAATTCGTCCCGCTGGGGCCGATGCCGGTCCCGGCGCAGGAGGGGATCTCGCGGGGCGAGGAGCAGCGGGAGAAGCAGCAGGCCCACTTCGTGATCGGCTACCCCGGCGCGAAGTTCACCGATCCCGACCGGTATTCCGTGAACCTTCTGGGGGCGGCGCTTGCCGGCATGGGCGGGCGGCTGTTCACCAACCTGCGGGACAAGAAGTCGCTGGCGTATTCCGTGACCTCTTTTTCCTCCGAGCAGATCGATCCCGGGTTCTTCGCATTCTACATGGGGACCAGCGCGGACAAGCTGACGGAGGCGATCGCCGACACGCTGAAGGAGATCGAGGCCGTCCGGAAGGATGGCGTGACGCGGGAGGAGTTCGAGCGCGCCAAGAAGTGGATGATCGGCACCTACGAGATCGGGCTGCAGAGCAATTCCTCCTACGCCGAGAAGATGATGTACAACGAGATCTACAGCATCGGCTACGAGGAGACGTTCAAGGCCCCGGAGCGCATCCAGGCCGTGACGCTCGAGGAGGTGAACCGGGTGGCGGCGAAGGTGTTGAGCACCGACCGATACACCATCGCCATCCTCCGCGGCAAATAACTTTGGGACGTTCTTAAACTTTTTAATGGGGTGCGGCCCGATTCCCGTTGCAAGATGCGCAACAAAAGGGCCATATGGGTGCATTTTGTTGCGCACATCGGTATGAACCCCGATCTTTTTGTTGCAGTTGGCTTCGGAACCCCGATCGAGTGCCGGGAAATAACCAGGTAACCGTCCGTAAAAATTTAACATTACCGACATATTTGCCCCGAACCGGCGTATGGCATCTTCCTTGCCCTGACAGGTAGCAACGTCGTCTCAAGTGTTGCGGCCGGGCAACCCCGGCGACAGAGGGGAGAAGACGATGACCGGACCCCATCGCGCCTCGGGCGCAATCGCCCTGCGTGCAGGCTTGCTCGGCGTTCCTGCAATTTTCCTGGCATTTCTCCTTCTGGCCCCTGCCGATGTCCGTGGCGGCGGTCTCCCCGTCGAATTCCCGGAGGCGCTTGCCCGGGCCATGAAGAACAACCCCTTCCTTTCGGCGGCAGGGGAGGAGTGGACGGCGGCGAAGATGGACGCGAAGATCGCCCGCGGCCAATACCTGCCGAGCGTCTCCTTCGAGGAGCGGTTCGTCCGGACCAGCATCCCCGCCGAGGTGTTCGCCTTCAAGATCAACCAGGAGCGGCTGCTGCTTTCCGATTTCTCCTCCGTCGACAATTTCAACAAGCCCCCTCCCGTCAACGAGTACCTGACCGCGTTCACCGTGGAGCAGGCCCTCTTCGCGCCGAAGGCCTACCTGGGATACCGGATCGCGCGCCGCGAAGCGGGCGCGAGAGGACAGGAGCTGCGGCGGAAAAAGGAGGAGGTGGCGTACCAGGTCCTCTCGGCCTATCTCGGCGTGCTGACGGCGAAAGAGTACCTGCAGGTTGCGGACCGGGCGCAAGAGGACGCGAGAGAGCGTCTTCGCGTCGCCGAAGCGTTGGAGAGGTCCGGAATGGGGCTTGCCTCCGACGTCTTGCGGGCGAGGGTGTTCCTGGCGTCGGCGGAGGCCGGCCGGGTGACGGCGGACAACCGGCTCGCCCTTGCGCGGCAGGGGCTGGCGCTTGCCATGGGGGAAAGGGGCGGGACCGAGGCGGACTCGGTCGCCGCGCTTCCCGCGCTTCCGGAAGAAGGATCGCTTCCGGACCGGATCGCGGAGGCCCATGCGGCCCGCGCCGATCTGCGCGCGGTTTCGATGCGGGTCGAGGCCGCCGACGCCACCGTGGACCTGCAGCGGTCCGATTACCTGCCCACGGTGGGCGTGATGGGCGTCTGGCAGATGGATGGCCAGGACGGGGTCTTTTCCCCCGACAACCGTTCCTGGAAGGTAGGCGTCGGCCTTACGTGGAACCTGTTCGACGGGCTCCGCCGGGAAGCGGCGGTTGCAAGATCCTCCGCGGAAAGCGGGCGGGCGAAGGCGTATTACCGCGGGGCGCAGGACGCGGCGGCGTTCCAGGTGACCAAGGCCTACCTGGGCGCCCGGGAAGCCGGGTCGCGCGTGGAGATCGCCCGGTCCTCCGCCGCAGCCGCGGAGGAAGGACTGCGGCTGATCCGGGCGCGGTATGAAAACCAGCTTGCCCGGATGATCGACCTGCTGGATGCCCAGTCGGCGGCGAACGCAGCCCGCGCGGATCTCGTGAAGGCGGAGAACGATCTGCGGCAGTCCCGCGCCGAGCTTCTCTTCGCCACCGGAAGGCTCCTGCCGTGGGCCCTGCCCGGATCGGAGGACAAGCCATGAAGGGAGTGAGGAGAATGAATAAGGGAATGCGTGGGGTCGCCGGCCTTGCGGCGGGGATCCTGCTCCTGGCCGGCGGATCGGCCATGCTGGCCGGGTGCGGGGACAAGGGCAAGCCGGGGACGGCGGGCGCTCCGCAGCCGCTGGTGACGGGAGTGGAGGTCGTGACGGTTTCCTCCTCCGAGCAGGAAAGGAGGGTCGAGGTCGTCGGGACGGTGCGGGCCCGCACGATCGCGGAGGTGGCGCCCCAGGTGATGGGCAGGCTGACCTCGTTTCCCGTGACGGCGGGCAGCAAGGTGGAAAAGGGGGCGCTCCTCGCGACGATCGACGACGCCGCGATCCGTGCGCAGGCCGCCGCCGCCGAAGGGGCGGTAGCCGAGGCCCTGGCCTCCGGCGAGGAGGCCGAACGAGCTATCGCGCAGGCCGAGGCGGGCAGAACGCTCGCCGAGAAGACGTATGCCAGGTTCCACAAACTGCACGAGGAAAGGGTGGTCACGCAGCAGGAGTTCGAGGAGGCCGAGGCGAAGCGTACGGTGGCCGTCAAGGAGTACGAACGGGCGGTGGAGAGGCGCGCACAGGTGGCCGGCCGCGTCGCCCAGGCGAGGAGCCAGGCCGATGCGGCGAATGCGCTGCTCTCCCGCACGAAGGTGACGGCTCCGTTCGCGGGCGTCGTCACCGAAAAGAAGGGAGATGCCGGGTCGATGGCCGTCCCGGGAGTTCCGCTGGTGATGCTGGAAGACGCGCGCCGCTACCGGCTGGAGGCCGCGGTTCCGGAAACGCACCTGTCCCGGCTCTCCGTGGGATCCAAGGTCCAGGTCGTCCTCGACGCGGCCCCCGACAGGCCGCTGCCGGCGGTCTTGTCCGAGATCGTGCCCGTGGTGGACCCGGAAAGCCGCACCTTCCTGGTGAAGGCGGACGTTTCGGGTCCCGGCTTGCGCACGGGGATGTACGGGCGCCTCCGCTTCCCGGCGGGGAAGGGAACCGTCCTTGCGGTCCCGCGGAGCGCGCTCTTCCGTTCGGGAGGGTTCGACGGGGCGTTCGTGATCACCCCGGACAACGTCGCCCGCCTGGTGATGGTGAAGACGGGGCAGCCGATGGGGGACCGGATCGAGGTCCTCGCGGGGATCGATCCCGGCTCCCGGGTGGCCGTCTCCCCGCTCGACCGGCTGGCGGACGGGGTGAAGGTGGAGGTCCGCAGGTGAAACCGCAGGGCCGCGGCCTGGCCGGCAGGATCGCGTCCGCCTTCATCGACTCCCGGCTGACGCCCCTGATCGTTCTGGCGTCGCTTCTGATGGGGGTGGGGGCGGTGCTCCTTCTCCCCCGGGAGGAGGAGCCGCAGATCATCGTGCCGATGATCGACGTGTTCGTTCAGATGCCCGGGGCGTCGGCCAAGGAGGTGGAGGAGCGGGTCACCAAGCCGATGGAGAAGCTGATCTGGGAGATCCCGGGGGTCGAGTACGTCTATTCCACCTCGTCGCCGGGCGGGTCCCTGGCGATCGTGCGGTTCCGGGTCGGCGAGGACGAGGAGAAAAGCATCGTACGCCTGAACCAGAAGATGTTCGCCAACTTCGA
>PQAK01000217.1 GCA_003105225.1 Deltaproteobacteria bacterium | reverse complement strand
GCGGGATAGAAGAGAAACCACACGTAGGGGCTTATGGCCGACCAGAATGTCCATTGCAGGAGGAAAGCGACAAACGGGAGCAGTACGGCCAGGGCCGGGCGAAGGTAGGGAAGATATCGGCTTGAACCTTTGGGAAGCGTCGTGATCGGAACCCCCCCGATTTTATCCGTTCATTCCTTTCTGCAATATCCTATTCCCGCCCTGCAAGAAATAATTTCTACTGTACCATCAATCCGGCGTTGCCGGTAAGGGCGCTTTTTCCCGTCCCTCCCCTTTTTCTCCCACCACCCCCCGTCCCCCATTATGTATACTGTATACATTATAAATCGACGCGGGCGAAGGTGCTGCGTTCCGGCCGATCGTGCCCCCCGGGAACGAGAGAGGAGGGGAGAAGATGAGGAAGACCGGAAGACGGAAGGTGCTGCTCTATGCCGGCTCGGCGGTCATCGCAATCGTCGCGGCGGGTCTCTTCCTGGCCCTGGGTCCGCCGAAGCTGCTGGCGGCCACCGACCAGCCCGATTTCTGCATGCGGTGCCACGTCATGGAATCCAATTACGAGGCCTGGGTCCATGCCGGCGCGCACCGGAGAAGCAAGTGCGTCGACTGCCACCTCCCGAACCAGAATCTCGGCGCCCACTATGTCTGGAAATCGCTGGACGGACTGAAAGACGCGGTCGTTTTCTATTCGGGGAGGATTCCCGAGCGGATCCGGCTGTCTTCCCACGGGGGCGGCGTCCTGCAGGCCAATTGCGTGCGTTGCCATGACACCACGGTCTCGATGACCGACCAGGACAGGCCATGTTGGAGCTGCCACAGGAAAATCTCCCATCAGCGCAGCGGCGCGATGGAAACGTTATAGAAAGGAGGTTCGGGATGAAGATGCGACAGGGAATTCCGCTCGGGCTCGCCGCCCTTCTTGCGGCAGCCGCCCTGGTCCTTTCGGGGTGTCAGCCGCCGAAGTCCGAACCCGTGCGGCCGGTGAAGATCGCCGAAGGGGAGATCGATCCGGCGGCATGGGGGAAGGCGTATCCCGTCAACTACGACCTGTGGAAGAAAACCGCGGACCCGACGCCTCCCGGGAAAAGCAAATACAAGAGAGGGTACGACGCGGACAAGATCACCTACGACAAGCTGTCGGAATTCCCTTACATGGCGCTCCTCTTCAACGGCTGGGGGTTCGGGGTCGAATACAACGAACCCCGGGGCCATGCGTACATGATGAAGGACCAGATCGATATCGATCCCTCGAGGGTCAAGGCCGGCGGGGTCTGCCTCACGTGCAAGACTCCCTACGCGCCGAAACTGGAAAAGGAGAAGGGGCAGGAGTACTACAGCAAGCCCTGGAACGAAGTGCATGCGATGGTCCCCGAACCCCACCGGGAGCTCGGGGTCGCCTGCGTCGACTGCCATGACCCGAAGGACATGTCCCTCCGGATCTCCCGGGGGTTTTCGCTCGGGAAGGCGCTCGAAAGCCTGAAGGTGGATCCGGCGAAGCTTACGCGCCAGGACATGCGCAGCCTCGTGTGCGCCCAGTGCCACGTCACCTACAACATCCCGAAGGACGAGAACATGAAGTCCGTCGGCGTCTACTTCCCGTGGCAGGGGAGCAAGTGGGGCAACATCTCCGTCGAGAACGTCATCCGCCAGATCCGGTCCGATCCGACCGTGGGGGAATGGAAGCAGAACGTGACCGGCTTCAAGCTGGCCTTCATCCGCCATCCGGAGTTCGAGCTGTTCTCCGCCAGCAGCGTGCATTGGAAGGCCGGCGTCTCCTGCGCGGACTGCCACATGCCGTACACCAAGGTCGGCGCCTACAAGGTTTCCGACCACCGCGTGACGAGCCCGCTGAAGAACGATCTCAAGGCCTGCATGCAGTGCCATACCGAGACTTCCGACTGGCTGCGGGAGCAGGTGACCACGATCCAGGACCGGACCGCCTCCCTCATGCTGCGCTCCGGGTACGCCACCGCCACCGCGGCGAAGCTGTTCGAGATGGCGAACGCGGCGGAAGCGGCGGGCAAGAAGATCGACAAGGAACTCTACGTCAAGGCCAAGGACTATTACGAGGAGGCCTTCTACCGGACCTCCTTCGTGGGCGCGGAAAACTCCGTGGGCTTCCACAACCCGACGGAGGCGACGAGGATCCTCGGGGACGCGACGGCGTTCGCGGGAAAGGCCGAAGGGCTGCTCCGCCAGGCGCTTGCGAAATCCGGCATCGACGTGCCGCAGGTGGTGAACCTCGAGCTGAACAAGTATCTCGACGGCAGGGGCAAGAAGAAGCTCGCCTTCCAGAAGGCGGTGGAGATCCAGGATCCGTTCGGGGTCCAGGAGAAGCTCCTGACGGTGCAGCATACGAAATAACCTCCTCCGCGTGCAGGCTGGGCAATCCCGCCCAGCCTGCACGACGCGATCCTTGCAGTGGCCGGCCAGGGAGACCGTTCGGGCAAGGGAGGTGAGCCGGAGGCCGGATGTCGTGTAGAATAGGGGAATCCGATTTCTCGACCCCTATGACCCCGATGAACCGAAGACCCGCGTGCTGACCGTCACGAACCTGTCCAAAGCCTATGGGAAGCAGACCCTGTTCGAGGGCGCGTCCTTCCAGGTGGCCGCCGGCGAGCGGGTTGGGGTTGTGGGGCGCAACGGCCACGGCAAGTCCACCCTGTTCCGCATCCTCCTCGGCGAGGAGGCATCCGACGAGGGGGCGGTAAGCGTCCCCTCGGGCTACCGCATGGGGCATCTCGCCCAGCGCCTCCACTTTCGGCACCGCACGGCGCTGGAGGAAGCGGTGTCCGCCCTGCCTCGCGCGGAAGACGGCACGGACGAAACGTACCGGGCGAAAGTCGTCCTCTCGGGCCTCGGCTTCTCCGAAGCCGACCTGTCCCGCCGTCCGAGCGAGCTTTCCGGCGGCTACCAGGTGCGCCTGAACCTGGCCCGCGTGCTCCTTTCGGACTGCAACCTCCTTCTGCTGGACGAGCCCACCAATTACCTGGACGTGGTCTCCATCCGCTGGCTGCAGCGCTTCCTGCGGGCATGGAAGGGCGAGCTCCTGCTGATCACGCACGACCGCGGGTTCATGGACAGCGTCACGACCCACACGATGGCGATCCATCGCTGCCGGGTGCGGAAATTGCCGGGCGGCACGGAGAAGCTCTACCGGCAGATCCTGCAGGAGGAGGAGATCCACGAGCAGACGCGGATGAACGACGAGCGGCGGCGGCAGGAGGCGGAGGCGTTCATCTCGCGGTTCCGGGCGCAGGCCACCAAGGCGCGGGCCGTGCAGTCGCGGATCAAGGCGCTGGCCCGCCACGAGCGCCTGGAGAAACTGACGAAGGCCGGGGACCTGGAGTTCTCCTTCCGGGCGGCGCCGTTTTCCGGCAAGTGGATGCTGGAGGCGCGCGACCTCGCCTTCGGGTACGACCCGCAGCGGCCCCTGATCGAAGGCCTCTCGCTGGCCGTGGAGCGCCGCGACCGTATCGCCGTCGTGGGGACGAACGGCCGCGGGAAGACGACCCTTCTCCGTCTCCTCGCCGGAGAACTTGCGCCGGTTTCCGGCACGGTACACCCCGCGCAGAACCTGAAAATCGGATATTTCGGGCAGACGAACGTGGACCGGCTGCACCCGGGGCTGACGGTGGAGGAGGAAGTGCGGCAGGCGAACCCGGCGCTGACGCGGACGCAGGTCCGCACCCTCTGCGGCGCGATGATGTTCGGGGGAAGCGCGGCGGAGAAGAGGATTTCCGTGCTGTCGGGCGGGGAGCGCAGCCGCGTGCTGCTCGCGAGGATCCTCGCCGCCCCGGTGAACCTCCTGCTGCTGGACGAGCCGACGAACCACCTCGACCAGGAATCGGTGGACGCGTTTCTCGAGGCGGTCTCCGCCTTCGAGGGCGCCGTGATCCTCGTCACCCACGTCGAGCGCGTGCTGTCGGCGCTGGCGACGAAGCTGGTCGTGTTCGACCGCGGGAAGGCGGAGCGGTTCGACGGCGGATACGCCGACTTTCTCGAGCGCGTCGGCTGGCAGGCCGAGGCGCCGGAGGAGGTTTCCCCCCGGGCGGCCGGCGAACCCCCGGCGCGCCGGCGCGACGCGCGCCGGCAGCGCGCGGAGATCGTGGCCCGCCGGTCGAAGGAGCTCGGTCGCCTGCGGCGGGCGATCGCCGCGCTCGAATCGGAGATCATGGCGCTGGAGGCCCAGGTCGTGAAAGACGACGCGGCGATCGTCGAGGCTACGAGGAAGAACGACGGCGCGGCTGTCCGCGCCCTCGTGTCGGCCGCCTCCGCCGCGCGGGTGCGGATCGAGACGCTCTTCGACGAACTGACGGCGCTGGGGGAGGAGCTTCACCGGCAGGAGCGGGACGCCCTGCAGGTGCCCGAAGCCGGGGGCGAATAACGCCGGCAAGGCCCTCTGCGCCCCGGTCCCGCTCATCCCTTCGAGGCGCCGGGTCGCTTCGGCGGCCAGGGGCTGGGCCGCTTCCCTTCCGGCTCCATCCAGGCGAGGTACTTCACGATCGCCGCGGCGTCCGACAGGCACGGGCAGGAGGCCCACCGCTCCAGCGGCTCGATGCCGTACCGCACCATCCCGATGTGCTGCGACGGGTCCTTGTCCCGCGCGGGATCCGGGTCCACGATGCCCAGGCTGCGCCGCAGCGTCTCGATGTCGTCCTTGGCCCCCGTGAGGAAAAGCCAGCCCGGCTTCACACGAAACCCCCTTGCGTATTTCTTGAGGACGTCGGGGGTGTCATGATGGGGATCCAGCGTGATCGAGTAGATGAAGACGTCCTGGCCCACCCGGTGTCCGAGCAGCTCCTGGACCTTGACCAGGTTCGCCGTGGTGATGGGGCAGAGCGCCTCGCCCACGCAGTGCGTGTAGAAGAAGTTGATCAACACGGTCTTCCCCCGGATCAGGTCGTCGTAGAACCGGACCTCCTTCCCCTCGTGGGTGCGCAGGGCGATATTCAAGATACGGCTCCGCCGTCGTTCCTCCCCGGTCGGTTCGGCGAAACTCTTCTTGTCCCGCGGCGCCGGCTGCGTCTGCACCGACGCCAATCCCGTGGATCCCAGGGCGGCCACGGCCAGTCCTCCCAGGAATTGCCTTCGGTTCATGGCTCTCTCCCTCCTTTGGACTCAGGGCACCACCTCGAACCGGAACATCATCGCGTGGTCCTCGTGCACCGTGTTATGGCAGTGCGTCGGGTAGTCGCCGAGGAAGTCCCGGAACTGCAGGAAGACCCTGGTTTCGCCGATATTGTCGTTTCCTATGGCGTTCTCGCCGATCCCCACGACATCCTTCCGTCCGACCTCGAAAACGGGCGGCGCTGCCCCGTCGCGGGAGAGGATCTGGAACTCCTCCAGGTGAAAATGGATCGGGTGATACCAGCCCCCGCCCGACGTGAACGTCCAGATCTCGGCGGTGTTCTGCTTCGGGAAGGCGCTGATCACGTCGGGATCGAAGAAGGCCCCGTTCACCACCCAGGCGCCGTTCGACCGGTCGAACTTCCATTCCCGTCTTTTCGCGATCGGAACGTTTCGGTCGGGCAGGTCGAGAAGGGTGACCGGCACCACGCTGTCGTCGACGGCATCGCCGACGACCCGGAACTCGACGAGGTCGGCTGGTGCAACGATTTTCCCGGTGGGTCCCCGTCCGTCAAGCTGCTCCAGCCGGTTCTGGAGGTAGATCCGGTCGCCGACGGTCGCATCGGAGAAGTCCACGATCACGTCGATCCGCTCGGCGACGCCGATCCGGACGCTTCGCCGAAAAACGGGACGGGGCGAGAGGTTCCCGTCGTTCGCGATCTGGATGAAGGACTGGCCGGTGCTTAAGAAAAATTCGTAGACCCGCGATGGGCCGCCATCCAGGAGGCGGAAGCGGTACTTGCGGCGCTTGACCTCCAGGTACGGCTGGATCTTCCCGTTCACCGAGTATTTGTCGCCCAGGACCCCGTCCAGGTTGAACAGGTCGAAGAAGAGCTTCCCTGTCGACGGATCGAAGGTTTTGTCCGCGAAGACCATGGGAATGTCGAACTCCCCGCTGGGAAGCCTGAGGCCCGATGTTTCGTCGCCGGTGTCCAGGTGGATGTCGTCGCTGAACAAGGTGTAGAACCCCACGAGGCCCTTGTAGACGTTCTGGGAGGTGAAGTCGAACCGGTGGTCATGGAACCACAGGAAACCCTGGGTCTCGAACACGTCCCCGGGGACGGTCCTTCCGTTCAGCGTGCTCTCCGGAACGTTGCTTGCGAACCCGGCGCGGACGTTGGGGTAGTGGTAATCCTTGAAAAGGTTCGCGTCGTAGAAGTGCGTCGGCCCCCCGTCCGACTCGGAGGCCACATGCCCGCCGTGAAGGTGAGTGGAAGTCTGGTTTATACCGAATCCCCCGTTGTCCGGCGGCAATGCGTTGTGGACCCGGTGAACGACAGGTTTTCCGTACCGCGACCGGATCCACAGCGGCCCCGCCCTCCCCGTCGACGCCTCCACGTAGGTCCAGATGGTGGACGGGGGAACCCCGTCGATGTCCGGGTAGAAGTCGTGCTCTACAGGTTTCTCCACGGATTCGTACATCTCCACGGGAAGGAACTGCTCCCAGCGCTGGTGATCGGGGCGCGCCGTCTCGCGGAATCCCGTGACCGCCGAAGAGACGGGGTTGGGCCCCTTGGTCGGCGCCGGGTTCAACGTCACCGGCTGCATCGTGAACGGGATGGGGAGGGGATCGACGAACGGGGTGTTGGGCGGACTGTGGAAACCGACGCCGCCGTCGGCGTGCGCCCAATAAGGCTTGAAATTCCGCAATCCCTGGAGGGCCGCTGCTCCGGCCCCGCCCATCACGAGTCCCATCCGGAGAAGCTCCCGGCGGTTCAACCCCGCCTTGACGATGTCCCGCATTTCCTGCATGTACCGCTCAGCCTGCTTTTCCTTTTTTTTCCTGCCGGATGTCACGATCTCGATCTTCATCGGAATTCCCCTCGCTGCGCCTCCGGAAGGAGGTTTTCGGTATATAAATTCCGCACGCCGGAAATATCGATTTCAGCAAGATCGATGCCCGACCGGGATGTCCCGGAGGATAATTTCTTTGAAATCAAGCAGATACGTGAAAGTTCCCGGTGAACGGAGGCTTGGGAGGGTTATGAAGTTCTGTCCGCTGCAACGGAAGGAGTCTCTGAAAATGCTTATGAATCGGCATATTCAGGCACGGAGATGCATCCCCGGCCGGAAAAAATGTCCGAGCCCCCCCTGCTCAGGCGGCGTCCGTAATTTTCGGTTCCTTCCTGAAATGACGTTTTTGCCTGAGAATCCTCTTGTTAAGGGCCTCCCGCGTGATGCCCAGCAGGAGCGCCGCGATCCCCTGGTTGTTTCCCGATCTCTTCATCGCTTCGGCTACCAGGCAATCCGTCGCTTCCTTCAACGTGGGAAACTTTTCGAAGGATCGGAACGGCATTCCATCGGCCGAAGGAGCCGGGACCGCCGGCTGATCCATGCAGGCGGCATGGTTCTTCCGCACCGCTCCATGGAAGCTGTTCATGGAGAGGACGCCGAATCGGTGCTGGGTGACGGCATCGAAGATCATCGATCGCAGTTCCCGCACGTTCCCCGGAAAATGATAGGCCGAAAGCAGCTTGAGAAGCTCGGGAGGCGCCGTCGGCTTCTTCTTCCCCAGGGAGATCGAGGTTTCCTCCAGGCATTGGTCCAGAAGGAGGGGGAGGTCCTCCATGCGTTCGCGAAGGGAGGGAATTTGGACATGATGGGCCTGGAGGCGGAAGAAAAGATCCTTGCGGAATTCTCCGGCCGAAAGGAGCCCCGGCAGGCTGTGATGGGTGGCGCAAAGGATCCGGGCGTCGGTTTTTTCGGGAGCATCGGATCCCAGCGGGTAGTATTCCATTTCTTCCAGCAGGCGCAGGAGCTTGACCTGGGACGATTCGTTCAGGTCGCCGATCTCGTCGAGGAAAAGCGTTCCGCCCGATGCGCGCGCGAGCAGTCCTTCCCTCTTCTTGTCCGCCCCGGTGTAGGCGCCTTTCGTATGGCCGAACAGGGTGTCCGAAAACATCGTGTCGTCCAGCCCCGCCACGTTTACCGCGACGAACCGTCCGGCGCACCCGGAGAGGTCGTGGGTCGCCCGGGCGATCAACTCCTTGCCGACTCCCGTCTCCCCCGTGATGAGGACCGGGTGTCTCGACGGAGCGATCGCTTCGACGTATCGGCAGATCGCCTGCATCTTCCGGTTCTTTGTCCGAATCCCGTGGAAGGCGATGTCGTCTTCCGCGGGGAGCGAAAGGAAATGTTCCGTCAGCGTGGAGATCTCGCATCGCAGCTCCCGGAACTCCAGCGCCCTGCGGACGCTGGACAGGAACCGGTTCTTCTCCACCGGCTTTACCAGGTAATCGAACGCGCCGGCCTTCATGCACGCCACGGCTGTCTCGACGTCCATCGTCCGGGTCATCACGATGACCGGCAGCTGGGGAACCTCCTTCCGGATCCGGTTCACGAGATCCGGCAGGGAACCCTCGCTGAAGTCCCCTCCCAGCAAGAGGAGAGCGACGCTTTCCGTCGACAGGAAGGACAGCGTCTCCCTGCCGTCCGTGAGCGTGTGGACGGGACCGATCCCGGCGGCATCCAAGGTCTCCCTTGCGGCCTGCAGATACCGGGGATCTTCATCGACCAGGAGGATGGAGTCGGCGCGGGGGGACGAGAGCGCCGAGAGCGCAGGCAAGACGGATTCCCGGGATGCAGGAGGAATATCGGAAGGCCCTCCTCCCGTGCCCGCCGCACCTCCGGTGGATCTTTTCACGGAAGCGCGGGGAAGGGGCTTCGACCCTTTCCCGACCGCGCCTTCCGGGTAGAAGATCGATTCGATATCGCGCAGGAAGATCCGATAGACGATGGCGGCCGACAGGAAGACTGCCACCGGGTCGACCGCGTTTCCCGGCAGGCCGAGAAGATCTTCGCCGGCGTAATCCCAAAAATAGTGGAAGAGCACGAACAACAGGATCATCTTGAGGATGATCCATCGCCCGCCGGTCCGCCTGCGCCACGCGGATGACAATCCTCCGAGCGCCTCTTTCACCATCTCCAGGTATGCAACGGCGCTTGTCTTCAACGTAAACCCCGCGGAAGCCGATGAGACTACTTTTTGATTCAAGGCGGGCGGAAGGAGTTGCCCGGCGGCTTGTTTTCTCCACGGGCTGAAATGCCGAAATTCCCGTAAAATGGAGAACATCAACAGTCTTCGGCATGGAGGTTGCCATGCGCCCGGACCCGGAACGCCGGCTGGACCGCGACGTCCGTCGCCTGCTCCGCGAAACCGGCGGCCGCGCCGTGGAGAACCTGGCGTGGCTGCACGCGAATCTGCCGCCGTTCTTTTTCATCGCCATGCGGGAGGAGGCGGAAGCGGTGGCCACCCTCTGCCTGGGGCTTCCCCGCCTGGCCACCAACCGCCAGCTGGTCCTGGTCGACCGCGACCGGGAGTTCATGGCGGCGCGGCTCGACGTTCCCGGCTCCCTGTACCGTACCCTTCAGACCCTCCAGGCCCGGGACATCTCGTACGCCGAGATGGCCCACTCCTACGCGCCGGTCCCCGGGACGGATCACGACCTCGAGTTCCAGCGGTTCGAGTTCGACCGTAAAAGCGACCTGGAGATCGCCGCGGCCGGGGAGCCGGAGATCCCGGCCCCCATCCGGCGGGCGGTCTACGCGGAGCTGCGGCGGTTCCCGCACCCCCCCCTTGCGCGGGAGCGGGACAGGCTGCTGCGCCTCGTCTGGCTGAACAACGAGGAGTACGTCAGGATCTCTCCGCCGCTCCGGGTGGCGCGGATCCTCTGGCTGCTCCACCAGGGCCAAAACCACGCCGGGATTTTCCTGGATGCGGAAGCCGAGGAAGGGGATGCGACCGAGGAGCGCCGGGAGAGCCGGGTCCTCTTCGCGGTCGGGAACCCCCCGCAGCGGGATTATCTTGCCCAGGTGATGGAGGTGTTCAACCGCCTCAACCTGGGAGTGCGGCGCGCCTATGCCCTGACGATCTCGACGGGCGTCCACCCGTACTTCCTGGGCACCTTCTACGTCAAGCGGCGGGACGGGGGATTCCTGGAGAAGGATTCCGATCTTTTCCGGCGGCTGCGGCGGGAGCTGTACAACACCCAGATCCTGGCCACCGAGTCGCGGACCTACCAGGAATTCGTCCTCAACCGGCTGATGACGGGGGAGGAGGCGTCGCTCGTCAACGCCTTCATCGGGTTCTGCCACACGAACCTCGCCCACAACCAGCCGCACCGGTACACCCTCGAGGACGTCATGCGGGCGTTCCACTCCCACCCGGACGTGGCGTTGAAGCTCACCCGGCTCTTCGAGCTGCGCTTCGACCCGGATATCCCGGACCGGGAACCGGCCTACCGGTCGGCCTGCGAGGCGATTGCGCAGGAAATCGAGGAGTACAACACCGGCCACAAGATGCTCGACGAGTTCCGCCGCTCCGTCTTCCGGGCGGCGCTCTCGTTCATCCGCCGGACCCTCAAGACGAACTTCTTCGTTCCGGAGAAGCACGCCCTGGCGTTCCGCCTCGACCCGGCGTACCTGGCGGACCTCGGGCCCGGCTTCACCTCCGACCTCCCTCCGGAGCGCCCCTTCCGGGTGACCTTCTTCTACGGCCGCCAGGGGCTCGGGTACCACATCGGCTTCTCGGACATCGCCCGGGGCGGGTGGCGCACCATCTTCACGCGGACCCGGGACGACTACGTCACCGTGGCGAACACCCTGTTCCGGGAGAACTACGTCCTCGCCCACACGCAGCACCTGAAGAACAAGGACATCTACGAGGGCGGCTCGAAGATGGTGGTGGTGATCAACGCCCCGGACCTCCAGACCGAGGAGCGGATGAACCAGCGGCTCTACAAGGTGCAGTACGGCTTCATCAACGCCTTCCTCGACATCTTCGTCACGGAGAACGGGAAGGCGAAGGACCCGCGGGTGGTGGACTACTACGGCGAGGACGAGCCGATCGAGCTCGGCCCCGACGAGAACATGCACGACGAGATGATCGAGCCGATCGCCGAGCTGTCCCTGCGCCGGGGATACCTGCTGGGGATCGGGATCATCTCCAGCAAGAACGTGGGGATCAACCACAAGATATACGGGGTGACCTCCACGGGAGTGGTCACCTTCGCCGGGATCACGATGCGGGAGCTCGGGATCGATATTCTCCGGGATCCCTTCACGGTGAAGTTCACCGGAGGCCCCAACGGCGATGTGGCGGGCAACGCCATGCGGATCCTGCTGTCCCGGTGCCCCCGGATCGATATCCGGCTGATCCTGGACGGGAGCGGGGCGCTGTACGATCCGAACGGGGCGGACCGGGAAGAGCTTTCGCGGATCGTTCTGCGGAACGACGTGGAGGCCTTCGACCCGGCGAAGCTTTCCCCCGGAGGATTCCTCCTCTGCCGGAACGTGCGGCGGCGGGAAGGTTTGAGAGAGCTGTTCCGGAGGTTCCACCGGATCCCGTCGGGAGTCGAGGAACAGTGGGTCACCACGGACGAGTTTCACCGCGAGTTCGACGGGCTCCTGTTCACGGTCCCGGCCGACCTGTTTCTTCCGGCGGGGGGCAGGCCCGAGACGATCAACGCGGAGAACTGGACGCGCTTTCTCCGGGCGGACGGGACGCCCACCGCCCGGGCCATCGTCGAGGGGGCCAATTCGTTTCTCACCCCCGAGGCCCGCGCAAGGCTCCAGGAGCGGGGCGTCGTCGTCCTCCGCGACGCCTCGGCCAACAAGTGCGGCGTCATCTCCTCCTCCTACGAGATCATCGCCAATCTCCTCATGACCGAAAAGGAGTTCCTCGCCCACAAGGAGGCGTACATCGCCGACGTCCTCTCCATCCTCGAAAAGCGGGCGGCGGACGAGGCGAACCTCATCTTCCGGCGCCGGCGGGAAGAGGGAAGGGCCGCGCCCTGCACGGAGATCTCGGACGCGATCAGCGTGGAGATCAACCGGCATTACGCGACCCTGTTCGACTTCTTCCAGCGGCGCCAGGACCTGTGCCGGAAACCTCCCTACCGGAACGCCCTCTTCGCGCACCTCCCCCGTTTCCTCCGGGAGAACCCGAACTACCGCAGGCGCGTGTCCCGGCTGCCCGGGAAGTACCGCTCCGCCATCCTTGCGAGCGAGATCGCTTCCACGATCGTGTACCGCGGCGGGTTCGAGCGGAACTTCGAGGAGGACCTCAAGGGGTACCTGTCCCGGACGTTCGGCGCCGGGGGGGGGTAAAGGCGGCGGTGGATTCCTTCGGATCGCGACAGGGG
>PQAK01000216.1 GCA_003105225.1 Deltaproteobacteria bacterium | reverse complement strand
CCGGAAATCCTCCTGGTGGACGACGTGTACACTTCCGGCGCCACGGCGCGGGCCTGCTCCCGCGCCTTGAAAACCGCGGGGGCGCGACATATAGTGGTCGTGACGGTAGCCCGCACCGTCCTCTGACTCCTCCTGGCGCATGGAGACCACCGGATGATCCGCCCGTTCAAGGCCGCCGTTCTGCAGTTCCGCATCGACATGGGCGCGGTGGACGCCAACCTCGGCCGGGCGCTCGCGCTCCTGCGGCAGGCGGCCGAAAGCGGCGCCTCCCTGTGCGTCCTTCCGGAAATGTGGAGCACCGGGTTCGCCTACGACCGGCTTCCCGCCCTCGCGCGCACCACCCCCGGGATCCTGCACGAACTGCGAAAATTCGCGACCGAGAAACGCCTCGTGATCGCGGGTTCTTTGCCCGAGAGATCTGGCGCCCACGTGTACAACACGTTCCATGTCATCAACGCGACCGGCGCGGTCACCGGCCACTATCGGAAGGCCCACCTGTTTCAGCCTTCCGGGGAACACCTGCATTTCCGGAAAGGGACCTCGGCGGAAGTCGCGCCGACCGACGTCGGAATCATCGGGCCCCACATCTGCTATGACCTTCGATTCCCCGAGCTTTCGCGGAAATATTTCCTGGAGGGGGCGACCCTGTTCTGCGTCGCCGCGCAATGGCCCAGCGTCCGGAAGGCGCACTGGGAGCTGCTGAATACCGCGCGCGCCGTGGAGAACCAGCTCTTCGTCGCCGCGTCCAACGCCGTCGGCCGGTCGGGGGACTTCCACTTTTCCGGGGGCTCGCTGATCGTCTCCCCGTGGGGCGAGCGGCTGGCATCGGGCGGAGAGGACGAGGGCCTGGCCATCGCCACGATCGATCCGGCCCAGGTCGACGATGTCAGGAGGAGGATCCCGTGCGCACAGGACCGCAACGAGCGCGCCTACCGGAAGACCCGGGCAAGAAGCTGATTCCCGCCGGGAGGGCGGCTTCCTTCTTTTCCCGGCTGCGCGGGAAGGGCAGGCGGATCGTCTTCACCAACGGCTGCTTCGACATCCTGCACGCCGGCCACGCCCGTTATCTGCGGCAGGCGGCGATGCTGGGCGATGTCCTGGTCGTCGGACTGAACGGCGACGGCTCGGTGCGCCGCCTCAAGGGCGAGGGCCGGCCGATCCAGGGCGAGGCCGACCGGGCCTACCTGCTGGCGTCGCTGTCCTGCGTTTCCTACGTGGTGATTTTCCGGGAGGATACGCCTGCCGCACTGATCGAGCGCGTACTCCCCGACGTGCTGGTCAAGGGAGGGGACTGGAAAGGCAGGGAGATCGTGGGGGCCGATTTCGTGCGGGAGCGCGGAGGGTCGGTGCGGACGATCCGGTTCCTCGCGGGGAGGTCGACCACCGCCATTCTGGGACGGGCCGCCGGGATTACCGGATCTTCCTCGCTGCCGCGAGAAAGAGGGCGATCTCCTTCCTCGTCGTGAACGGCCCCGGGCTGACCCGGACCGTACCCTCGGGGAAGGAGCCGAGCGTCCGGTGCCCGTTCGGAGAGCAGTGAAGACCGGCGCGGACGAGCACGCCGAACCGATTCTCCAGCCGCCCCCCCGTCTCCGCGGGGTCCATCCCCCCCACGCGGAACGACAGCGCGGAGGCGCAACGGCCCGGGTCGAGGGGGCCGAACAGGGTCACGCCGGGGATCTTCCTCATCCCCTCGATCAGCTCCTCCAGCAGCTCCATTTCCTTCTCGCGGATCCGGTCCACCCCCCTCCGCAGCAGCCAGGAAAGGGACACCCCGAGCCCCGCGATCCCTACGCTGTTCGGGGTTCCCGACTCCAGGGCGTCGGGATAAAAATCCGGCTGATGGTCGTTCTCGGACCGGCTGCCGGTCCCCCCCTCGATCAGCGGAACGACGGGAACGCCTTCGCGCACGTACAGGAATCCCGTCCCCTGCGGGCCCAAAAGCCCCTTGTGGCCCGGGGCGGCCAGGAGGTCGACCGGAAGATCGGAAAGGTCGATCGGGATCGATCCCGCCGTCTGGGCGGCATCCACGAGGGAGTAGGCCCCGGCACGGCGCGCGGCGCGTGCGATCTCGCGCACGGGCTGGATCGCGCCCGAGACGTTGGAGGCATGGACCACGGCGACCAGGCGCGTCTTCCGGCGGATGGCGGCGGCGACCGCCCCCGCATCGACCACGCCGTCCGGTCCCGCGGGCACCACGGTCACCGTGACCCCGGCCGTTTCGATCATCCGCCGCAGCGGCCGCATCACCGAGTTGTGCTCGACGGAGGTGGTCACCACGTGGTCGCCCGCGGAAAGGACCCCCTTGATCGCCTGGTTGAGCGCCGCGGTGGCGTTCTCCGTGAAGACGAAGCGGGAGCTGTCCTTCGCCCCGAACAGTTCCGCCAGCTTCTCCCGGGCGGAAAACAGGTCCCTGGCCGAGCGCAGGGAGAGCGCGTGGCCCGAGCGGCCGGGATTTCCCGCGCGCCGGATCGCGGATGCGACGGCTTCCGCCACGCCTTGCGGCTTGGGAAGGGAGGTCGCGGCGTTGTCCAGGTAAATGAACGTGCGGGGGACGTGCAGCGTAACGCCTCTCAGGACTCCAGGGGGATATGCAGGACGCGTCCCCTTCGCGGCGCCTGTCCCTCCCTCAGGTTGTTTCGCTCGGAAATCTGCTGCGGGGTGACGCCGTACGTCTTGGCGATCTTCGACAGCGTGTCCCCGCGGCGGACCACGTGTTTTCGCTCTTTCTTTCCCCCGCGCGGGGAGTCGACGGGATTCCCGGCAAGCTGGACCGCGGTTCCCGGCAGGCGCAGCCGGCGTCCGACCTTCAGGCGGCCCTTCGTCTTCAGGCCGTTGGCCGCCGCCAGCTCGTCGACGGGGACACCGGTCCGCTTCGCGATGCGGGAGAGCGTATCCCCCTTCCTCACGCGCACGGTCCGGGTCCTGCGCCCCCCGTCATCGAAGCGCTTGAGCGCCGCCTCGACCTGCTCGGAGGACAATTCCTTTCCCGGAACCGCCTCTTCCCCGGAGAGGCCGGTTACGGGGATGACCAGCCGCGCGGACCGGCGCAACCGGGTCCCCTTCAAACCGTTCAGTTCCTGGAGGATGGGAACCGTCGTGTGATACCGGTCCGCAAGGGATTCCAGGGATTCGCCCTTCTTCACGGAGTGGAGAAGGAAGGTGACCCCGGCCTCCTCCCGGATCTCCTCCATCTGCTCTTCGGCGATCTTCCCGTACCCTATCGGGAGGCGGATCTCGTAGTTTTCCTGGTTGGGGGGAGTGCAGAACCGGCGGAGCTCCGGGTTCCATTCCCTGAGGGATTCGTAAGGAACGCCGATCAGAAGGCCCAGGGCGCGCAGGTCCGTTCCGCCGGGAACGGTCACCTTGTCGAACTCCAGCGGCTCCTCGTACTTGACTCCCTCGAATCCGTATTTCTCCGGCTCCTTGGCGATGGTCAGCGCGGCGAGCATCTTCGGGACGTAATCCTTCGTCTCCTGCTTCAGGTACCGGTGGCGGATCAGCTCGGCGTAATCGTCGGACTTGTACCGGGCGACCGCCTTCTGGATCTTTCCTTCGCCGGCGTTGTACGCGGCGGCCGCCAGCGGCCACGACTCGAACATCCCGTAGAGATCCCTCAGGTAGGACGCCGCGGCGTGGGTCGATTTCTCGTAGTCCCTGCGCTCGTCGGCCCACCAGTCGATCCGGAGGCCGTACCGGCGGCCGGTGCCCGCGATGAACTGCCACGGCCCGGCGGCATTCGCCACCGAGTAGGCTTTCGGGGAAAATCCGCTTTCGATGAGCGCCAGGTAGATCAGGTCCCCGGGAAGGCCGTACCTCGCGAGAATGCCCCGCATCATGTCGGCGTATTTTCCGGACCGTGTGAGGTACAGCTCGAACTTGCTCCGTCCGGCGTTCTGGAAATACCGGATGAAGGCATTGATCCGTCCCATCAGCCCCGGATAGTGGCCGGCGTCCTTGCGGCCGCCATCCTCCTGCGCGCTCACGAAAAATCCCTTGGATGCGGCAGCCTCCAGCTCCTCTTCGCGGTTGGTCGAGAGCTGGCGGTCCACCTCCCCCTGGGACAGGACCCGGTCCGGCTGCTTCTCCTCCGGGGGAGCGACAATCGACGGAACCGATTCGCGCGGGAGCCTGGACGGTACGGCAAGAGGCGGTGCCGGATGCGATGCGGTTGCCGCCGCGGGCGCAGGAGCCGCCTGGGGCGCTGCTGCCGTCGCGGGCACGGGAGACGTCGCGGGCACGGGAGACGGCGGGGGCACGGGAGACGGGGGGGGCACGGCGGGCGTCGGCTGGGCCGGAGCCGGCGGCGTCGCGGAGATCACCGCGGGGGCCTGCAGGGACGCGGCTGCCAGCACGGGGGCCGGCGGCGTTTCGCCGGCCTCCGAAATCGTTATCGAAAGCGCAAAAACGGTAATCGAGAAACAGATGTATTTAGCCTTCCGCCTGCGCACTTCCCCTCCGGCGGATCTATAATAAGTGTTTATTTTGTTTGGCCAATTCTGCTTTGTCAAGGAAAAATCTCCCCCTTTTCGGGATGGTCGCGCCTTCATCGCTCAGAAAGCGACCGTTTCGTACCCCCCCTTTTCTCGCAAAAGGTGGGCCGAAATCGGTAGAATTTTCGCGGCTGAAAGGGCTGCTCGGGCGCGGCCCCGGTCCCCCTCGTGGATCCGTATCGCCAGGCCGCAATCGGAGGTCACCCACTTGGGGGCGGGAATCAGCCGCATCGGCACCCCCGCCTTTTTCAAATGCTTCTCCGCGGACAGGACCTGATGTGTCCCCCGGAAGATCAGGATCATCTCCGGGTGTGAGGGACGCCCCAACGGGAAACCTCCCGTATCTGCTGTCTGGAATAGCCAATTATTATATAGTGAATTGGTGATGCCTGACGGCGACATCTTCGGGACCCACAGCCAGCTGGCCCACATCGCGTGGATCGGCGTTGCCGCGCTCGCCATCAACCTTCCGCTCGGCTACCTGAGGGAGGGGACGCGGAAACTGTCCCTGTTATGGTTCCTGTATGTCCACTTGTCCGTACCGCTGATCGCATACCTGCGCATCGCCAACCATGTCTCCGCCTGGGCGATCCCGCCGTTCATCGCGTGCGCCCTGCTCGGCCAGGTCGCCGGGGGCCGTGTGAGGCGCATCCGCCATAAACGGACGTGAAAAGAAAAGCGGCCAGGGTTTCCGATCTCCTTGAAGAGGTCCTCTCCACCCAGGGGCTTCGCTCCGTCACCTGGATGGCCCGCCTCATCGCGTCGTGGCCGGAAATCGTGGGGCCGTTGCTTTCCGGAAAAACCTCCCCCGCCAGACTGCGCGCCCGCGTCCTCACGATCCTGGTCCTCAATCACGCGTGGGCGCAGGAGCTCCAGATGCGGAAACAGGACCTGCTGGACCGGATCCGCCGCATCCTGGGAAACGAGGAAGTGGCCGATATCCGGTTCCTGGTCGGCCCCCTCCCGGATGCCGGACCGGCGAAGCGGGAATGTCCGCCCGGTACCGAAACCACGGCCCCGGCGGCCGAGCCGGAGGGGATCGCGGCCATCGCCGACCCCGAAACCCGGGAGATCCTGCGCGCGGTCGCCCGAAAAGCCGCCTCACGGAAACCTTAGTGCTCCAATTCATAATTACGGTAGCATTCGAGCGCCGCCGCATCCCGGTCCGGCCCGCTCGCGGCATCCCGGGCCGCAAGGAATCGCCTCCCGCGGCGGTGGAATCTCAATGTCTGGCGACGGGAGGAGGGGCAGGGACCGTCATGGCGGAGAAGGTGATCAAATCCGATGCCGAGTGGAAGAAGCTGCTGACACCGGAACAGTTCCACGTCACGCGGAAAAAGGGGACCGAACGGGCATTCACCGGAGCGTACTGGGATACCCACGAGAAAGGGATCTACCGGTGCGCTTGCTGCGGGAACGACCTTTACCGTTCCGACACGAAATACGATTCCGGAACGGGCTGGCCGAGCTTCTGGACCCCGATCGCGATGGAGAACATCCGGACGGAGGAGGACGACAGCTTCTTCAGCAGGCGGACGGAAGTCGTGTGCGCCCGTTGCGACGCGCACCTGGGTCATGTTTTTCCCGACGGGCCGAAACCGACCGGACTTCGCTACTGCATGAACTCCGCCGCCCTGAAATTCGTCAAGGAAGGGTGATCCCGCGGTACAACCGTTCGACCTCCGGGTGGTACTTCCCCCTGCCCTCGTAGACGGCGAGGGGAGGCAGGATCGACAGCTCGGGGACCTTGCGGCGACACCCCGCGAAGAGGAGGAGATTGGCCGGACGTCCCTCATACGGGTGGACGAACCGGAGCTTCTCGGGGAAGATTCCGGCATCGGAGGCGCAGGAAAGGATTTCCGGCAGACGCCGGGGCAGGCCGATCATGGCGAATCGCCCCGCGGGGGACAGCCGCCTGCCGGCGGCCCGGAAGACGTCGGAGAGCGTGCACGTCACCTCGTGGCGGGCGATTTCCTTTCCGGGATCCGGATTCGTCCGGCCCTCTCCCGCTTTGCGGAATGGCGGGTTCGAAACGACGAGATCGAATCCTCCCGGGAAAGGCTCCGCAGGCTCGTGCCGGAAATCGCCGTGTACGGCGGTGAGCACCCCTTCCAGGCCGTTCTCCTCGAAGTTCCCGCGGGCGAACTCGCACAGCTCGCGCTGAATCTCCACCCCCATCCCGCGGCGCAGTCCGGGGCACAACCGCGCCAGCAGGAGCAATACGATTCCCGATCCGGTCCCAAGCTCGAGCGCCGTGCGGCCGCAGAACCCCGCTGCGAAATCGGCCAGAAGGAACGCATCGATGGAATACCGGTACCCCCGGGCGGGCTGCCGGACGGACAGGCCGGCAAACGGGCTCTCCGGGCTCCGGCCCCTTCCCGAGGCGTCCTGCCTATGCGGGGACCCGCTCATCCCCGCGGGCGGAGAAGATCAGAAGACCCGTCAGGATCTTCGGGTAGAAGAAGGTGGTCTTCTGGGGGAGCACGTGCCCGGACAACGACACTTCCCGGAATTCCCGGACCGTCACGGGGTTCAGGAAAAACGCCGCCTGGATCGCGCCGGTGTGGAGATCCGACACCGCCTTCGCCGGGTCCTTGTAGTATTTGACGTTCTTCCCGGCGGTTACCGCCTCGGGGGAGATGCCCAGCGCCTGCTCCAGGAGGAACCCGTGCAGCAGCACCACGTCCAGGGGGCGAAGCTCCGGCGGAAACTTCGCCAGGCGCTCGTTGCAGAAGCGCGCGAGGTCCGGGAAGGTGATCAGGTGGAACCGGCCTCCCCCCGCGCTCCAGGCGATCGCCTT
>PQAK01000215.1:1004-7630 GCA_003105225.1 Deltaproteobacteria bacterium | reverse complement strand
TACTTGAGCAGGCGGCAGTCGATCGGGCCGTTCATGAGGGGGAACCGGCGGGAGGCCTTGAGCCGTATGTGGCGCGTGGCATCCGGGTTCCCCGACAGGAGGTAGGCCGTCCACCCCCTGCACCGTTTCTTGAGCGCGTCTCCCATCGCCATGTAGAAGGCGGCGACCTCCTCCTCCCCGCCCGCCATGCGGATGCCGTATGGCGGGTTGCACACGAGGGTCCCCGGCGGCTCTCCGGGGGAAAAATCGCGGATGTCGCAGGCCCGGAACGAAACCAGATCCGACACGCCGGCCCGTTCCGCGTTGCGCCGGGCCCCCCGGATCGCCTCGGCGGAGACGTCGCTCCCCGCGATCGGCCCGATGCCGCTCCGGCGGATCGAGGCGCGGGCTTCGGCGATCAGCGACGCCCACGCCTTCGGCCGGTAATCGGAGAGAGCCTGGAACGCGAACGACGCCCGCAGCGACGCCGGGGCGGTGCGGGTGGCGATGAGGGCCGCCTCGATGAGAAGCGTCCCCGCGCCGCACGCCGGGTCGGCGAGCGGAAGGCGCCCGTCCCACCCGGAGAGAAGGATGATCCCAGCCGCCAGCGTTTCCCGCAGCGAGGCCTCCGCCGGCGACACGCGGTATCCCCGTTGGTTGAGGCTCTCCCCCGAGGTGTCGAGCGACAAGGTGCATTCGTCCCGGAATATCCGGAGGTGGATCCGGACATCCGGGGCTGCGGGGTCGACATCGGGACGCGCTCCGGCCGCCTCCCGGAACCGGTCGACGACGGCGTCCTTGGCCTTCTGCGCGGCGAAGTGCGAGTGGGTGATCCCCGAATCGCGCACCGCGGCCTCGACGGCGATCTTTTTACGGACGGAGAAGAAATCGGGCCAGGGGACCGCCTTCACCCCCTCGTAGAGCGCTTCCGGGGTGGGCGCGGGGAACACGGAAAGGGTCCGCAGCACCCGGTTGGCGGTGCGCAGCCACAGGTTCGCCCGGTAGCACAGGTCGCGGTCCCCGGAAAAGGCGACGCCGCCGGTGGAGGCCGCGACGCGCTTCCCCCCCAGAGCGGCGACCTCCTCCGCGAGGACGCCCTCGAGCCCTTTCGACGTCGTCGCGAAATAGGTCTGCGCCGCCATGCGGCCATCATACCCCGTGACGCCGCGCCGTGAAATCGGCCACCCGCTTCATGGTTACTAAAATGCAGGACAACCGGCGGAGCCGGTGTCCCCGCGGGCGGAAACTATGGTAGATTTGATCCTCTGCCGCAAATCCGTTCGTACCGGGGGATCTTCGATGGCGATCACGCGGGAAGAGGTGCTGCACGTGGCGCGGCTCGCCCGGCTCGCCCTCTCCGAGGAGGAAGTCGACCGGCTGCGCGACCAGATCGGCAACATCCTCGACTACATCCGGCAGCTCGACACGCTCGATACCCGGGAGGTCGTGCCCACGTCGCACGCCGTGGAGATGGGAACGCCGTTCCGGGACGATTCCGTGTGCCCGTTCGGTGACAAGGAGGCGATCCTGTCGAACGCCCCCGACCGCTTCGAGGACTTCTTCCGCGTGCCGCGCATCCTCGAGGACTGAAACGATGCACGAATGGACGCTGCAGGAGGCGGCGAGGAAAGTCCGCGACAAAGAGATCTCCTCCCGGGAACTTACCCGCGCGCTCCTCGACCGCATCGAGCGGATCAATCCGAAGATCAACGCGTACGTCACCGTTCTCCACGACAAGGCGATGGCCGAAGCGACAGCTCGCGACGAGACGCAGGCCAAAGGGGAAGCCCTCGGCGTGTTGCATGGAGTCCCCTTGGGGCTGAAGGACATCTTCTGCACCCGGGGGATCCGGACCACGTGCGGCAGCCGGATCCTTTCCTACTTCCTGCCTCCGTACGACGCCGCGGTGGCGGAAAAGGTCGCCGCTTCCGGCGCGGTTCTCTTGGGAAAGCACAACATGGACGAGTTCGCCATGGGCTCCTCCACGGAGACCTCGCATTTCGGTCCGACCCGGAATCCCTGGGCGACCGGCCGGATCCCCGGCGGATCCTCCGGTGGAACGGCGGCGGCGGTGGCCGCGGGGCTGTGCTATGCGGGGGTGGGGACCGACACCGGCGGGTCGATCCGGCAGCCGGCGTCTTTGTGCGGCGTCGTCGGGGTGAAGCCCACCTACGGGCGCGTCTCCCGGTACGGGATGATCGCATTCGCCTCCTCCCTCGACCAGGGGGGACCGGTCACGCGCACCGTGCCGGACGCGGCGATGATGCTCGGCGTGATTGCGGGGCACGACCGCCGGGATTCCACATCGGTCGATCTCCCCGTGCCGGACTACCCGGCGGCGGCGGAGCGGCCCGTCAAGGGGATGAAGGTGGGGCTGCCGCGGGAATATTTCGAGGTGGAAGGGCTCGATCCCGCCGTCCGGGGGGCCATGGAAAAGGCGCTCGACGCCCTCGTGGTGCAGGGAGCGCAGGCGGTGGAGATCTCGCTTCCCCACACCTCCTTCGCCGTTGCGACCTACTACATCATCGCCCCGGCGGAGGCCTCCTCCAACCTCGCGCGGTACGACGGCGTGCGGTACGGCTACCGGGCGAAGGTCGCCGGGGGGCTGATCGAGATGATGTCCCGGACGCGGGCGGAGGGGTTCGGCGCCGAGGTGAAGCGGCGCATCATGATCGGGACGTATGCGCTGTCCGCGGGCTACTATGAGGCCTATTACGGCAAGGCGCAGAAGGTCCGCACGCTCATCCGGAGAGATTTCGATGCGGCGTTTGCGAAGGTGGACGCGATCTTGACCCCCACCTCCCCCACGCCGGCGTTCCGCCTGGGGGAGAAGACGGGCGATCCGCTGACGA
Source organism: Deltaproteobacteria bacterium (assembly GCA_003105225.1). Taxonomy (GTDB): domain Bacteria; phylum Desulfobacterota; class Deferrimicrobia; order Deferrimicrobiales; family Deferrimicrobiaceae; genus FEB-35. The sequence goes on along the minus strand of PQAK01000215.1, from coordinate 4,799 downwards.
TGTACCTGTCCGACATCTTCACGATCCCGTGCAACCTGGCGGGGATCCCGGGGATCTCGGTGCCGTGCGGGATGTCCGCGGAAGGGCTGCCGATCGGGGCCCAGCTGCTGGCCGGCCATTTCCGGGAAGAGACCCTGTTCACGGCCGCCGCCGCGATCGAGCGCGCCCTGCCGCACCCGCCGGTGGCACCGCTCGAAGGAGCGTGACGGCCATGGAATTCGAAGCGGTCATCGGGCTCGAGGTCCACGCGCAGCTCTCCACGCAGAGCAAGATCTTCTGCGCCTGCTCCGCGGCGTTCGGCGCGCCCCCCAACGAGAACACCTGCCCCGTGTGCACCGGCATGCCGGGCGTGCTCCCGGTGCTCAACCGCAAGGCGGTGGAGTTCACGATCCGGACGGCGCTCGCCACCTCGTGCGCGGTGCAGAGCAAAAGCGTCTTCGCCCGGAAGAACTACTTCTACCCGGACCTGCCCAAGGCGTACCAGATCTCCCAGTACGAGCTGCCGCTGGCCCTGGCCGGGCACATCGACATCGAGGCGGACGGCGGGACGAAGCGGATCGGGATCACGCGGATCCACATGGAGGAGGACGCCGGGAAGCTCGTCCACGAGGGGGAGTTCGCCGGCGCGCAGGCGTCGCTCGCGGATCTCAACCGCTGCTCCGTCCCCCTGATGGAGATCGTCTCCGAGCCCGACATGCGCACGCCGGAGGAGGGGGGGGCGTACCTGCGGCGCCTGCGGGACATCCTGGTCTACCTCGAGGTGTGCGACGGCAACATGGAGGAGGGCTCCTTCCGCTGCGACGCCAACGTCTCCGTGCGCCCGAAGGGGCAGAAGGAGTTCGGGACCAAGGCGGAGCTCAAGAACATGAACTCCTTCCGCAACGTGGAGAAGGCCCTCGAGTACGAGATCCGCCGCCAGGTGGAGCAGATCGAGGACGGGGGGACCGTGGCGCAGGAGACGCGCCTCTGGGACGCCGCCGCCAATGTCACGATCCCGATGCGCGGGAAGGAGGAGGCCCACGACTACCGGTACTTCCCCGACCCGGATCTCCTCCCCCTGATCGTGGATGACGCGTGGATCGATGCGCTGCGCAAGACGATCCCCGAACTGCCCGCGGAGAAGGTCGCCCGCCTCGCGTCGACCTGCGGAATCTCCCGGTACGATGCCGAGCTTCTCTCCTCTTCCCGTGCGCTGGCCGACTTCTTCGAGGCGTCCGTCAAGATCTACGGCGGCAACCCGAAGGTCAGCGCGAACGAATGCATTCACTGGAAGGACGCCGTCGCCGCCGGAAAGATCTCCCCGGAAACGATCGCGCATGCCGTGGAGGACCGCGAGACCGGAAAAATCTCGGCCACGGCCTCCAAGACGCTGGTGGAGCTCGTGATCCGGACGGGCAAGCCGCTGCGCCAGCTCCGGGAAGAGAAGGGGCTGTCCCAGGTCTCGGACGCGGGAGCGCTCGAGGAGACCGTCGCGAAGGTGATCGCCGCGAACCCCAAGGAGGCGGAAAGCTATCGAAACGGAAAGGCCGGGCTTCTTTCCTTCTTCGTCGGGCAGGTGATGAAGGAGACCAAGGGAAAGGCCAACCCCAAGATCGTGCAAGAGGTCCTCAAGAAGAAGCTCGGCTAGCCCAACGGCGGAGAGGCGTATGCGGAAAGCGGCCAAAATCGCTGCGGTCGTCGTTTTCGCGCTGCTCCTGCTGGCGCTCCTCCTCCCCCGGCTGGTCCCGCTCGACTCCCTGAAGCCGCGCATCGTCGCCTTGCTGGAAGAGAAGACCGGCCGCAAGGTCTCCTTCTCGAAGCTCTCCCTCTCCCTGCTGCCGGGAATCGGCGTCCGGGTATCCGGCCTGGCCGTTTCCGGGGATCCCGGCCATCCGGAAGAACGGCTGCTGTCGGTCCCCGATGCGGAAGTCCGCGTGGCCCTCGGGCCCCTGCTGGCCGGCCGGGTGGAGTTCGGCAAGCTGATCCTGCGACGCCCCGCGGTCCTCTTCCGCAGGTACCGGGACGGGACTACTTCCGGCACGCAGATCGCCGGCCGCATGGCGCCGAAGACGGGGGCCGCCCCGCCCCCGGGGGAGAAGGTTTCGATCGCCCTGAAGGCGCTCGTTATCGAGGAGGCGAAGCTCGTCCTGGCCCTGGAGGGGGAGGACGGGCGGGAGACGCGGTGGACGATCGATCCCTTCACCTGCCGCCTGACCGGGCTCGGCGGCCCGCGGAGCGACTTCGAAGTCGAAACCCGGATCGATGGGGCCGTCCGCGGGGAGATCGAGTTCGCCGGCAGGCTGGCGCGGGAAGGGGGGTCTTCCCCCGGCGCGCCCGCATACCGTCTGAACGGGAAGGGGAAGACGTTCGGCCAGCCGGTGACGGTGGACGGGAAGTTCCTTGCGCCGGAAGGGCCTCTTGAAATGGACCTGGCCGTCGCCTTCCCCGAGATCGACCTGGAGAAGGTTCCCCGGATCTTCGCCCGCCCCCCGGCGATGCTGTCCGGTTTCTCCCTCAAGGGCCGGGCGGCGCTAGCCGTCAAGGTTTCCGGAACCACGAAGGCGATGGGGCTCGAGGCCCAGCTTCGCTACCCGTCGCTGCTGTTGACCGCCAAAGCGACCCTTGCCCCATCCACGGGAGGACGGGAGTGGAGCGCTTCCGCCCGGGTCGAGTCGCTTGCGGATCTCGCCAAGAGCCTGGGAGGACCGCTTGCCGGATGGGAGCCCGCGGGGAGGCTGGCCGCGTCCGCGCATGGAAAACGCCAAGACGCGGAAGCGAAGGAGTCCTGGAGCCTGTCGTTGTCTCCCGAAGGCGCAGGCTTCCGTCTTCCCTCGCGGGGGATGGAGGTGCGGGGGCTTTCCGGCCGCCTCGATCTGTCCGGGAGCCGGGTGGACTTCCAGCCCCTCTCGGGATCGCTCAACGGCCAGGCGTTCACCCTCGCCGGGCCGGTATTCCTCGGAACGGCCCCGACGGGCCAGGTCCGCCTGCGGATGGCCTACCTGGACCTGGACGCGCTTTTCCCCCCGTCGAAAGGGAGCGAACCGGCGAAACGGCAGGAGACGCCCGCGCCCGCCGCGAGCGGTGAAAAGGGAAAGGGGATCTCCGCGCACGGGAGCCTCCAGGTCGACGCGGGGAAGGGCAGGGGCCTGGAGTTTCGGGAGCTGTCGGGAACGGGCCGCTACGAGGAAGGCACGCTCTTCCTCGATTCCCTGCGGCTTCGCCTGTACGGCGGGGAAGCGGCCGCTTCCGGCCGGATCCGCCTGGCCGGCAAAAGCCCGGATTTCCATCTCAAGGTGTCCGCCAAGGATGTGGCCGCCGACGAGATCCTGTCGCGCAAGACATCCCTCAAGGATTTCCTTTCCGGCAAGGCGTCCCTCTCCGCGGACATCGGCGGCGCCTCCGGGAATTTCACCGAGTTCTCGCGGACGGCCGAGGGGTCGGGCTCCTTCAAGGTCGCCGGTGGTAGAATCAAGGGGGTGGACCTGCTGTCCGCCGCCACGGGCGTTTCGGGCCTCCAGGCCTTGCTGCCCGCGGGTCGTGCCGTGCCTGCCGGCAAGGTCGGGGAGACCACGTTTTCGGACCTTTCGGCCGATTTCCGGATCGCGGGGGGAAAAATCCGGACCGACGCGTTGCGGATCCGCTCCGACAAGGCCGATCTCGACGGCAAGGCCGCCCTGGGCTTCGATCGCACCCTCGATTTCCGCGGCAAGGTCGTCCTGTCGAAGGAGTTGTCCGCCAAGGCCGGCGGCGCGGCGGGGCGGTTCCTGGAAGACCCGTCCGGTCGCGTGGAGATCCCGCTGCTGATGACCGGGCCCG
>PQAK01000215.1:0-973 GCA_003105225.1 Deltaproteobacteria bacterium | reverse complement strand
GCTGATGACCGGGCCCGTCACGTCGCCGTCGGTTGCGATCGACAGCGAGACGCTTGCGCGGGGACTTGGAGGGAAAGCCATCCGGGGGCTGATGGAGAAGGCCCCGGGCAAGCAGGCGCCCGGGAAGGCACTGGAAGGGCTCTTCGAAAAGCTGCTGCCGGGGAAGAAATAGGAGGGAGGGGGATGGATCCTTCGAACCGTGCGCTGCTCGTCATCGACCTGCTGGAGGATTTCGTCCGGCCCGGCGCCCCCCTGGAAGTGCCGGAGAACCGGAAGATCCTGCCCGCGGTGCGCCGCCGCATCGCCCGGGCGCGGAAACAGGGGGAGCAGGTCGTCTACGTGTGCGACGCCCACCGGAAGCGCGACCCGGAGTTCGCGCGCATGGGATGGCCGCCCCACGCCGTCTCGGGGACGCCCGGCGCCGCCGTCGTCGCGGAGATCGCCCCGGAGCCCGGGGACGTCGTGGTGGACAAGCACTCGTACTCGGGGTTCCACCGGACCGCGTTGCAGTCCGTCCTGCGGCGCAAGGGGGTCCGGGCGCTCTCGCTGTCCGGGTGCGTCACCAATATCTGCATCCTCTACATCGCCTATGAGGCCGTATTGCGCGGTTACGACGTGACCGTGGACGAGTCGCTTGTGGCGGGGATGGATCCGATATCGCACGACTTCGCACTCGAACAGATGGAAAAGGTGCTGGGCGCGCGGGTGATCCGCCGCCGGAAATAACTGCTGCCGAAGGGGGCGACGATGGACCCGATCCCGACCTGGGAGGAGATCCGGCGGGGGGACACGACCGACATCTATTTCCGCCGGACGATGGAGGTCCTGCGCAAGGCGGGAAGGGATCGCGTGCCGGTGACGGCAGAAGCCTTCGTCAAGCGGTTTCCGGGGGGGTACGAGTACGGGATCCTCTCGGGGATGGATGATATGCTTTCCCTCTTCTCGGGACGGGGGGTCGATATCCGGGCGATGG
>PQAK01000214.1 GCA_003105225.1 Deltaproteobacteria bacterium | reverse complement strand
CGCACAGCGCGAGCGCGAGGACGTGGTACTCGAACCCTTCCTTGCCCGCGGGCATCGTGCCGGACCAGTTCATGAAGAATCCCACCTTGGCGTGGACCAGCCATATGGCGACCGCCATGTTGCAGAATATCCCGAAGGCCGCGACGCGCGTGAGGCACCCGAAAAAGAGCCCGATCGGGCCGAGAAACTCCGCGAGGATGGCGAGCGCGGCGAAGATTCCGGGGATCCCCGCTTTCTGCGTAAAGAACGCATACGTGCCGGCGAGTCCGTAACCGCCGAACCATCCCAGGACCTTCTGCGCCCCGTGGGGGAAAAACACGAACGCCAACGCGAGGCGGAGCAGCATGTCCAAAGCGCTGTCGGAAGTTTTCAGCAGTCCTTTCATGCGGTTGGCAGACTCCCTTTCCTCCCTCGCAGGCTTCGGGATTATCGGAAGTTTTAGATGCAAAAAACGGCCGAAGCGCTTTATTGACAACCCCCCGGAACCCTTCTATAAGGGAAAAACGTTTTCGGCAGGATCCAGGGGGCGGGAACATGGGAGACGCGATTCCCTTTCCGGTGAAAAATCAGGGGTCGGGCGGTCCTTCGCCGGACGCCGTACCGCTTCTTGCGGTCCCCCGGATCGCCCGGATCTGCGCGCTCGGGCTCGGGCTGGACGAGCTCCTGGGCGAGGTGTGCAGGGAGATCCAGGCCATGTGCGGCGCGGAAGGGTGCTATATCCTTTCCTGCCGCGAGGATGGCGCCGGGGTGGAGATCTGGCGCAGCTCCCTTCCGGGCGAGTGGCCGGACCTCGAGCCTGCCTTCCGTTCGCAGGGCCCGCTCGGCAGGGTGATCGACCGCCTTCGTCCGGAATCCGTCCTCGCGATCGATGATTTCGACATCCTTTCGCCGGACGACCCGGTCCGGATGCTGCACGGGCCCCACCCCATACGATCCGCGCTCCTGATCCCCTTGAAGCTTGCCACCCGGGTGCTGGGGGTGCTCTTCCTCCACATGTACGGCGCTCCCCGAAAGTGGACCGAAGGGGAGGTGCGCGTGGCCGCGGAAATCGTGTCCCCCATCCTGTCGGCGGCGCTCGAACGCCGCAGGATGGACGAGCAGCTGCGGGAATCGGAGGCGCGCTACCGGTTTCTTGCGGACAATGCCCTCGATTTCATCTCCCTGCACGACCCGGCGGGCAAGGTCCTGTACGCAAGCCCGGCCGCCCGGGGGATGCTGGGCTACCGCCCCGAGGAATTGATGGGGCTTTCCGCGGAGATCTTCCTCCACCCGGACGACCGGGAGAAATTCCTCGAGGGAAACCGCCGGCTGGAACGGGGGGAACACGCGGCGGTCGCGCTCCAGTACCGGGTCCGCCGGAAGGACGGTGGCTTCATGGAGGTGGAGGCCGTCTCCTCGGCCGTGCGCGACGAGCACGGGCAGATCCGGCAGGTCGTGCGGGTCACGCGCGACCTCACAGAGCGGAAGAAGATGGAAGCCCACCTGTTCGAGGGCCAGCAGCTGGAGATCGTCGGCATGCTGGCGGGCGGGGTGGCGCATGAATTCAACAACCTGCTGGTCGGCGTCACGGGAGCCGTGGAGATGCTCGCCCGGCTGCTCCAGGGGAACGGGGAGGCGCATAAATACCTCTCCATGATCGAGCGAAACGGGGAGCGCGCCGTGGAGCTGACCCGGCAGCTTCTCGCGTATGCCCGGCAGGGAAAGTACAGCCCCCGGACCGTCTCCTTGAACCAGCCGGTCCTGGAGAACGTCCCCATCCTGAAGGCGGCCCTCCCGGCCTCGGTGGAGATTCGCCTGGATCTCGCCGATGCCCTCCCTCCGGTCCTGGCCGATATCGCCCAGCTGAAGCAGCTCGTGATGAGCCTGTGCCTCAACGCCGGGGAAGCGATGCCCCGGGGCGGCTCGCTCACCATCCGTACCTGGGGGGTGAAACACCTTTCGGACCGCCTCGAGGAGGCCGCCACCGCCGCCTGGGGACCGTCCGCGGGGGTCGTGCGTTCCGGGAAATCGCTTTCGGGGCCGTGCTCGATCCTGGAAGTCACCGACACGGGGACCGGGATGGACGGGAAAACCTTGGGGCGCATCTTCGAGCCGTTCTTTTCCACGAAATTCATCGGGCGGGGGATGGGGCTCGCCGCGGTCCGGGGTATCGTGGAGAGCCACGACGGGGAGATCCTCGTGCGGTCGGAGCCGGGCAGGGGCACGACCTTCCTCGTCGGGTTTCCGGCGGTGCCGGAGACGCCGGCGGCGGCAAGCCCCCGGGAGTCGCCGCGGCGCGGAGGGCCGGCCACGATCCTGGCCGCCGACGACGAGGACGACGTCAGGGAAATCATGAGCGCCATGCTGCGGTCGGCCGGATACCGCGTGATCGAGGCGCGAAACGGCATCGAGGCGCTCGAGCGGTTCCGGGGGCGATCCGGGGAGATCGACCTCGTCCTTCTCGACCTGATGATGCCCGGCATGTCCGGCGAGCAGGCGTTCGCGGAAATGCGGCGGATCCGGCCGGGGGTGCGCGGCCTGCTGGCCAGCGGGTACGACGAAAGCGGACGGCTCCGGGAGATCGTGGCGGACGGGTTCGGCGGCTTCCTCCGGAAGCCGTTCCGACTCCGCGAGCTGGTGGGCAAGGTGGAGGAGATCCTCGGCGGCAGGGAGCATGGCGAAGGCCCCGGGAACCCGTAGCCGGACGCGGACGCCCGGCATCATCGCCGCCCTCCTCCTCGCGGTGTGGGCCGCCGGATGCTCCCCCCGGACGTACGTGCTGCGCCAGGTTGCCGACGGGGTTTCGACCGGGGGAGAGGGATTCGCGACCGACGACGACCCGGAGCTGGTCCGCGACTCCGTCCCGTTCGCATTGAAGGCGATGGAATCCCTCCTTTCCGGGCAGCCGGAGCACCGCGGCCTGTTGACTTCCCTCGCGCGCGGATTCACCCAGTACGCCGCCGCCTTCGTATGGCAGGATGCCGTCGAGGCGTCCGATCCCGAGGCATCGCTTGCCGGGAGAGATCGCGCCCGCCGGCTCTACCTGCGCGCCAGGGATTACGGCATGCGCGGACTGTCCGTCGGGCGTCCGGGGTTCCGCGAGGCGTTCGCGGCGGAGCCGGCGAAAGCGCTTGCCGCCCTGCAGGCCGAAGACGTCCCGCTCCTTTTCTGGACGGGTGTATCCTGGAGCCTGGCGATCTCGACGGCGCAGGACGACCCGGGGATGCTCGCGGACCTTCCCCGCGGCGAGGCGCTCCTGCGGCGGGCGCTCGCCCTTCGCGAGGACTTCGACGGCGGGGCGATCCACGAAGTTTTCATCGCGTTCGAGGGCGGCCGTCCCGAAGCGATGGGGGGATCGGCTTCCCGGGCCAGGAGCCACTTCGCACGGGCGATGGAGCTATCCCGCGGCCGGAAGGTGTCGCCGCTGGTGACGCTGGCGGAAACCGTCGCCGTCCGGGCGCAGGACCGGAAAGAGTTCCTGGAGCTCCTGGGCCGGGCGCTGGCATTCGACGCCCGCGGGGAGGCCCCCGAGTACCGGCTGGCCAACCTCGTCGCGCAACGAAAGGCGCGCTGGCTGAAGGGGAGGGTGGATGAGCTGTTCCTGGAATAGCCGCGCGGCGGCGGTCCTCCTGTTCCTCGTGCTGGCCGTGTCCTCCGCGCATGCCGCGCCGATGATCGTCAAGATGGCGACCCTCGCGCCGGAGGGGTCGTCGTGGTACCGGGTGCTGCAGGAGATGGGGGAGTCCTGGAAAAAGGCGTCGGACGGTACGGTGACCCTGCGCATCTATCCGGGCGGCGTGGTGGGGGACGAGGACGCCATGATCCGGAAGATGCGCGTGGGGCAGCTGCAGGCCGCGGCCATCACCGGCATCGGCCTGGCGTACCTG
>PQAK01000213.1:595-23942 GCA_003105225.1 Deltaproteobacteria bacterium | reverse complement strand
CGGTTGCTCTACCGGTCCGATGAAGGTATCCTCATCGTGAACCGCCCCTGACCCTGGCGGGCGGAAAGAGCGCGGGGCCGACCCATTGGACATCCGGAAAGAGTTTCTCCCCCTCTCCCGGCCGGAGCTGGACGACGAGGAGATCGATGCCGTCGCGGCGTGCCTGCGGTCCGGCTGGATCACCAGCGGGCCGAAGGTCGCGGAGCTCGAGGAGCGGTTCCGGTCCCTGACCGGGGCGCCGCACGCCGTGGCCGTGGCGTCGGCCACCGCGGGGATGCATCTCGTGCTTGCCGCGCTGGGCGTGGGCGCGGGGGACGAGGTCGTGACCCCCTCGATGACGTTCGCGTCGACGGTGAACCAGATCGCGCTGCGCGGCGCCCGCCCGGTTTTCGTCGACAGCGACTACGCGACGCTCCAGGTGCTGCCCGGGGAAGCGGCGCGCGCCATCACGAGGCGGACGCGAGCGGTGATCCCCGTGCACTTCGCCGGCGCGCCCGCCGACCTCGACCCCATCCGCGACGCCGCGGACCGGGCGGGCATTCCCGTGATCGAGGACGCCGCCCACGCCGTGGGGACGTCCTACCGGGGGAAGCCCGCCGGCGGCCACGGCAACACCGCGATCTATTCGTTCCACCCGATCAAGAACATCACCACCGGCGAAGGGGGCATGGTGACCTGCTTCGACGGAGAGCTCGCGAAGCGGCTGCGCCTCCTCCGGTTCCACGGGATCGAGCGGGACGCATGGAAGCGGTACGGGAAGGGGGGCACCCCGCAGTACGACATCCGGGAGCCCGGGTACAAGTACAACCTCACCGACCTGCAGGCGGCCCTGGGCGTCGTCCAGATGGGAAAGGTGACGCGGATGAACGCGCGGCGCGCCGCCCTCGCCGCCCGCTACCGCGATGGGCTTGCCGGCGTCGCGGGGATCGACCTTCCGGCGTCCCCGCCGTACCCCCACGAGCCTTCCTGGCACCTGTTCATCGTGAAGGTGACGTCGATGGACCGCGACGCGTTCATCGGGCGCCTCGCGGACCGCAACATCGGCGTCGGCCTCCACTTCCCTCCCTGCCACCTGCTCACGTACGTGCGGCAGCGTTTCGGCACGAAGGAAGGGGAGCTGCCCGGCTGCGAGCGGGCGGGCGCCCGGATCCTTTCGCTGCCCCTTTTCCCGGGCATGGCGGACGGCGACGTCGACTACGTCTGCGCGGCGGTCCGGGAGATCCTGTCGGAGCGCCGGCCGTGATCTCGGTCGTCATCCCGGTGTACAACGAGGAGAAGAACCTTCCGCTCCTCATGGACCGGCTGGAGGGGGCCCTCCGCACGCTGGGGCGCCCGTACGAGGTCGTCTTCATCGACGACGGAAGCCGGGACGGATCGCTGGAGATCCTCAAGAACTTCGTGGGCCGGAACGGGGTGCGGGTCGTCGAGCTGACCCGGAACTACGGCCAGCACTCGGCGATCATGTCGGGATTCTCGGTCGTGCGCGGCTCAATCGTCGTCACGCTGGACGCCGACCTGCAGAACCCCCCCGAGGAGATTCCGGGATTGGTCCGCGCGATGGAGGAGGGGAATTTCGAGGTCGTGGGGACGGTCCGCCAGCTGCGGCGCGACTCCGTCTTCCGGACGGTCCCGTCGCGCATCGTCAACGCGATGACGCGGAAAATCACGGGCGTCCGAATGACCGACTGGGGATGCATGATGCGCGCGTACCGGCGCGAGGTGGTGGACCGCATGGTCGAGAGCCAGGAATATTCCACGTTCATCCCGGCGCTGGCGACCCTCTACGCGAAGCGGATGACGGAGATCCCGGTCGGCCACGCGGAGCGGCACGCGGGAGTCTCCAACTACAACCTGTCGCGGCTGCTGAACCTCCAGTTCGACCTGCTCACCTCCTTCTCCGAGTTTCCGCTGAAAGTGCTGTTGTACCTCGGGGGGGCGCTGGCGGCGGGCGGCGTGTCGCTGGCCCTCCTGCTCGTCGTGATGCGGCTCTTCTACGGCGCGGCGTGGGGCGGGAACGGCATCTTCACCCTGTTCGCCATCCTGTTCTTCTTCGTGGGGGTCCTCTTCTTCGCCCTCGGGATCATGGGGCAGTACATCGGCCGCATCTACCACGAGGTCCGCAAGCGCCCGCGGTTCACGATCCGCAAGGTGCACGGGGAGTGACCCGCGTGCGCGCGGTCGTCTTCGCCTACCACAACATGGGGATCATCGGCATCCGCTCGCTGCTGGCGGCCGGGATCGGGATTCCCATGGTCTTTTCCCACGCGGACGACCCGCGGGAGAACCGCTGGTTCGGTTCCGTCGCGGACGTTTGCCGGGAGATGGGGATCCCGGTCCACCTGCCGGAAAAGGTGAACGAAGCCCCCTGGCCGGAGACGATCCGCGCCGCCGCGCCCGACCTCCTCTTTTCCTTCTACTACCGGTCGATGCTGGGCAGGGAGATCCTGTCCCTGCCCCGGTTGTGCGCGATGAACCTGCACGGGTCGCTGCTCCCGAAGTACCGGGGGCGGGCGCCGGTCAACTGGGTGCTCGTCCGCGGGGAAACCGAAACCGGGGTGACGCTCCACGTGATGACGGAGAAGCCCGACGCGGGGGACATCGTGGCCCAGGCGGCGGTGCCGATCGCGTTCGAAGACACCGCGCTCACGCTGTACGGCAAGATGGAAAAGGCCGCGGAAAGCCTGTTGTCCGGGATCCTGCCCCGGATCGCCGCGGGCGATATCCCGCGGCGCAGGAACGAGCTGGAAAAGGGGAGTTATTTCGGCGGCAGGAAACCGGAGGACGGGCGCATCGACTGGACCCGGTCCGCGGTCGAGATCTACAATCTGATCCGCGCGGTCACCCGCCCCTACCCGGGAGCGTTCGCTTCGCTCCGCGGAGAGAAGTGCATCGTCTGGAGGGCCCTGCCGGTGCCCGCCGGGGCGTTTCCGGAGAGCCCGGCGCCCGGGAGAATGACGGTGGCCGGCGGGAGTTCCCTCCGGGTGGCGGGAGGGTGCCTGACGACCGTGAGCACGGAAAAACGGGTATTGGCGGGGACCGGGAACGGGCTCCTCCAGATGGAAGAGGTGGAGTGGAAAGGGACGGCCGCGAAGGGGGAGGCGGTCGCTTCTCTTTTTGCGAATGCGATCGCGGAGGGGTTTGAATGAAATTCCTGATCCTGGGCGTGAACGGCTTCATCGGGCACCACCTGACGGCGAGGATTCTTGCGGAAACCGACTGGAAGGTCTTCGGGATGGACCTTTCCGCGGAGCGGCTGGGGAGGATGGTCGACCATCCCCGGTTCGAGTTCGTCGAGGGGGACATCTCGATCAACAAGGAGTGGATCGAGTACCACATCAAGAAGGCCGACGTGGTCCTTCCGCTGGTGGCGATCGCCACGCCGAAGGTGTACGTCGAGCGGCCGCTGTCGGTCTTCGAGCTCGATTTCGAGGAGAACCTGCGGATCGTCCGGCAGGTGCACCGGTACGGCAAGCGGATCGTCTTCCCGTCCACGTCCGAGGTGTACGGGATGTGCGCCGACAAGGAGTTCGACGAGGAGACCTCGCCGCTGGTGCTGGGGCCGATCGCCAAGCAGCGATGGATCTACTCCTGCTGCAAGCAGCTGCTGGACCGCGTCATCTGGGCCTACGGCCGGCAGGGGCTCTCCTTCACCCTCTTCCGCCCCTTCAACTGGATCGGCCCGCGGCTCGACTCGATCGAGACCGCCAAGGAGGGGAGCTCCCGCGTGGTCACGCAGTTCATCGCGAACCTGTACCTCGGCGAGCCGATCCAGCTGGTGGACGGCGGGAAGCAGCGCCGCTGCTTCACCTACGTGGACGACGGGATCTCCGGCCTGATGAAGATCCTCGAGAACCGCAACGGGTGCGCGTCGGGGAAGATCTTCAACATCGGCAACCCGGGGAACGACTGCTCGATCCGCGACCTCGCCCGCCTGCTGCGCGACCTGTATTCCCGGCACCCTGCCGCCAGGGGGAAGAAGGTCCCGGAGATCGTCGAGGTGAGTTCGAGTCAGTTCTACGGCGACGGGTACCAGGACATCCAGACGCGCACTCCCTCGATCCGGAGGGCGAAGGAGATCCTCGGGTGGAGCCCGAAGGTGGGGCTCCGGGATGCGCTCGAGCGGACCCTGGACGCCTTCCTCGCGGAGAACGCCTCCCCGAAGCGGCGGCCGGCGGCGTCCTCGAAGGCGAAACGCGCGAAGACGTGAGCGCCGAGCGGATCCTGGGTCTGAAAATCGACGTCGACACGCGGCGCGGGATGGAGGAGGGAGTTCCCGCGCTTTTGTCCGCCCTCTCGTCCGCCGGCGTTCCGGCGACGTTCTTTCTTTCCTTCGGCCCCGACAACTCGGGGAAAGCGGTCTACCGGATGCTGCGCAGCCCCCGGTTCCTGTTCAAGATGATCCGGACCAACGCGCCGGGGCTCTACGGCATGAAGACCGCCCTCTACGGGACCCTGCTCCAGGCGCCGATGATCGCGAAGGCGTTCCCCGGCCTGTGCCGGGAGATCGAGGCGCGCGGGCACGAAGTGGAGTTCCACGCGTGGGACCATCGCACCTGGCAGGATGCGCTTCCGCGCAAGGGAGATCGATGGGTCCGGGATTGGTTCGACCAGGGGCTCTCCGCCTACCGGGAATGCCTGGGGCATTCCCCCCGCGCGTTCGGCGCCCCCGCCTGGATGCTCACCGGAGCGGCCGTGACGGTCCTTTCGGCCTATCCATGGGAATACCTGAGCTGCACGCGCGCGCCCACCCCCTTCCTTCTGAAAGGGACCGGGAAAGTGGAGCTCCCTTCCGACCTTCCCTGTCTCGAGGAGGTGGGGGGAGCCAGGGGAGCCGGAAGGATTCTATCGGCGCTGTCCTCCGGCGGCATCCACGTGCTTCCCGTTCACGCGGAGGTGGAGGGCGGGATCTGGCGCGGCGCCTTCACCGACATGCTGCAGGGCGCGTCCCGGCTGGGGTACCGTGTGGCCCCGCTGTCGGAGATCGCCCGGATCCTTGCGGCGCGCACCCTTCCGGAGCGGGTTTTCGCGATGGCGCTGCTGCCGGGGAGGGCATGCCGCTGCGCCGTTTGAGTGAAAAAAAGTTGAATTTTATTCACACGGCTGACGGTCGAGGAGTAAAATAAGAGTTTCATTGGGAGGGGGAGAAAGGGTGAAGCTTCCGGAGCTGAAAATCGGCAACTTCACGGCGCGCATTCCGCTGGTCCAGGGGGGCATGTCCGTACGCGTTTCGACCTCGTCGCTGGCATCGGCGGTGGCCGACTGCGGCGGGATCGGCACGATCGGAGGGTCCGGCATTCCCATCGACGAGCTGAAGGAGGACATCCGCAAGGCGAAGCGGATGACCCAGGGGATCGTCGCGGTGAACATCATGTTCGCCATCCGGGAGTTCATGGAGGCCGTGATGGCGTCGATCGAGGCCGGGGTCGACATGATCGTCACCGGGGCGGGATTCTCCCGCGACGTCTTCAAGATCGGCAAGCAGCACAACGTGCCGATCGTCTCCATCGTCTCCTCGCCCGAGTTCGGCAAGCTCGCGGAAAAAAGCGGCGCGGACGCCATCGTGGTCGAGGCCAAGGAGGCCGGGGGGCACCTGGGAACCGACCGTTCCCTTCGGGACCTGTTCCCCGAGGTCCGGAAAGTGGTGAAGAAAGTGCCGCTGATCGCCGCGGGCGGGATCACCGACGGGTTCGAGATCGGCGAGATGATGGGCAAGTACGGGGCGGACGGCGTCCAGATGGCCACCCGTTTCGTCCTCACCAAGGAATGCGACGTCTCCGACGCCTTCAAGCGGACCTACCTGAGTGCGCGGCAGGAAGACGTCCTTCTCATCGATTCCCCCGTGGGGCTTCCGGGCCGTGCGATCCGGAATCCTTTCCTGCATCGCCTCCAGTCGGGGGATAGCGTCTACGACGGCGAGTGCAAGCGGAACTGCCTCAAGAAATGCAGCCACTCCTTCTGCATCATCGACCGCCTCGAGATGTCCCAGGGCGGCGACGTCGAGGAGGGGCTGGTATTCTCCGGCGAAAACGTATGGAGGATCAAGGATATTCCGTCCGTGCGCGACCTGATCGACCGGCTCGTCGCCGAGGCGGAGAGCGTCTACGCGCCCGTCCCGGTCTGACCCCTTCGCCGCCGCACCCGGTTTCCCGCTCTTCAACCAATCCCCGGACATTTTCGGTCGGAGGTCCTCCCGGCAATCCGTTCCGGGGCCGCGCGAAATCCCGCGGCTTCGGCCCCGTGCGGATCCTTTTCAGGATAGCGGACGAGGGGAAGGTTCGCGGGGGAAGAGGAAGGCGATGACGAGCGTGGCGGCGGCGCATAGCCCGCCCGCCACGGCGAAGCCCAGCGGAAAGCCGGAGCGGGAGATGACGACCCCCAGGGTCGCAGCGGAGACGGTGAACCCCCCGTAGATGCACGTGTTGTATCCCCCCATCGCAAGCCCCCGAATCCGGGTGGGAACCGCATTCGAGAGCAGCGCGCCGATCGCCGTGAACGTGGCCGCCATGCTTCCCCCGATGGCGATGAACAGTCCGTACAGCGGCGCCAGCGTGCGGGCTTGACCCACGGCGAGGATGGAGAGGCCGAAGAGCAGGTTCCCGACGAGGATGTACGGGACCCGCTTCCCCGTACGGTCGGACAGGTGGCCGATCGGGATCCGGAAGAGCGCGTTCGCGGCGGCCTGGCACGTGAAGATCAGGCCGGTATGGATGATGGAGACTCCCGCGTCGCGAGCGTAGAGGGGGAAAAAGGAAAAGAGGGAGCCCCACGCATAGGTGGAGAAAAACGTCACCGACCAGCAGGCCAGCACGACGCGGTTTCCGACGATCTCCCGGAAATCCGCCAGGAGGCTCTGCGAGGAGGCGGACGGCACGGGGGGAGGGGCGGGCATGCGCGGCCCCCCCAATAGAAGCCCGGCGCCGATGACCACCGCGGACAGGAGAAACGCGACGCGGAAACCGCCGCCCGCGGCGGCGCCGCCCAGGCCGGGGCCCGCCGCCATCCCGAGGTACAGGGCGGCGGTGTACCAACCGTAGGCCCTTCCCAGGAACGGCACGGGGGAGACGTCGCCGATATAGGACATCATCGCCGGGGAGAAGCAGGCGAGTCCCGCTCCGGAAAAAAGGTAGATGGCGCCCACCTCCAGCGGCGTGCGGGCGAACAGCAGGAAGACCGACGTGAGCATGGAGGCCGCCATTCCGGTGACGATCAATCGGCGGCGGCCGAGCCGGTCGGACACCAGCCCCAGCGGCACCGACAGGAGCGCGGCGGCCAGCATGAACCCCGCGTTGATCATCCCGACCTGGAAGGTGGACGCGCCGAGCCCCTGCGCAAACAGCGGCACGAGGGGGAGCCGCATGTAGGCTCCCAGGTACAGGACGAACGTCACGCCGCAGGCGATGAGGATCGGCAGGGGAACGGCGCCCCCGATTCCGGCGGACGTTTTTCCCGCGGCATCCGTTTTCCGTTGCGGCGTCGAATTCCCCCGGGCGGAAAGATTCACGGGTATCTTACACCACCCTCCGCGCACCATTGCGGTCGATGGGTGGTAAAATTCGATATTATGCATTCCCACTGGACGCTTCTTGCAAGCCGGCGGATGTTCTCCGACCGCCTGATCGCCGTGGACCACGACCGCTATCTCCTCGCGGGCAACGGCCGTTCGAACGACTTCACGGTCATCCGGACTTCCGACTGGATCAACGTCATCCCGGTCACGCCGGACGGACAGCTCGTGTTCATCCGCCAGTTCCGGCACGGGATCCGGGAAGTGACCGTCGAGATTCCCGGCGGGGCGATCGACGCCAGGGACGCCGATCCGCGCGCCGCGGCGCAGCGAGAGCTCCTGGAAGAGACGGGGTATCGCGCCGGGAAATGGGAGTATCTCGGGTACGTCACCCCGAACCCGGCGCTCCAGGACAACCGGTGCCACACCTACCTGGCACGGGATGCGGTCCGGGCGGCCGAGCCGGAATTCGACCCGTACGAACGGATCGAAGTCGCGCTGTTTTCCCGGGAGGATGCGGAGCGGGCCCTGCGGGACGGAACCGTTACCCACGGGCTGGTCCTTGCGGCGTTCGGCCTTTATTTCGCGGCGGGATACACCCTGCGGTGACGGATCTCTGGCTCGTCCGGCACGGGGAAGCGGCCCCGGCGAGCGTGGACCCTTCCCGCCCGCTGAGCGCGGAGGGCGCCAGGGCGATTTCCGAGGTCGCCTCCGCCCTTTCGGGGGAGATGGGGCGCCCGGTTTTCGCCGCGGCCAGCGAAAAGCTGCGCGCACGCCAGACGGCCGAGATCCTCTGCGCGGCCGCCGGGTATCCCGTGGATCGGATCGGGAAAACGGCGGCGCTGAATCCCGAAGCCACCCCGGAAAGTTTCCTGGCGTTCCTTGATGAGCAGGCGGGGGAAGGTTCCGTGCTCTGCGTCGGCCACCTTCCCTCGATCGCTCTCATCGCTTCCGCGCTTCTCGCCGCGCGTGATCCGGTGAAGCTGGTGTTCGGCCCCGGTTCCGTCTGCCGCATTCGACTCGCTTCGGCCCGGCCGGGCACGGGAGAGCTGCTTCTTTTCCGTTGAAACGGAATAACCCCGCATTTCTCACCAAGCTTCTGCTGCGTCGGCGGATACGGGCATGTCTACTGCGTTGCGCTCGGTCGGGCTCCTCGACGTAGTGTCAACTACGCCTGCGGGGCCCTCGGTCGCGACGCCTTGTATCCATACCCGTCTCCACCGCCTCGCGACGAACCCTGGTGAGAAATGCGGGTTAATGCCGGGAAACCGTCTCTGACCGTGCGGAAATCCATTTTGGATTCCTGACGGGATATCCGGAAGAAAAGGCTCCCTCTTCCTTTGCAAAGGAAACGGGATTTCATGGCGTCTTATTAAAAGGTTTTATTGTGCATTGACACCATCGATTGCTTTTGAAATGATGGATACATAATAAAAAGGGGAGGTTTTCAATGGAAAAGAAGATTGTAATAGAACTGACTGCGGAGATAGTTTCTGCTCATGCTTCCGTAAATGAGATGAGCCGGGAAGACCTCCTCGATGAAATCCAGGCGGTATTTGGCAAGTTGAGCGCCCTTGCCGGTACAGAGGGTGCGGAGGTACCCACACCCGCTGAAGAAAAACCTGCCGTTTCCCTTAACAAGGCGTTCGGCGCCGACAAGGTCTATTGTATGGTGTGCGGGAAAGGATTTACGACGCTGAAAAAGCACCTGGCGATCAGCCACAACCTCGCACCTAAGGATTACCGTAAGAAGTTCAATATTTCAGCGAAGACGCCTCTTGTTGCAAGGAATTACTCCGAATCGAAGAAGAAGATCGCGCAGAAGCTCGGGCTGGCCGAAAAGCTCGCCGAGGGTCGCAGGAAGCGCGCGAAGAAGTAAGCGTCGCGACATCTTCGGAACGCAGGCCCGTGCGGGACCTTGTCCGCACGGGCTTTTTTTTTCCGGGCTCCCCGGCGGCAGACGCGGGGGCGGGAAAAAATCTTTGAAACGATCCGCCCCGCGGCGGCATTTAGTTAGCGTGGACCGGATGTCCCATTGATCCAGCACCCGACAGCAGAAAACCATCGCACGAAAGGGGGCAAGGAAATGCCTTACGCCGCGAAGGATTACGGAAAGATCATCGGGATGGAAGGATTCAGCGAAACGCTCCTCAAGAATCACTTCACGCTGTACCAGGGGTATGTCACCAATACGAACAAGCTCCTGGACATCCTCGGAGGGATGCTTTCCGAAGGGAAGACCGCGACCCCGGAATATGCGGAGTTGAAGCGTCGGCTGGGATGGGAATTCAACGGGATGCGGCTCCACGAGTTCTATTTCGAGAACCTGGGAGGAAAGGGGGCCCTCAGCCCGGGAAGCCGCCTGGGGAAGGCGCTTGCCGCGGAGTTCGGCAGCGTGGAGAAGTGGGAGGCCGATTTCCGCGCCGCGGGCGCGATGCGCGGGATCGGCTGGGTCGTCCTCTACCAGGACACGGCGGGCGGCCGGCTCTTCAACCAGTGGGTCAACGAGCACGACGCCGGGCACCCGGCCGGGGCGGCTCCGATCCTCGTCATGGACGTCTTCGAGCACGCCTTCATGATCGACTACGGGCTGAAGCGGGCCGACTACATCGCTTCCTTCTTCAAGAACATCGACTGGAAGGCGGCGGAGGCGCGCCTGATGTAAGGACCGTAATTTTCCGGCCCCGCCGGCTGCGATTCGGGCTATTCTGGGAAATCCCGGGATAGCCCGTTCGTTTTCCGGGGGGGAAGCCGGGCCGATGGATTACTACGCACAGGGAAGCCTCGTGGCGGCGATCGTCGCGCTGGCGATCGCGGGATATCTCCGCGTGTGGGCGAAGAACGACAAGGAAGCGCGCGCGTTCGCGGACCTGTCGTTCCTCATCTTCCTGTGGTGCCTCCCGGAATACCTCTGGAAGACGCTGGGATCCGATTTCTGGCATCGCGTCTCCCTGGCGGGGGTCATCTTCATCCCGCCGTTCGCTCTCCGGTACAGCGGCGCGGCCGTGCGCACGAGGCCGAAGTGGTTCCGGACCGCACTGGTCGCCGGGATGTGGATCAGCGCCGCCTTCGCCCTCACCCTGGGGAGCGACCGATTCCTGGCATCGGCGTGGTGGAACTTCGCCGCCCTCCTGTACGTCTATCCGTACCTGTGCCTGAGCCTCTTCATCGTCGTCCGGCACGGATTCCAGGCGAATCCCTCGTCCATCGAGCGGAAGAAGTACCAGTTCCTTCTCGTCGGAGGGGGGATCGCGAGCCTCGTGGCGCCGCTGAATTTCCTGCCGGGCACCGGCGTCTACTTTCCCCCTCTCGCCGCGTTCGCCGTCCTGCTGTTTTTCTACTTCATGGCCACGGGAATCCTGCACCTTCACTTTTTCGAGTTCCCGGACATCGTCGGCAGGGCGATCATCCTCGTGATCCAGGTGTTCGCCTTCGCCGTCGTTTTCGGCATTCTCGAGATCGCTTCCGGCCGCAAGTTCTGGTTTCCACTGGCCGGCGTGTTCCTGATCTCCTTCTTCCTGCTGACGTTCTACCCTTTCCTGATGCGGAAGCTGGGCGGGATTTCCTCCGACCTTCTCGTGCGGGAGTCGCGCGCCATCCAGGCCCGGATGGGGGATTTCGCGAAAAAGCTGGCCGACGGATCCTCCCTGTCCGAGATCGCGCGGGCCGTGGAGGAGGGGCTGGCGCAACTCCCGTTCGTCGCCGGGGCTTCGCTCTGGATCCGGCCGGAGGGGGGGACGGACGAAGGGATCGGAACGCTCCCGGTACGGCCGGAGGAATACCTGCGCGCGTACCACCGCTTCTCCCGGAAGTTCCCCGTCGTCCGGTTCCTGGAGCACGGGGGATCGCAGGCGGCGGACGTCGCCATCTGGGACGACACCTGGGACGCCTCCTTCCCCGTTTTTCTCCGCGGGGAGATGGTCGGGGTCGCCCTGTTCCTCTGGAAGGACAAGCCGCCCTCGTTCCGGGAGATGGAGCTCCTGATGCCGTTCCTCGACGGGATCGGGCTGGCGGTGGAGAACATCCGCCAGAAGCAGCGGATCCAGCGGCGGGAGCATTTCGCGACGGTCGGCGAGCTGGCGGCCGGGCTGGCCCACGAGGTTCGGACCCCCGCCGGCGTGATCAAGGGGGCGGCCCAGTTCCTCTCCCGGGAGGCCCCTCCGAAGGATCGGGAGTTCCTCGACATCATCGTGGAGGAGGCGGACCGGCTGAACGGCGTGGTGACCGAGTTCCTCGAATATGCGCGGCCCGCGGACCGCACGCCGATCCCCATCTCCCTCCGGGAGCCGGTCGAGCGCGCGATGGTCCGCCTCGGGCGCGAGAGGTCGAAGGCGATGGCCCGCATCCGCACCCACAGGCACTTCGCGGAGCCGCCTCCCAAGGTGAACGCCGATCCGGCGGAGATCGAACGGGTCGTCTTCAACCTGCTGACCAACGCGGTGGAGGCGATGCCGCAGGGGGGGGATCTCACCGTCCGCGTGTTCGCGGCGGGAGGGGAGGCCCGGATCTCGGTGGAGGACACGGGGACGGGGATCGCCGAGGGGGACCGGGCGCAGCTGTTCCGGCCGTTTTTCACGACCCGCGAGCGAGGCGTCGGGATGGGACTCGCCATCTGCCGCAGGATCGTCGAGGAGAACGGCGGGGCCATCGCCGTCGAGAGCGCCCCCGGGAACGGGAGCCGGTTCACCATCAAGCTGGCGGGAGGATGAACCGTTGAGCGGTAAGATCCTGATCGCCGAGGACGACCGGAACCTGCGCCGGGTCCTGCGCGCGATGCTGGTGCGGGAAGGGTACGAGGTCATCGAGGCGGTCGACGGGGCTTCGGCCGCCGCATGGCTGGACGCGAACCCGGCCCGCGCGGACGTGCTCGTCACCGATATCCGGATGCCCAGGATGGACGGGCTTGCCCTCTTCCGCCACTGCAGGGAGCGGCATCCCTCCCTCCCCGTCATCCTGGTGACCGCGTTCGGGACGATCGGCGACGCGGTGGAGGCGATCCGCTCCGGGGCGTTCGATTACATCACCAAGCCGTTCGACGAGGCGGAACTCCTGCGCGTGGTGGGAAACGCCGTCCGGACGGCTGCCGGGTCCGGCACGGAGCCGGTCGGGGCGCCCGCGGCGGGGGAATGGTTCGGCATGGTGGGCCGCTCCCCGGCGTGGCTCGACGTCCGCAAGGTGATCGAGAAGGCCTCGACGTCCCCGTTTCCCGTGCTCATCCTGGGGGAGACCGGGACGGGGAAGGAGCTGGTCGCCCGGGCGATCCACCGGATCAGCCGGCGACGGGACGGACCCTTCCTCAAGGTCAACGGCGCCGCGATCCCCCCGACGCTCTGGGAAGCGGAGGTATTCGGCTACGAGAAGGGGGCCTTCACGGGCGCGGCGACCTCCAAGCCCGGCCGGTTCGAGCTGGCGGACGGCGGCACCTTCTTCCTCGACGAGGTGGGCGAGGTTCCCTACCCGATGCAGGGGAAGCTCCTCCGGGTCCTCCAGGACCGGGAGTTCGAGCGCGTGGGCGGCGTGAAGACGCTCACGGCGGACGCGCGCCTCATCTGCGCATCGAACCGGGACCTGAGGAAGCGAATGGAGACGGGGAAGTTCCGGGAGGACCTTTTCTACCGGATCAACGGGATCCCGGTCGTGCTGCCCCCCTTGAGGGCGCGGCGGGAGGACGTGCTTCCCCTGGCGGAATCGTTCCTGCAGCGGACCTGCGCGGAGATGGGGTTCGAGAGGAAAACACTCACGCCGGAGTCGGTGGAGATCCTCGAGCGCTACCCCTGGCCGGGCAACATCCGCGAGCTGGAGAACGCCGTCGGCCGGGCCGTGGCGCTGTCGGAAGGAGAGGAGATCACGCCGCCCGACCTCTGCCTGGCGCTGGCGGATTTCCTCGCGGAAAACCCCACGCCGGAGGAGATGCGCTTCCATGAATCCGTGCGCGAGCACAAGCGCGCCATCATCCGGCGGGCCATCCTCGCCGCGGGGGGGAACAAGACCAAGGCCGCCGAGGCGCTGGGGCTCACCCCGACCTACCTCTCGCGCCTGATCCGCGTGCTCGGGGTCGAAAACCGCGAGCCCTGAGCGCCACTTGGGACACCCGGCACCGGCTGCGCCCCCCTCCTGCGGCGGCTCCGCCGATGTGCGGGCGTCCCTTGGCGTGACGTGCTAGTCGTTGGCCTTGGCGAGGTCGGTCTCCTGCGCGCCGGTGAGGGCGAGCAGCTCGTCGGGGGTGGTGACGAACATGTTGTTCGTCTCCCCGGCGGCGGGGTAGATCGTTTCGAAGCGGCGCAGCGAACGGTCCTGGTAGACGGGGATGCCCGCGGGAAGCGCCACCGGGGAGACCGCCCCCACCTTGAATCCCGTGCGGGCCGCAACGTCCTCCGGCCCCCCCAGCCGGACTTTCCTCCCCCCGCGCAGCGCCTTGACCTTCTTGAAATCGACGCGCCGGTCCCCCGAGATCACGACGATCACCGCGGAATCGTCCACGATGAGAAGGATGGTCTTGGCGATCTGGCCGACCTGCACGCCCAGGGTCTGCGCGGCGAGCTCCGAGTTGTGCGTCGATTCCTCGAAGGAGCGGATCTCCTTCGCGAGCCCCCGCGCCTCGAAGAATGCCTTCACATCGCCCGCCCCCCGTTCCGCCATGCGCACGGCCCCCGCTTCCTTCCGGATACGAACTTCCCTTACGCCTCCGTCCGCTGTGGCACGACCGCGAGCGTCACCGTGGCCTTCGCCGCGAGCTTCTCCTCCCCGTCCTTCCACGCGAAGACCTCCGATTCCGCCACGATGATCGTCTTTCCGGCTCTCAGGACGGTCCCCCGGCAGCGGAGACGGTCCCCCGATGCGGGCCGCAGGAGGTTGATCTTGAATTCGATGGTCAGGACGGTCTGGTCGTGCCGGATGACCGTCCCCCCGGCCCCGCCGGCGGTATGGTCGGCCATGGTCGCCTGGACACCGGCGTGGATGTAGCCGTCCTGCTGGAGGTGCTTCTGCCGAATGGCGATCGCGGATTCGCACCAGCCGGGCCCCAGGTCCGAGAGTTTCAGGCCGAGACTGTCCAGGAAAGGGGCGGATTCGAAAATCCTGCGGACGTTTTCCCGGAAATTCGGGTTTTGCGTTTTCATGCTGGTAAAATAGCATTTTGGATTCCGGGTGGCGAGGAGGGGAGGACGGGATGATCCCGATAACGGAGGTTTCGTTTGTTGCGGGGGCGCACGGGGCGCCGGTGTGCGGAGCCGTGCGGGTCGAAGCGCTGCCCGACCACCGGGAGGAGATCGAGACCATCCTTCCCGGCGCGAAGTCCGTGGTCGTCCTCGCCGCTCCGCATTCGCGCAGCGCCATCGAATCCCGGAACGTGCAGGTCGCGCAGTACGACACGATCCACGCTTACGGCGAGGCCGCGCGGGCTTCGCACGCCGTGGCGCTGTGGCTGGAGGAGAAGGGGTGCCGGGCGGTGGCCGTCCCGGCGTTCATCCCGATCGACATGGCGCCCCCCAGGCACGGGATGCGGGGGGCGGTCGACTGGAGGGGGGCCGGCGTCGCGGCGGGGATCGGGGGCTACGGCCAGAGCGGGCTGCTGGTGACCCGGGAGTTCGGACCCGCGGTCCGGCTGGGGGGGGTGGTGACCGATGCGGATCTCTCCCCGGGGGAGCCGCTTGCCGGGACGCCCTGCGTCGCCTGCCGGAAGTGCGTGGAAGCCTGCCCGATGGGCGCGCTCTCCGGGGAGGGCAGGATCGACAAGCGGAAGTGCGGCGACAGGATCTTCTCGGGGGGGTTCCGGGCGTGGCGAAACTTCCTGGTCGCGCTGGTCGAGGCTCCCGCGGAAAAGCGGAAGGAGACGGCGGGGAGCCGGCTCTCCCTCGACCTCTGGCAGAACTTCATGACGGGGAACTACTATTATTGCTTCGCCTGCCAGGCGGCGTGCCCCGTGGGACGGCCGTCCCGTGCCTGACCGGAAGGGAGATTTCCTGGGCGTCATCCTGGACGCGCTCGCCAGCGGGGTCCTGGCGATCGACCGGGATGCGAACATCATCGTCTTCAACGATTCCGCCGCCAGGATCCTCGGGGTGCCGAAGGAAAAGGCGCTCGGCAGGGGCCTGCTGTCCATCGTCCCCAACTCCGGCCTGGTCAACGTCCTGCGGACGGGGGAGCCGGAGGCCGGGCGCACGCAGGCGATCGGGCCGCGGACCGTGATGACGAACCGGTCCCCCGTCTTCCGGGACGGTGCGCTCATCGGGGCCGTTTCGATCTTCCAGGACATCACCGAGATGGAGAAGATCTCGCGGGAGCTCGACTCCACCAAGGTCCTCGTCCACACGCTGGAGGAGGTGCTCGCCGGCGCCGGGGAGTGGATGGTGGTCGTGGACGCTTCCGGGGTCATCACGATGATCAGCGAGGCGTACGCGGAGTTCAACGGGGTCACGGTCGCCGACGCGGTCGGGAGGCACGTGACGGAGGTGATCGAGAACACGCGGATGCACATCGTGGCGCGGACCGGCGTCGCGGAGATGGGGGAGCGCCAGACGATCCGGGGGCGGGACGTCATCGTGAACCGGATCCCGCTGAAGGACGGCGACCGGGTGGTCGGGGCGTACGGGCGGGTCGTCTTCAAGGACGTGGAGCAGCTCCGGCAGCTGGCCGGGAAGATGAACCTCCTCGAATCGAAGGTCCGGTATTACGAGGAGGAGCTCACGCACCTGCGCGGCGCGAGGTACACCTTCGACAGCATCGTCGGGTCGGGGCCGGCCGTCACGGCGGCGAAGGAAGAGGCGCGCCGGGCGTCTCGGACCGATTCCACCGTCCTCCTGCGGGGGGAGACCGGCACGGGGAAGGAGCTCTTCGCCCACGCGATCCACGCCGCGGGGCCGCGGCGCAGCGGCGCGTTCATCAAGCTCAACTGCGCGGCGGTCCCCGCGGAACTGCTCGAGTCGGAGCTCTTCGGCTACGAGGAGGGGGCGTTCACCGGGGCGCGGAAGGGAGGGAAGCCGGGCAAGTTCGAGCTGGCCGCGGGCGGGACGCTGTTCCTCGACGAGATCGGCGACATGCCGCTGCCGATGCAGGCGAAGCTGCTGCGCGTGCTCCAGGAGCGGGAGGTGGAACGGGTCGGCGGGACCTCCGCGAGGCGCGTCGACCTGCGGATCATCGCCGCCACCGGCAAGCCGCTGGAGGAGCTGGTGGGGGAAGGGGCGTTCCGGGCCGACCTCTATTACCGGATCCACGTCATCCCCATCCACATCCCGCCGCTGCGCGGGAGGAGGGAGGACATCGGGGAGATCGCCGACCACTTCCTCGCCAAGGTCTCCGCGGACACGGGGGAACCGAGACGGCGCCTGTCGCCCGATCTCGTCCGGGTGCTGCAATCCTATGCCTGGCCCGGGAACATCCGGGAGCTGCAGAACGTGCTCGAACGGGCGGTCGCGATGGCCCGGGGCGACGTCCTCCTTCCGGAGCACCTCCCCCCGCACCTTCTCCGCGCGGCCCCCAGCGCCGGGAAGGCGGTGACACCGGGATCGCTCGCCTCCGCCAAGGCCGAGGCGGAGCGCGCGGCGATCGTCGCGGCGCTGAACGCCTCCGGGGGGAACAAATCGAAGGCGGCGGATCTCCTC
Organism: Deltaproteobacteria bacterium; assembly: GCA_003105225.1. Classification (GTDB taxonomy): domain Bacteria; phylum Desulfobacterota; class Deferrimicrobia; order Deferrimicrobiales; family Deferrimicrobiaceae; genus FEB-35. Next base: position 6,839 of record PQAK01000213.1, on the reverse strand, counting down.
CGCATCCACAGGGTCAAGCTCTACGAGAAGATGAAGCGCCACGGCATCCCGGCCGCGCGGGACAATTAGATCCGCGTGTCCCTGCCCGCCCAGAACCGTTCCCGAAGCACCCGTTTGAGCGTCTTCCCGGCCGCGTTGCGCGGGAAGTCGGCAAGGATCACCACTTCGCGGACCTGCTGATAACGCGCCTCCACCCGGGCGTTGACCCACTCCCGGATCTCCTCCGGCGCTGCCGCGCCGGGCCGGGAAAGGATGACCGCGGCCACCGGCGTCTCCCCCCATTTCTCGCTGGGGGCGCCGAAGACGGCGGCTTCCCGGACGGCGGGGTGTTTTGCGATCACTTCCTCGATGTCCTTCGGGTAGACGTTGATCCCCCCGGAAAGGATCAGGTCCTTCATGCGGTCCACCAGGTAGAGGTATCCTTCCGCGTCGACGTACCCCAGGTCGCCGGACCGCAGCCAGCCGTCGACGACCGCTTCCCTCGTGAGGTCCGGGCGCTTGTAGTAGCCGGACATGAGGATCGGTCCTCTCCCCGTGATCTCCCCCACCTGCCCGGCGGGCAGCTCCCTGCCGCTCTCATCCGAGATGCGCATCTCGAAGAAGGGCGGGGGCGATCCCACCGAGCCCGGCTTCGCCGCGTAGTCGTTCTTGTCGAGGATGGTGACGAACCCCTCGGTCAGCCCGTAGAGCTCGTGGAACCTGCCCGGCAGCTCCCGGGCGAGCCGTTCCTTGTGTTCCCTGTGGAGAGGCGCCCCCAGGGAACAGACCGTCTCCAGGGACTCGAGCGCCTTCGGGGAGAAATGGGGATCGTTGAGCAGCGCGATGATCTGCGACGGGACCAGGATGACGTGCGTGACGCGCTCCCGCTCCACCGTCCGGAGGAACTCTTCTGCCTGGAACTGGCGCTGCAGGATGAGGGTGGCGCCCAGGTACATCGCGGGCATCAGGGTCAGGAAGGAGCCGTTGAACACGATCGAGCCGGCGTGCAGCAGGACGCTTTCCGGGGTGATGCGGTACGCCGAGGAGAAGACCGTGCCGTACATTCCCCGGACGTAGTGCGAGTGGACGATCCCCTTGGGCATCCCGGTGGTGCCGCTGCTGTAGATGATGTTGTACGGGTCGTCTCGGCCGATCGGTACGGCGGGAGGCGGGGCGTCGCTCGCGGAAGACGCCATCGCGCCGTAGCTGCGGTATCCGGGAATGCCATCCGCGTCGATGAGGAGGTACCGGCCGGGCCGGATGCGCGGCAGCTCCGCCCGGACCGGGTCCAGGTGCTCCACGAAGGCCGCATTCGTGATCACCATTTCCGAGTCGGAATCGGAGAGCAGGGTCGACAGCCCTTTGCCGCGCAGGAGGGGGCTGAGCGGCACGACCACGGCTCCGATCGCGGCGACCGCCCAGTAGACTTCCAGGAGCTCCAGGCAATTGGGGAGGACCGTGGCGATCTTGTCCCCCTTGGAGATCCCCTCCGAAAGGAGGGCATTGGCGATGCGGTTCACCCTCCGGTGGAATTGATCGAACGTGAGGCGTTGCTCCTCGAAGATGACGGCGGTGTGATCCGGCCGATATCGGGCATGCCTGGGCAATAGCGTTCCAAGGTTCATCGGAACCTCCCTTTCCTCTTTGCGGAATGCAATGTACCTTTATAGATACATGAACCAAAAATGGTACAGTTATTTTTTCCTAAATTACCCGATTATTTTTAACGCATAAGTGGAAACCGAATCAATTGATGTCCCTTTTTTGGTACATTCAGGGTTCCGTATCCACGTGTGGAATGTATACAGCAAGCAGGATACCATTCTTATATATATCCAGCATATATACGTAAGACCCGGTACGTGAGCCGATGAATCGATCCGTCGGCACCTTCATTGCAGGACGTTGTTTTATACTAAAGAACAGGTCCGGGGGATGGATGTTCAAGGTCGGCGATTCCGCTGAAATGACGAAGGTGATCACCGAGGAGGACATCTTCCTCTTCGCGGGGATCACGGGCGACCGCAACCCGATGCACATCTCGAAGGAATTCGCGGCGAAGACCCGGTTCGGAGAGCGGATCGCCCACGGGATCCTGACGGCAGGACTCATCTCCGCGGTCATCGGGATGAAGCTCCCCGGCCCCGGCTGCCTGTACGTCTCGCAGACGCTCAACTTCCTGGGCCCCGTGAAGATCGGCGACGAGATCACCGCCCGCGCGGAAGTGGTGGAGATGATTTCGGAGAAGCGGATGCGGCTGCGCACGCAGTGCTATAACCAGCGCAAGGAAACGGTGATCGACGGGGAAGCGGTCATCGTCCCGCCGCGGCCGGAGCGGGGCGGCAGGAGGGAGAACTGACGGGAGAGCGAACGGAACGGGCCGCGATCGGCGCGGCCACAAAAAGCAAGGAGGGGACAAGATGAAGAAAGCGTTCGGTGCAGGCATTCTGGTGCTGTTGTTCGCGGCTTCGGCGCTGGCCGCGGACACGATCAAGCTGGGGGGGATGTTCCCGCTGTCGGGCCGCGCCTCGGACCTGGGGATCACCTGCAAGCAGGGCGCGGAGCTCGCGGTCAAGGAGATCAACGCGAAGGGCGGCGTCCTCGGGAAGAAGTTCGAGCTGCTGATGGCCGACTCCAAGGCGAACGTCCAGGAGCTCGTTTCCCTGTCCAAGCGGTACATCCAGAAGGACCAGGTGAACTTCCTGTTCGGCGTGGTGAGCTCCGCGGGCTCCCTCGCGGTCGCCGAGGTCGCCAAGCAGGAGAAGGTGATCTTCATGGACACGGTCGGCTCCACGGACACGCTGACCAAGGAGAAGTGGAACCGGTACACCTTCCGGTCCGGGACCTGCAACTCCCAGGAAGCGAACTCCCTGGCGCTGTACACGGCGAAGAAGTACCCGAAGCTGACGAAGTTCTACAACATCGGGCCGGACTACGAGTACGGCCGGACGATGTGGGACCTCTTCAAGGCGAAGACGAAGGAAACGAACCCGAAGGCCACGTTCGTCGGGGAGCAGTGGCCGAAGCTCTTCATCCCCGACTACACCTCCTACATCAACGCCATCCTCCAGGCCAAGCCCGACGCCGTGTTCTGCACCCTGTGGGGAGGGGACCTCGTGGCCTTCATCAAGCAGGCGAAGCCGTACGGCGTTTTCGACAAGATGAAATGGGTCATCGCGACGGGCGGGGACATCACCGTCGTCAAGGCCCTGGGAAAAGATATGCCGACGGGGCTGATCGTCGACCAGCGGTACTACTTCCACTGGCCGAACAGCAAGCGCAACCAGGAGTTCGTGAAGGCGTACATGGCGGAATACAAGGACTACCCCAGCGCCTGGGCGGCCGAAGGGTATGACGGCGTCTACTTCCTCGCCGAGGCGGTCAAGAAGGCGGGCTCGCTCGATACGGAAAAGGTCATCGCCGCCCTCGAAGGGCTGACGATCGACGCCCCGCGCGGGAAGTCCACCCTCCGCAAGGAAGACCACCAGCTCTCCAGCGACTTCATGGTGGGGGAGACGGTATTCGAAAAGGCATACCCGTTCGCCATCGTCGGCAAGGCCGAGGTGTTCCAGGCCTCCAAGGTGCTCTACTCGATCGACGAGTGGAAGAAGGCGCAGGCGGCGAACAAGTAGTCCGCGGCGGCGGAAGAAGCGGCGGGGAGAGGCCCTCGAGGCCTCGCCCCGCCGCCTTATGTCATAAAGCGATCGATACCGGCGGAGCGTAATGGACCTATCCTTTTTGACCGTTCAGGTGTTGAGCGCCCTGCGGCAGGCGGCGTTCCTCTTCCTCATCTCCTCGGGGCTCACGCTGATCTTCGGCGTGCTGAACATCCTCAATTTCGCCCACGGGGCGCTCTACATGCTCGGGGCGTACTTCATCTACTGGATCACTCTCTACATCGCAGGGCCCGGGGGATTCCTCCTCGCGCTGGCGGCCGCCCCGCTGGGGGTGGCCCTCATCGCGGTCGTCATCGAGACAGGCCTGCTGCGGCGCATCTACATCCAGGAGGAGATCTACCAGCTCCTGCTGACCTACGCGCTGGTGCTCATCATCGACGACCTGGCGAAGATCCTCTTCGGCCCGGAATTCAAGTCGATCCCCAAGCCCGATGCGCTGTCCGGGTCGGTCACCCTCTTCGGCGGGATCGTCCCGGTGTACACCCTCCTCGTCGTCGTCCTGGCGCCCGCCGTGGCGCTGCTGCTCTGGTACCTGCTCTACCGGACGAAGACGGGGAAGGTGGTGCGGGCCACCTCCTCCGACCGGGAGATGGCGGACGCCCTCGGGATCAACATGTCGGCGCTGTTCACGCTGGTCTTCGCGTTCGGCGCGATCCTGGCGGGGTTCGGCGGCGCGCTGGCGGGGCCGGCGCGGACCGTGTTCCCCGGGGTGGGGACCGAGGTCATCATCGAGTCGTTCGTCGTGGTGGTGATCGGGGGCCTGGGGAACCTGTGGGGCGCCCTCATCGGGTCGATCCTCATCGGCGCCCTGGAGACGATCGGGATCATCGTGTTCCCCGAGTTCGAGATGTCCCTCATCTACCTGCTGATGGTGGCCGTGCTCGTGGTCCGGCCGTGGGGGCTCTTCGGGCGCCCGCTCAAGGTCAAGGCGCTCTCCGAGAAGAACCTCGCGATGGAGGCGCAGGAGATCTCCCCGGTCCACTTCTTCGTTCGCCCGATGCTGCGGTGGGCGCCGCTGCTCCTGCTGCTCCTCGTCCCCCTGTTCGCCGGCCGGTTCTACCAGTACCTGCTGACGCAGATCTTCATGGCCTCCCTGATGGCGATCGCCTTCAACCTCCTCCTGGGGACGACGGGACTGCTCTCGTTCGGGCAGGCGGCCTTCTTCGGGGTCGGCGCCTACGCGGTGGGCCTCCTCATCACGAAGGCGGGGCTCGGCACGCTCTCCGCGCTGGCCCTGGCACCGGTGGCAGCCGCGGCGGCCGCCGCCCTCATCGGCATGTTCTGCGTCCGGCTTTCGGGGGTGCACTTCGCCATGCTCACCCTGGCCTTCGGCCAGCTCATCTTCACGGTCGTCTTCAAGTGGTACGGGCTCACGGGCGGCGACAACGGGATCCAGGGGATCCCCGTGAGGCCGATCGCCGTCCCCGGGCTGGGCGGCGTCGACATCGGCTCCACCCTGGAGATGTACTACTTCGTGCTGGCGGTCGTGGGGCTTTCCGTCGAGGTCCTGCGCCGGATCCGCTCCTCGCCCTTCGGCGCGACGCTCAAGGCGATCCGTGAGAACGGCCAGCGGGCCTCCTTCCTCGGCGTGAACGTCAAGCTCTACCAGTGGACGGCGTTCGTCGTGGCGGGGGCCTTCACCGGCCTGGCCGGCGGGCTTTATGCCCTGATGGAGAAATCGATCTCACCGGAAATCATCAACTGGACGAAATCCGCCGAGCCGGTCCTGATGACGATCATCGGCGGGATCTACACCTTCGCGGGCCCGGCGGTGGGAGCGGTCGTCTACATCATCCTCAACTCGTACCTCGTCGCGTGGACGGAGAAGTGGGCGCTCGTGCTCGGCCTGGTCCTGCTGACGCTCGTGCTGCTCCTGCCGGGCGGCGTGGTGGGGTTCGTGAACGAAAAAGGGCGTCAAACCCTCGGAAGGATCGGGTGCATCCGCAGATGGTCATTCTCGAAGTCCGCAACATCGTAAAGTCGTTCGGGGGCCTGCGGGCGCTGCAGGACGTCTCCCTGTCCGTCGAAAAAGGGGAGATCCGCGCCGTCATCGGGCCCAACGGTGCGGGAAAGTCGACCTTTTTCAATGTCATGACCGGGCTGCTTTCTCCCGACTCGGGGCACGTCTCGTTCGAGGGGGAGCCGATCACGGGGCTGCCTCCCCACCGGATCATCCGGAAGGGGATCGGCCGCTCCTTCCAGATCACCAACATCTTCCCGCGGATGTCGGTCTTCGAGAACGTCCAGGTGGCCCTGTTCTCCCACCACAGGAAAAGCCTGCGCCCCCTCTCGCTGGCGCGGAAGTTTTTCGAGATCGGCGAGGAAACGCTGTCGATCCTCGAACAGGTGGGGCTGGCGGAGAAGGACGACCTCTCGGCGTCGGTCCTCTCCCACGGGGACCAGAAGCGGCTCGAGATCGCCATCTCCCTGGCCTCCCGCCCGAAGCTCCTGATGCTCGACGAGCCCACCGCCGGGATGTCGCGGTTCGAGAGCCGGGAGACCGTCGCCCTCCTCCGGAAGATTTCCCGGGAGCAGGGATTGACGCTCGTCTTCACCGAGCACGACATGGACATCGTCTTCGGGATCTC
>PQAK01000213.1:0-392 GCA_003105225.1 Deltaproteobacteria bacterium | reverse complement strand
AGCCACATCCTGTTCGACGTCTCGCTCTCCATCGAGAAGGGGGAGGTGGTGAGCCTCATCGGCCGCAACGGCGCCGGGAAGAGCACCACGTTCCGCTCCATCATCGGCCTGACGCCTCCGCAGACGGGCGAGGTGATCTTCCGGGGAGAGCGGGTGAGCGGCCTGCGGGCCTTCCGGATCTGCCGGAAGGGGATCGGCTTCGTCCCCGAGGACCGGCGCTGCTTCCCGGACCTGACCGTGCGGGAGAACCTCGAGGTCGCCGCCAGGAGGGAGAAGGAGGTCGCCGCCCCCTGGACGGTCGACCGGATCTACGCCCTCTTCCCGCGCCTGCAGGAGCGGGAGAAGAACCTGGGCAGCCAGCTGTCCGGCGGGGAGCAGCAGATGCTCACCAT
>PQAK01000212.1 GCA_003105225.1 Deltaproteobacteria bacterium | reverse complement strand
CGGTACGGCTTCTGGTTGTAGCTCACCTTCACCATGTAGACCTTCACTTCGAGGCCGAAGAACGCGCCGGCGAGGGCCATGGCGGAGCCCCACTGCCCGGCGCCGGTCTCCGTGGCGATCCGCTTCCGCCCGGCCATCTTGTTGTAGTACGCCTGGGGGATCGACGTGTTGGGCTTGTGGCTCCCCGCGGGGCTCACCCCCTCGTACTTGTAATAGATCCGGGAGCGGGTGCCGATCGCCGCCTCGAGCCGCGCCGCCCGGTACATCGGCGCCGGCCGCCACAGCGTGTAGATCTTCCGGACCTCCTCCGGGATCGGGATGAACCGCTGCGACGCCACTTCCTGCTCGATGAGCGCCATGGGAAAGAGCGGGGACAGGTCGTCCGGCGTCACCGGCTTCCCCGTTCCCGGGTGCAGCACCGGGGCCGGCGGGTTGGGCATGTCGGCCATGATGTTGTACCAGGCTTTCGGTATTTCCGAGTCTTTGAGGATGATCTTCGTTTCCATCGATACGCTCCTTTTCATGCCGTACGCCGGCTGGATTTTTCCCTGATCGTCCGCACCGCTTCCTCCGGGTCCCCGGCCCGCACCAGCGCCTCCCCGACCAGGAACGCGTCCGCTCCCATCGCGTGGAGCCGCCGCACTTCCTCCGGGGAGGCGATCCCGCTTTCCACCACCTTCATGGCGCCGCCGGGCGCCAGCGGGAGCAGCCGCCGGGAGGTGTCCAGGTCGACCTTCAAGGTCGCAAGGCTCCGGTTGTTGATCCCGATGACCGAAGCGCCCGCTTCCGCCGCCAGCTCCATCTCGGCCTCGTCGTGCACTTCGACCAGCGCTTCCATGCCGAATTCGCGCGCGGACCGGAGCATCCTCCCGGTCTCTTTCCCCAGGACGGCGACGATCAGCAGAACGAGGTCGGCGCCGTGGGCGCGGGATTCCGCGATCATGTAGTCGTCCAGGAGAAAATCCTTCCGCAGCGCCGGCACGTCGCCGCAGGCCGCGCTTGCCGCGGACAGGTCCGCAAGCGATCCGCCGAAGAACCGCCCTTCCGTGAGCACGGAGACGGCGCACGCTCCTCCGCGCACGTAGGCGCGGGCCGTCTCCGCCGCGTCCAGGTCCTTCCGGATCCATCCCCTCGAGGGGGAGGCGCGCTTGATCTCGGCGATGATCCCCGGGGGTTCCCACGGTCCGCGCCGCAGGCCGCGCCTTTGCACGTTCCGTTTCGCCCGCGCCGCGACGTCGGCGAACGGGTCGGCGGCCTTTCGAGCCTCCAGCTCCTCCCGGACCGCGGAAAGGATCCTTTCCAGATGGGTTGCCATGCCCGGCCCGCTACGCTCCCTTGCGTCCGAGAATGCCCAGGAACGCGTTCAGCCGGGACATCGCCGCCCCGGAGTCGATCGACCGGGCCGCCATCTCGATGCCTTCCCGGACATCCCCGGCCTTCCCGCCGGCGACGATCGCAAATCCCGCGTTCAGCAGGGTCGCCTGCCGGCCCGGCCCCTTCGCGCCCCCGAGGATCCCCTTGAGGATCCCCGCGTTGGTCTCCGCGTCTCCGCCTTTGAGGTCCTGGAGGGAGGCGTACTCGAACCCGACCGACCTCGGGTCGAACAGGTACCGCTTCACCGCCCCCTTGCGGACATCCCACACGATGGAGGGAGCGGCCAGGGTGACCTCGTCCAGCCCGTCGGTCCCGTGGACGACGAAGGCCCGCCGGTGCCCCAGCTCCCCCAGAACCCGGGCGTACGTCTCGCCCAGCTCCTCGCTGAACACGCCGACCACCTGGCAGTTCACCCCGGCGGGATTGCTGATCGGTCCGAGGATGTTGAAGATCGTCCGGATGGCGATCTCCCGGCGCGGGCCGATGGCGTATTTCATCGCGGCGTGGAACCTCGGGGCGAACATGAACGTGATCCCCGCCTCGTCGAGCGCGCGCTGGACCGCGGACGCCGGCAGGGACAGGTCCATGCCGAGGGCCTCCAGCACGTCGGCGCTTCCGGACCGGCTGGTCACGGAGCGGTTGCCGTGCTTGGCCACGCGCACGCCCGCCCCCGCGGCGACGAACGCCACGGTCGTGGAGATATTGAACGTGCCGGCGCGGTCCCCGCCCGTCCCGCACGTGTCGAGCACGTCCTCTCCGGGAGGGGCGGCGATGCGGATCGCCTTCTGCCGCATGACGTCGGCGGCGGCCGCGATCTCCGCCGTCGTCTCCCCCTTGATCGAGAGGCAGGACAGGAAAGCGGCGATCTGCGCGGGCGTGGCCTCCCCTTCCATGATCATCCGCATCGCGTCCCGCATCCCGTCCGCCGAAAGGTCCTTGCCCGCCGCCACCTCCGTGATCGCCTCGCGCATGTTGCGGAAGCATCGGAGGACCGGCTGCTGGGGATCGATGAGGGAAAGGAAGTTCTCGAGGATCCTCATGCCGTACTGCGTGAGGATCGACTCGGGATGGAACTGCACCCCGAAGATCGGGCGGGACACGTGGCGCACTCCCATGATCTCGCCGTCCTCGGATTCCGCGCTGACCTCCAGCTCCGGCGGCAGGGAGTCCTTCTCCAGGGCGAGCGAGTGATAGCGCGTCGCGGTCAGCGGGTTTTCCAGCATGGAGAAGATCCCCTTCCCGTTGTGGCGGATCCGGGAGGTCTTTCCGTGCATGAGCGCCTGCGCGTGGACGACCTTCCCTCCGAAGGCCTGTCCGATGCACTGGTGGCCGAGGCACACTCCGAGGATGGGGACGCGGTCGGAGAATGCGCGGACCGCCTCGAGGGAGATCCCCGCGTCGTCCGGGCCGCCGGGGCCCGGAGAGACGACGATCCCGGAAGGATCCTTCGCGGCCAGCTGGGAGACGGTGACCGCATCGTTGCGGAACACGTCGACCTCCGCCCCGAGCTCGCACAGGTACTGCACGAGGTTGTAGGTGAACGAATCGTAATTGTCGATCACCGCGATCACGGGCGCTCCCTCCCTCCCTCGCCGGCGCCGATCGCCCGGAAAAGGACCCGCGCCTTGCTCCGGATCTCCTCCCACTCCTTCTCCGGGTCCGAATCCGCGACGATCCCGGCGCCGGCCTGGACCACCGCCTCGCCGTCCCGCATCACGATGGTGCGGATCGTGATGCAGAAGTCCATGCTCCCCTGCAGGTCGAAATACCCCACCGCGCCCGCGTAGATGCCCCGGCGGAAGGGCTCCAGCTCCTCGATGATCTCCATGGCCCGCACCTTGGGCGCGCCCGTGACCGTCCCGGCGGGAAAGGCCGCCCGGAGCACGTCGAAGGCGGACAGCCCCTTCCGGAGCCTGCCGACCACGTTGGAAACGATGTGCATCACGTGGGAATACCGCTCCACCGTCATCAGTTCGTCCACCTTGACCGACCCCCACGCCGCAACGCGCCCCACGTCGTTCCGGCCCAGGTCGACCAGCATCACGTGCTCGGCGATCTCCTTGGGATCGGAGAGGAGCTCCGCCTCGAGCCTCCGGTCCTCCTCGGGGGCGGCGCCCCTGGGACGGGTCCCGGCGATCGGCCGCAGTTGGACCAGGTCCCCCTCCAGCCGGACCAGGACTTCCGGCGAGGAGCCGACCACGGCGAGTCCGCCCGTCTTCAGGAGATACATGTACGGCGACGGGTTCAGCGCCCGGAGGACCCGGTAGACCTCCGCGGGGGAACGGTCCGTCTTCATGCGCGCGCGGTTGGAGAGCACGGCCTGGATGATCTCCCCATCGCGGATATACTCCTTCGCCTTCCGGACGCCGGCGAGGAACGCGTCGCGGGGGATGTCGAAGACCGGCTCCGCTCCCTCCCGCCCCCGGGGGATCTCCGACCAGGGGAGCGGCCCCTGGAGGATGGCGCGCACCGCTTCGATGGAGGAGCGGCACCGGTCGTAGGCCTCCCCGGCGGCGCCGGCCTCCGGAACCTCCCCGTGGGCCACGATCCGGATCGTATGCTTCACGTTGTCGAAGATCACCAGGCGGGACGGGAACAGGAAGAGCGCATCCGGAGTCCCTTCCGCCGGGTGCGTGTCGGGGATCTTCTCGATGTGCCGGACGTAGTCGTATCCGATGAATCCGACCGCGCCCCCCGACAGCCGCGGCAGCCCGGCCGCATGCTGGTACCGGATCCCGGACAGGAATCCCTCCAGCTCCCTCAAGGGATCCCCTTCGGCGGGATGTGCGCTCTCCGCCCGTCCCTTCCGGATCGACACCGTTCCGCCGTCCGCCCGGTACCGCAGATACGGATCGAAGCCGATGAAGGAATACCTCGCCCACTTCTCCCCTCCCTCCACGCTCTCGAGCAGGAAGTGGTCGTCCGGAAACTTCGAGGCGATCTTCAGGTAGGCGGACACCGGCGTCTCGAGATCGGCGTGGAACTCGTGCCAGACCGGGATGACGGAGAACGTCTCCGCGTGCGCCCGGAATTCCTCTTTCGTCGGACAGATCCGCATCCGCTTCACCCCTGAATCAGGTAGGCTTCGATCTTCATCTCGTTCTTGAGCCTCCGGACCGCCTTCTTCGCCGCATCGCCATCGGGAAACGGCCCCAGGAGCACGCGGAAATACCGCTGCCGGTTTTTCCTTGCGGCCGGGACGACGCGCACGGCATATCCCGCCTTGCCCAGTTTTTTGCGCTGCGCTTCCGCCGCCCCCTTGTCCCGGAACGCCCCCGCCTGCACGGTGTATTTCCGCGCGGCGGTCGGCGGCGCGGGCTGCGCTCCCTGCGCCGCGGCGTCGTCCTTCTTCGCACGGACGAGGGGGATCACCGTGGCCTCTTTTTTCTCGAGCGTCTCCGGGAAGGTGAACTTCTTCTCGGTTTCGACCCCGGCGATCGGCGGCGGGACCACGGGAACCTTGGACGCTTCCTCCGAAAACGCCCCGAGGTCTTTCCGGATGTCCGCGTCGCCCGCGCGCGGCGGCGTTCCCTGGCGCGCAGGCGCCGGGGAGGTTTTCTCCGCCCGGACTTCCCGCCCGGCCGCGTCCTTTTCGATGACTCTTCCCACCTGGAGCCCGATGACGAACACGGCCGCAAGGACGACGATGGCCCCCGCGGCGAAGAAGGCGTACGAGTGCCCCTCGCCATCCCCCCGCCTGCGCCCTGGTTTATTGTACAGGGTTTTCACATCCGCTCCGGCGCGGTAACGCCGATGAGGGAGAATCCCGTGCGGACCACGATCATCACCGCCCTGGCCAGGGCCAGCCGTCCCTGGGTCCGTTCCGGGGTCTCCCCCAGGAACCGGTGGTTCTGGTAGAACGCGTGGAACTCCCGCGCGAGCTCGATCAGGTAGAAGGGGATCCTGTGGGGTTCCCGCAGCCTCGCAGCCTCCGACACGACATCCGGGAAGCGCGCCACTTTCTTCATCAGGGCGAGCTCGTCGGGGAGGGAGAGCGACGACAAGGGGGGAGGATCCGACAGCGGGGTCTCCCGCGCGGCGGCCTCCCGGAAGATGCTGCAGATCCTGGCGTGGACATACTGGATGTAATAGACGGGGTTCTCGGCGGACCGGGTCTTCGCAAGCGTCAGGTCGAAATCCAGGTGCGTGTGATGGCTCCTGAGGAGATAGAAAAATCTCGCCGCGTCCGTTCCCACCTCCTCGAGCACCTCGCGCAGCGTCGTGAATTCCCCCGACCGGGTGGACATCTGGACGGCCTTCCCGTCGCGGATCAGGGTCACGAACTGGACGAGCAGCACCTCCAGGCGCGACTCCTCCTCGCCCAGTCCGCGCAGGGCCGCCAGCAGCCGCGGGGCGTACCCGTGGTGGTCCGCTCCCCAGATGTCGATCATGCGCGCGTATCCCCGGCGGAACTTGTGCCGGTGATAGGCCACGTCCGACGCGAAGTAGGTCGTCCGCCCGTCCGACCGGACGAGCACCCGGTCCTTCTCGTCCCCGTGGGCCTCGCTCTTGAAGAAGATCGCGCCATCGGACTCGTAGAGCATTTCCCGTCCGCGCAGCGCCTCGATGCTGTCCTTCACGTCTCCGTCCCGGTGGAGTTTCTCCTCGCGGAACCAGTTCCCGAAGACGACGCGAAACTCCTCGAGATCCTTCCGGATCCCCTCCAGGATCCGGTCGCACGCAACCTTCCGGAACACCGGGAGCGCCTCGTCCACGGAGGCCGTCATGTAGCGGTCGCCCGCCTCCTCGCGGAATTCCCGCGCCAGCGCGGCCAGGTACTCTCCGCGGTACCCGTCCTCAGGGAGCTGCGCGTCCCTGCCGCATTCCTGGAGATACCTCGCGAACAGCGACCTCCCCAGGTTATCCATCTGGTTGCCGACGTCGTTCACGTAATATTCGGTGGCGACTTCATATCCCTCGAAGGAAAGGATCCGCGCCAGCGCGTCCCCGACCGCCGCTCCCCTGCCGTGCCCGACGTGAAGGGGGCCGGTCGGGTTGGCCGATACGAATTCGAGGAGAACGTTCTCTCCCTTCGCCTGGTCGGAGGCGCCGAACCGGTTTCCCTTTCGCAGGGCGGTAGCGACCACTTCCCGCCACGCGTCATCGGAAAGCACGATATTGATGAAACCCGGACCTGCGACCGAGAGCGACGCGATCCAGCCGTCCTCATCCTCCTGCCGGATCGCCTCCACCAGTTCCCCCGCGACCTCCCTGGGCTTTTTCCCCACCCGGCGGGCCAGCTGCATGGCCGCGTTCGTAGAGAAATCGCCGTGCTCCTCCTGCCGGGGGATCTCCACGGATACGGGGATTTCCAGGTCCGTGCCCCATTCCGCCAATTTCCGTTTTATTCCGGAAAGAAGAAGGGATTCCGTTATCTTGCGTACGTCCACGCGCTCCTCGAAATCGGAAAAAGGTAATAAAGTGAATACTTTATTACCCCGGCGGGGGGGAAGTCAACAGATACGGGCGCGGCTTATTGGTTCATGTACGCGGTTGTCCGGTCCCGCCCCCCCTGCTTGGAGCGATAGAGCGCAACGTCGGCGTGATGGAGCAGCTCCTCGGAGGTTTTGCCGTCGCCGGGATAGCAGGCAAATCCCAGCGATGCGGTGACGCCCACCTCCCGTTTTTCGAAGACGAATCTCGTTTGCCGGATCATCAGGCGCAGCCTTTCGGCGACCTGGCCGGCGTGGGACGGGTCCGCGCTGTGCAGGTAGATGACGAATTCCTCGCCCCCGTATCGGCCTGCCATGTCGACCTTCCGCACGGTTTTCCGGATGACGCTGGAAACCTTTCGAATGACCTCGTCCCCTGCCGGATGACCGTAGGTATCGTTCACTTTCTTGAAATGGTCGATATCCAGCATGACCACGGCGCACGGGTACCTCCCGTCCAGCCGGGAGAGGACGTTCGCCAGCTGCGCGCAGAAGGTCTTCCGGTTCAACAGCCCGGTCAGCCCGTCGTTCTTGGCCTCCTTCTCGAGGTTTTCCAGCCGCAGTGCGTGCGAGATGCCCATCCGCATGATGGCGAGCATGTCCTTGACGGTATCCGCGTCCCGCCCGTCGAAATTCCGCCCCTCCCCCGCCTCGCAGACCATCACGCCGTGGAACCCGTCCGCGACGGCCCGAACGGGAACGAGCAGGCGCCCTCCCCCGCGCGCCCCGGTCCAGGCCGGCGGCAGCACGGGGAACCGTCCCGCCGCCGCCGAATCGGCGGAAAAGATCCGGTGGACCCCCTGCCCCAGGACCCACTCGACATAGGTGTCCTTCAGGGACACCTTTTCTTCGCGGTCCGCGGCTCCCTCCCCTCCCGACTCCCAGGCGATGCGCCCGCGCTTGCCCCCGGGGTCCGCCTCGATGAGCAGGACGCGGCCGG
>PQAK01000211.1:3927-21670 GCA_003105225.1 Deltaproteobacteria bacterium | reverse complement strand
CATCGGACCGGTAGAGCAACCGATGGGCCGGGAACATCTCCCGGATCATCGGCATGGCGTCTTTCCGGAACACGCAGAAGACCCGCGTGCCCGACAGCCAGATCCGCCGGAACCCGTCGTCGTCCAGGAAGTACGCCTCCCGGTCCTTCGCCCGGGCGGCCCCGAACTCCAGCTCCCCCACCTCGTTGACCAGGACCTTGCGGCGTTTCGTGTAGAACGGGATTCCCTGCCGGTAGGCGCCGTACTGGGCGACGACGTCCCCCGGCTTCAGGGAGGAGGAAAGGACCTGCGCGAGCCCCTTCACCGACTTGTAACCGCCGAGGTACAAGGCGGCGGGACGGTTGAGGGAGGTGAGGAAGAGCGCCAGCAGCAGGAACGACAGAAGGACCACCCGCTCGGCCCCGAGCCTCCGGAGAAAGAGCGGAACCGCCCCCCACGCGAGGATGAGGAGGATCGGCAGCGCCGTGGCCGTCGTCCATGCGGAGGGATCGACCGCGTGGCGGGAGAATTGCGGCAGCAGGAAGATCGAGGCCGCGAGCAGGGCCGCCAATGCCAAAGGGGACCTGCAGCGCTGCGCCCCGTCCTCGCGGTCCGCCCAGAGGTCCAGCCCCCTCCCGAGCAGCACGGCCAGGGGCGGGAAAATCGGCGCCATGTACGTGACCAGCTTCGAGTCGGATGCGGAGAAGAACAGGAAGACGAAGAGGACCCAGCACAGCAGGAAGACCAGGTCCTCCCGGGGGAGAAACCTGCCTGTCGAAGCGCGGACGGCGAGGATCACGCGCCTGGAGAACGCGAGCCAGGGAACGATGCCGCCGATCACGACCGGAAGGAAGAACCAGACCGGCTGGTAGCGGCGGTGCATCTTGGTGGCATATCGAAGGAAATGCTCCCGCACGAAGAAGAACCACAGGAAATCGGGGTTATCCCGCTGGACCAGGAGGACCCACGGCAGCGTGACGGCGAAAAAGAGGAGAAGGCCGGGGATCGATACGGCGCGCAGGATTTCCCGGTGCCGCCGGGAGAAGACCAGCCAGCAGACCAGGATGGCCGCGGGAAACACCACGCCCACCAGGCCCTTGGCGAGAAAGGCCAGGCCGGCCGCGGCGTAGGAGAGGTGGAGATACCAGCGGCTCTCCCGTTTCCCGGAGAGGTAGAGATAGGCGGGGAAGATCGCGGCGGCCAGGGCCACGGCGAGCGTCATGTCGAGGGTGTTGAGCCGTCCGATCACGTAGTAATACACGGATGTGGAAAGGACGACGGCGGAAAAAAGTCCCGTGCGCCAGCCGGAAAGCACGAACCCCATCCAATAGGTCAGCAGGATCCCGGTCACGGAGACCAGGGCGGTGAAGGAGCGCGCCGCGAACTCGTTCTCCCCGAGAAGGCGCATCATGATCGCGTTTCCCCAGTAGAAGAGCGGCGGTTTTTCGAGGTAGACGACGCCGTTCAGGTGCGGGGTAACGAAATCTCCCGAGGCCAGCATCTCCCGGGGGATCTCCGCGTACCTGCCTTCGTCGGGCTCCATCAGCGGCATCGTGCCGAGCGCCGAGAAATAGAAGAGAACGAAGGACAGGACGAGGAGGACGAGCGTCCGGCGGTTCACCCTCTTCCGGTCCCCCGAAACCGTGGTTCCATGGGGGGGGATTATACCCCAACGAGGCGGTTTCGGAAGGCTCTGGTATAATACGCGCATCACGGAAGGAAAGGAGCGCGCCATGCGTCGATTCGCCGTTCGGTTTCTTCTCCTTGCGGGATTCGCAGTGCTCTCCCTGGCCCTTCCGGCGGCCGCCGGCGCCGCCGGAGAGAAAACCGCCGCAACCCCGGACCCTGCGGTCTCACCGGTCTTCGGCGTCTCCATCCCGGAGGGATACCGGGGCTGGCAGCTCATCGCCGTCTCCCACCGCACCGACAACAAGGACGAGCTCCGGGCCATCCTGGGCAACGACATCATCATGAAGGCGTACCGCGCGAAGACGCTCCCCTTCCCGGACGGGTCGATGATCGCGAAGCTGGCGTGGAAACGCGAGCCGATGAAGGAGTTCGCGGGGGCCTGGATGCCCGGGGTCGCCCCGAGGATCGAGTTCATGGTGAAGGACTCGAAGAAGTACGCTTCCACCGGGGGATGGGGGTTCGGCCGGTTCATCGACGGGAAGCCGGCGGACGAAGCGGCGCACAAGTCCTGCTTCCCCTGCCACCAGGCCAACGTGAAGGATCACGACTTCGTCTTCACCCGGTACGCCCCGTGAGCGGGCGGGCCGGACGAACGGGGGCCGCTCCCCGGTGAGCGGCTTCTGCGTGAAGCCGCTTCGCAGCGGCAGCTCGGGGAACCTGACCCTGGTGGAGCATGCCGGGACCACGCTCCTGGTGGACGCGGGCCTTCCCTCCCAGAGGGGGCTTGCGTCCGCCCTCTCCGAGGCGGGGGTGGCGTGGGACGACATCGATGCGTTGCTGGTGTCGCACCTGCACACGGACCACATCCATCCCTCGGCGGTCGCCTGCTGCGCCCGCCACCAGGTGCCGATCCTCCTTCATGAGAAGAACCTGCGGGCGTTCTCGCGAAGGGTCCTTTCCCGGTCCCCGCAGCCCGGTCCGCTGCGGACGTTCGGCGCGGAGCCGTTTTCGGTGGGGAGCATCGAGGTCCGGCCGTTTGCGGTTCCCCACGACGCGGAAGGCGTCACCAGCGGGTTTCTCCTTTCCGCGCGCGCCGGCGGCCGCGACGTGCGCGTCGCCATGGCGACCGACCTGGGAAGCGGCGGCAACGGGCTTTACGAGCGGTTCATCGACAGCGACCTGATCCTGATCGAATCCAACTACGATCCGGGGATGCTCCAAAGGAGCCACCGCCACCCGTTCGACCGGGCGAGGGTCGATTCCGACGTGGGCCACCTCTCCAACGAGCAGGCGGGAAAGTTCCTCGTGAGGGTCCTGCAGGAGAGCCGGAAACTGCCGCGGGCGGTGGTTCTTTGCCACTTGAGCGCGGACCACAATTCTCCCGTTGTGGCCGTCGGAGAAGTCCGGAGAATCCTCTCCCGATACGGGTTCGGGGAGATCCCGGTGCATGCCGCCCGGCGGGACGGCCCCTCCCCCCGGTTTTTCGCGATGGAGGCGGGGGAGCGATGAATTTATACTCCACAGGGAGCGTCAAAAACTCCGGGAGGATTTCCATGCGGACTTCCGTGTGCGCGGTCGTCGCCGTCCTGTTCCTGGCAACGGTGCTTGCCGGATGCGCCCAGACGGGCCAGACCGTCCGGGAGCACCCGAAAACCGCGATCGGCGCGGGAACCGGGGTGGTGGGCGGCGCCGTCGTGGGCGGCCTCATCGGCGGGAGGCGCGGCGCCGTCATCGGCGGCCTCCTCGGGGGATTGGCGGGGGGCGCCATCGGCCACTACATGGACAACCAGGAGAAAACCCTCGCGCAGACCAGCAGGGAATACGGGTACAAGCCGGCGCAGGGGACCCGGCTCAAGATCGAAGCCTTGCGTCCCAACCCCACGCTCCTGGCCCCCGGGGAAACGGTCAACATCAACCTGACGTACGCCGTCCTCACCCCGTCGGCCGACCGGCTGGTGCTGGTCCGGGAGACGAGGGAGATCCTGGTGAACGGGACCTCCGTCGGGAAGACGTCGGTGGAGATCGAGCGCGAGGGGGGTACGTGGAAGAGCATCGTCCCCATCACCCTGCCCGCCGACGCCCCGCCGGGAACCTACCGGGTCGTCGCCTCGATCGAGAGCGCCGGAGTCGGCAAGGACGTCGAGGAATCGCACTTCAAGGTGCAACCGTAAGGCCCTCTCCCGCTTGCGACCGGAAATAGCGCTGCGGCGGGCCGCACGGCGCGCCGACGCCCTCGCCCGATGTGGAAAAGGTGTTTCGCCGGGCCGTTTGCGAATACAATAACCGGATATGCTCGGAACGATCCGAAAAGAGGATATCGAACTCCTCGCCGCCGCCCGGCACTGGGACCCCTTCTCGGTCCTGGGCCCCCACGTAATCGATCTCAACCGGAAGAAAGCGGTGGCGATCCGGGCGATCCTCCCGCTTGCCGCCCATGCGCGCGTGGTGACCTTCGAAGAAGGAAAGAAACGGCGCACGGAGATGGAGCGCCTTCACCCGGAAGGGGTGTTCGAGGCGGTCTTCCCCCACATCCGGGAGCGGTTCCCCTACCGGATCGAGATCATCGACTACGAAGGGCACCGGTGGCAGCAGGACGACCCCTACGCTTTCGGCTGCGTTCTCTCCGACTTCGACCTCCACCTGCTCCAGGAGGGGACCCACCTGGACCAGTACAAGCGCCTGGGCAGCCATCTCGCCCGCATGGGCGGAATCGACGGGGTCTCCTTCGCCGTATGGGCCCCCAACGCCGAGCGGGTCTCCGTCGTCGGAAATTTCAACCATTGGGACGGACGGTCGCACCCGATGCGGATCCGGGGAGAGAGCGGCATCTGGGAGATCTTCCTGCCGGGCCTTGCCGAGGGGGAAATCTACAAGTACGAGATCCGGGCCCGCGAGACGGGAGAGCTGCTCATGAAGTCCGACCCTTTCGCTTTCCGGTTCGAACCGCCCCCCCGCACCGGATCGATCGTCTGCAGTATCGACGGGCGCCCGTGGGGCGACGAGGGCTGGATGGCCGCGCGGGCCGCCCGGAATTGGCTGGAGTCGCCGATCACCGTTTACGAGGTCCACCTGGGCTCCTGGATGCGGAAGACGGAGGAGGGGGACCGCTACCTCACCTATCTCGAGCTCGCGGACGAGCTCATCCCCTACGTCCTCGACCTGGGGTATACCCACATCGAGCTGCTCCCCGTCTCGGAGCATCCTTTCGACGGCTCCTGGGGGTACCAGACGCTGGGGTACTTCGCTCCCACGGCGCGGTTCGGCGCGCCCGCGGACTTCATGGCGTTCGTGGACCGGTGCCACCAGGCCGGGATCGGCGTCATCCTCGACTGGGTGCCCGCCCATTTCCCCAAGGACGCGCACGGCCTGGCCCGCTTCGACGGCACGCACCTCTACGAGCACGCCGACCCGCGGAAAGGGGAGCACCCCGACTGGGGCACCCTGATCTTCAACTACGGCCGGCGCGAGGTGGCGAACTTCCTCCTGGCCAACGCCCTGTTCTGGCTGGAAAAATACCATATCGACGGGCTGCGCGTGGACGCGGTGGCCTCCATGCTCTACCTGGACTATTCCCGGAATCCCGGCGAATGGATCCCGAACGAGTTCGGAGGCCGGGAAAACCTGGAGGCGATCGCATTCCTCAAGCGGATGAACGAACTCGTCCATGAGAAGCACCCCGGGGCGGTGACGATTGCGGAGGAGTCCACCGCCTGGCCGATGGTGTCGCGCCCGGTCTATCTGGGCGGGCTCGGGTTCACCTTCAAGTGGAACATGGGGTGGATGCACGACATGCTGGGGTACATCTCGAAGGAGCCGATCCACCGGAAGTTCCACTCCGGCACGTTGACCTTCTCCCTCCTCTACGCCTTCCATGAAAACTTCATCCTCCCCTTCTCGCACGACGAGGTCGTCCATCAGAAACGCTCCCTGCTCGACAAGATGCCGGGCGACCTGTGGCAGCGGTTCGCCAACCTGCGGCTGCTGTTCGCCTACATGTACGCGCACCCGGGGAAAAAGCTGCTGTTCATGGGAGGGGAGTTCGGCCAGTGGGAGGAGTGGAACCACGACACCTCGCTCTCGTGGCACCTCCTCCAGTGGGATTCCCACCGGGGGATCCAGTCGCTGGTGCGCGACCTCAACCGGCTCTGCAGGATCTCCCCTCCCCTCCACGAAGTCGACTTCCGCCCCGAGGGGTTCGAGTGGATCGATTTCCGCGACGTGGACAACAGCATCGTCTCCTTCCTGCGCCGGGGCAAGGACCCCGGGGAGTTCCTGGTCTGCGTGTTCAATTTCACGCCCGTCGTGCGCAGGGAGTACCGGGTCGGGGTCCCCGCCCCCGGTCTCTACCGGGAGGCCTTGAACAGCGATTCCGAATTTTACGGGGGGAGCAATACCGGCAACGTCGGCGGCTTGCCGGCGGAGGCCGTCTCGTGGAACGACCGGCCGTGGTCGATCACCCTCACCCTCCCTCCCCTGGGCGCCCTGTTCCTGCGACGCTCGGAATAATCCCGATGCGAACCACCTTCCCTCCAGCGCCCCCGGGGGGCGCTCCCCCTCGTCCCCCTGCGCCCTCCCGCGTCCCCGCGTCCCCGTTTTCGGGTACGTTCCAGGCGCTGCGCCACAGGAACTTCCGCCTGTGGTTCTTCGGCCAGTTCCTTTCGCTCGTGGGCACGTGGATGCAGACGATCGCGCAGAACTGGCTGGTGTACGACCTGACGGGCTCGGCGCGCGACCTCGGGCTCGTGACCTTCATGGGCGCCATCCCCCTGGTCCCCCTCACGCTCCACGCCGGCGCGATCGCCGACCGGTTCTCGAAGCGAAGGATCATCTTCGCCATGCAGGCGGCGATGATGGTCCTGGCCTTCCTCCTCTTCGTCCTGTGCTGGACGGGCGCGGTCCGGGTGTGGCACGTCATGGCGCTCGCGCTCCTGCTCGGGGCGGCGCAGGCCCTCGACACCCCGGCGCGGCAGGCCTTCGTGGTCGAACTGGTGGGGAAGGAGGACATGGCCAACGCGATCGCCCTGAATTCCGGGATCTTCCACGGGGCGCGGGTGATCGGCCCCGCGGTGGCGGGCGTCCTGGTCGCCGCCGTCGGGATCTCCGGGGCATTTTTCCTGAACGGCGTGAGCTTCCTGGCGGTCCTGGGAGCGCTCTTCCTGATGGATGCCGCCCTCATCCGCCGCATCCAGGGGGAAGGGAAGGCCGGGGACGACCTGCTGGGAGGGATCCGGTACATCGGGGCGCATCGCGCCCCGAAGGCGATCATCCTCCTCATCGGCCTGTCGGCGCTGCTGGCGATGCCGTATTTCGTGCTGATCCCCGTGGTCGCGAAGGACATCCTGGGAGGGGGAGCGGACACCTACGGCATCCTGATGTCCGCGGCGGGGGTGGGCGCCGTTCTCGGCTCCCTGTTCGCCGCGTCCGGTTGGGCGATCCGCCGCAAAGGCCTCGCCCTGACCGCGGGAAGCCTGTCGTTCCCCCTCCTTCTCCTGGCCTTTTCTTTTTCCCGGTACTATATTCTCTCCGTCTGCCTGCTCACGGCGGTCGGGTTCGCCTTCGTCCTGCAGAACGCCTCGGCGAACTCCCTGCTGCAGTCGATCGTGCCGGACGAACTCCGCGGCAGGGTGATGGCGATCTACGTCTCCCTCTTCCTGGGGCTCATGCGAACCGGGGGCCTCCTCCTGGGGCTGCTCGCGGCCGCGACCTCGTCGTCGACGGCCCTGGCCGCGGCATCCGTCGCGAGCCTCGCCGGGGGAGCGGCGATCTTCCTGAAATTCCCGGAGCTACGGAGAATGGAGTGAGCGAAGCGACCGCGCGCCCGGTAACGGCTGCGCAGCCTCGGAGGGGGGCGCAGGCGAAAACGATCAAGGATGAACGTTCTGAAAACTTTTTGAAAGGGGACGTTCTTGAAGTTTTTCAATGTGAAAGGATAAGGAAAAACTTCAAGAACGTCCCGAACTTCCCGCCAAAGTTTTCAGAACGTCCCTATATCAAGTTTTCGCCAGCTTCCCCCCTCCTGCGGCTGCTCCGCCGTCCCACCTGTATCGTCGATTCCGCCTCAACCGGCGGGAATGCTCCGGCTGCATCCGCTTTTCGTTCGGTATAATGATTTCTCGTTCCATTTCGGGAGGGAAGTGCATGATGAAACGCATTCGATCCGGTTCCGCCCTGCTGCTCGCCGCGATGCTGTGGGCATCCGCCGCCTTCGCGTGGTCGTTCGGGGTGTGCGGCGACAGCCGGAACGACCGGAACGGGGTCTTCCCCCGCATCCTGGCGGCGGTGAGCGATTCCGACATGGAGTTCCTCCTCCACACGGGGGACCTCGAACGCCCGGGGGGAACCCGGTCGTGGGCGGCGTTCAAGGCGAAGACGGCCGATTTCCGCAAGCCCTTGCACGTCACGGTCGGCAACCACGAAATTCACGGCGGCACCCGCGAGGAGTTCGCGCGCTTCTTCGGCCTGCCCGCCGCCTCCTACGGCTTCACCCACAAGAACGTGCGGTTCATCGTCCTGGACAACGCGGAAGGAACCCTGCCCGCCCCCCTCCTGGCCTGGCTGGAGCGGGAGCTGGCCGCGCACCCGAAGGGGAAAAACGGGATCGACCGGCTCGTCGTGGCGATGCATATCCCCCCGCAGACCGACGGCATCTTCCCCCACGGAACGAAGACCGGGTACGCGGAGCAGAGCGTGCATCTCCTCAAGATCCTGCTGAAGGCGAAGGTGGACCTGGTCCTTTGCAGCCACGAGCACATGCAGATGGTGGACGACTGGAGCGGGATCAAGGTCATCGTTTCGGGCGGCGCCGGCGCCCCCATCATCCCGTTCCAGAAATACGGGTTCTACCGGATCGACGTGACGGCCAAAGGCATCCGGGAGACCTTCCGGCCGATCCCGAAAACCGCTCCGCGGCCCGGGAAATAACGCCGTCCCCGACGATCCTGCCCCGGGGATAGGCGCGGCGGTCCCGGGCGCGCCGCCGGGCGCACAAAGAAAAAGACGCCGGATCGTTCCCCGGCGCCTTTTTCCTTCGGGCGGTTTTTTTATCGCTCCGGATCGTTACGCCTCGGGAGCGTGCATTCCTCCCAGGGGAGCCTCCCCCGTCAGCTCTTTCCCGTTCCCCTCCCCCTTCATTTCCTTCCACGGCGGGAGGATCTTCAGCAGGACGGTCAGGATGACGATCGGGAGCACGAGGAGCACGAGGGCGTACAGCAGCCCCTCGATCCCCCCGATCTCCATCTTGTAGGTGGTCAGGCCCCGGAAGCTCTTCGAGAACATCTGCCCGCCGATGACGACGTTCCACCGCGTGGCGAAGATGCCGAACTGGATCAGGAGCACGGAGATGAAGTAGAGCATCTTCCGCAGGTCCTCGTTCAGGCTGAACCGCCTCTTGAAGATCTTGGTGACGGAGATGATGCCCAGCGGGAGGATCATCCCGAGCAGGACCTGGATGATGACGAGGCTCATGAACAGCTTGTTCATGACCATCTCGGAGAGGATCTTGATCTCCTCCTCGCTCTGGTAGACGCGGTGGATGAAGTCGACGAGTTCGAGCGAGAAGTCGACGATGACGGCGTAGAAGAGGAAGTCGACCGCCTTGTCGACGCACTTCATGTTGATCTTCCCGCCCGTCAGCGGCGTGATGACCATGTAGAGGAGGATGACCAGCGCGACCCCGGACACGATGGCGGAGAAGAGGAACACGATCGGGATCAGCACGCTGCTCCACCAGGGGTTCGCCTTGATCGAGCCGAAGATGAACCCGACGTAGCCGTGCAGCAGGAAGGCCGAGGGGATGCCGACGATGGTGATCGTCTTGAGCGCCTTGTGGTCGAAGGCCAGGGCGCCCTCGCTCCGGTCCTTCGAGAAGAGGGAGAGCACCTTGTGGATCCACTTCATCGGGCCGGATTCCGATTCCGCCCAGGCGATCAGGTCCGTGCGGTAGACGAACCAGATCTCCAGCAGGAGGACCGCCATGAGGTACCAGGCGTAGACGAACCCGAACATCGCCATCGCGGAGGAAGGCTGCGGGGTCAGGAACATCTCGTAGCTGCGCTCGGGATGGCCCAGGTGCGACAGCAGCGGCAGCGGCGCCACCAGCAGGTACGACAGGGCGGTCAGGAGGGACAGCCGGTAGAGCGGCTGGACCTCCTTCACGTTGAACACCTTCACGAGGGACGCCAGGATGAACGCCCCGGCGACGACGCCGGTGATGTAGGGATAGACCACGATCAGCATCCCCCAGTGGATCTCGATCTCGTTCGGGTAGATGAACCCCGTGATCTGGGGGAGGATCTCGGACAGGGACTTGAAGATTTCGTTCGTCATCGCACCTCTCCGTCCAGGCCGGCGTAGTAGACTTTCGGCTCCGTGTTGAGCGCCGGCTTCAGCACGTGGATCTTGTTCATTCTGCGGAAGCGCGCCATGACGCTGGCGCCGCTGTTCAGGTCGCCGAAGATGCGCGCCTGGGTGGGGCACACCTCGACGCACGCCGGGAGCAGCCCCTGCGAGACCCGGTGGTAGCAGAAGGTGCACTTGTCCGCCGTCCGGGTCTCGGGGTGGAGGTAGCGCGCGCCGTAGGGGCACGCCTGGATGCAGTACCGGCACCCGATGCACGTCTTCTCGTTCACGAGGACCACGCCGTCCTTGGTCTGGAAGGTCGCCCCGACGGGGCAGACCTGGACGCAGGGGGGATCGGCGCACTGGTTGCACAGCTTCGGCACGAAGAAGCTGCGCAGGACCTCCCGGTCGGAAGCCGATTCGGGCACGCCTTCCGGCTTCGTCTCGACGGCCTTCACGATGACCTCGCCGTCCTTCCTGATGATGTAGCGCTCGACCCAGGTCCGGAAGTAGAACGGCTCTTTGGGGACGTCGTTCTCGGTCTTGCACGCCTCGACGCAGCGGGTGCAGCCGATGCACTTGTCGACGGAAACCCCGAATCCGTACCATTTCCCCGTCCGGGACGCTTCCTTCGCGAGCGCACTCGAGGGCAGGATCTTCAGCACCCCCCCGAGCGCGCTTCCGGAGACGAGGAATGCCAGGGCATTCCTCAGGAATTTACGTCTGCCGTCCATCACTCCACCTCCGGCGAATGCGGATAATGACATTGCCAGCACACGTACTTCTCCCCGTGATTGGCCAGGTCGATCCTCGGGGCGTTCCTGGCCAGCTTGTCCTTGGCGTCCTTGGCGTGGCACTTTCCGCAGAACTCCCGGGTCTGCGGCTTCGTCGGCTTGACGCTTCGGGGGGAGATCTTGTGCTGCTGCGGC
Source organism: Deltaproteobacteria bacterium (assembly GCA_003105225.1). Taxonomy (GTDB): domain Bacteria; phylum Desulfobacterota; class Deferrimicrobia; order Deferrimicrobiales; family Deferrimicrobiaceae; genus FEB-35. The sequence continues at coordinate 10,796 of PQAK01000211.1, read as the reverse complement.
GCCTGGTGGCACACCGTGCACTCGAGCTGGACGTGGTGGGACACCGCCTTCGTGCGGGCGATCTCCCCGTGGCACGCCGAGCACTCCTTCGGGGTGGTCGGCGGCTTCGGGTCGTGCGGGTTGTGGCAGCTCGCGCACGGCTTCAGCGGGTTATGGGCCACCGGGTTGATCTGCGGGAAGCCCCTGGGCCGGGACGGGTTGTAGGCGTGGCACTGGGGGCAGAACGCCCGCTCCTGCGGGATGACCGGCTTGACCTTGTCGGGATCCTCGGTGTGCGCCTTGGCGGGGCCGTGGCACGTCTCGCAGGAGAGGTCCCGGTGGTAGCCGGTCTTCTTCTTGTCGTAGATCTTGTCGTGGCATTCCGCGCAGGCATGGAAGCCGGCGTACTTGACCGGCTTGGCCTGTTCCCTCTTGACCGCGTCCGCCCACTGGATCTTCACGTCCTTCAAGGGCTTGGGGATCAGCACGATCACCACGAATGCCCCCGCCACGGCCAATCCGATGAAGACGACCAGCAGTCGCGCCAGGGCGTCCGGCATTCTCTCAAGGATTTTTTTCATTGCGCAGTCTTCCTCCTTGCGGCGATGAACGGAATGGCAGGAGGTGATGGGATTCGGATGCGTCGTGGGATTCCGTCGGGCAGCTACGGCTCTTCGCGATCCCTTGCCCACCCGCCCCCCGCGGTATTCGTGGGCAATGCCGGGACCGGCGTCGGAACCGCCGGCCCATGGTCCAAAACGTTGGAATGATATCCAGAAACCTGGAAAGCGTCAATGAAAATAAGCGGGTCCCGGACAAAAAGGATTCAGTATCGATAATCAGGAGGAATCGTCCGGGGGTGAAGACAAAAAAGGGGCCGGATCCCTCCGGCCCCTTTTTCGGGGTTCCCCCGGTGCGTCGTGCTACGGCCGCAGTCCGATCTTCCTTGCCTGCATCACTCCGCCGACCATGGGTCCTTCCGCCTCGATGTGGGCGTTCGGGGCGACAAGTGCATGCCCGGTGGTCGCCGCACTGGTGGTTACGGTCACCCCGGCCAGGGTGAACGACCAGTTGGGATCCGAGCCGGAAAGACCGGCGACGTAGCCTTCGATCGATACCTCATCGGCATCCTCCGCTTCGATCTCGGGATCCTCGAAGGTCCCCTCGACGTCGGTAGCAAGGAACGGGGCCGTCGTTGACGAGGTCTTGACCTCCACGAACATGCCGTTGGCCAGGCCGCCTGCCGGCAGGTCGTGAAGCCGCGTGTTGTTATCGGTGGCGAAGCTTGCGCCGTTGACCGTGAAGGTCTGGTTCGGGGCCGTGCCGGCCAGAGCGGCGATGGTCCCCTTGATCTCGAACTTGTCGTTCGCGTCCGCCGCCGCCTTCTTCGCCTCGATGAAAGTGGCGTGGAGGACGCCGTTTCCGTCGAAGAGTCCGCTCACTTCGACGACGTTGCCATTGGCGAGCGTCGCCAGCGTGATCCCCGTCGACGGGTGGTCGTCGAGGCTGTCATCGAAATTCGTGTTCCCGTCGGTGACGACGTGCACGCCGAGCACGTCGAACGTCACCGGAGGACCGGCCGCGAGATTGGAGACCGGCCCTTCGAGGTCGTCCTTGAACCGGATCTCCACGGCGTTGTTGTCGCCCGACTTGTGGAACACCTCGACGACCATGCCGACGCGGAACACGCTGTCATCGGCGCCCGGGATGTGGTCCGGCCCGTCGTCAAGCCGTTTCTTGACCGTCGCCCCGGACGTGGAAAAGATCTTGTCGCCTACATGCACGCTGCCGAACCCGGTGATCGCCCCGCGTGTGAAGCCGGTCGTGCCGGCCGAGGTCCCGCCCCCGGCTGCGGTGCTGCCGCCTCCTCCGCCCCCGCACGCGGCGAGCGCGGCGGACAGTCCGATCGACATCATCGTGAGCGAGACCTTTCGGATATATGTGCGCATCCCTTTCATTTGCGTTTCCCCCTTTTTCGTCTCGTCATCCCTTCGCCTGATTCCAAGAAGCACCCGAATGCCCGAATTCGATCCTTCCTGCGGTTCCTTGGCCCTTCCCCCTTCCTTTGAATGGTTTCCGGGCCACCCTCTTCCTGCACCCCGTGGAGCAGAATTCCTCCCGTTCTATTTCCCCCTGTTGCTTATCGGGTCTTCGTCTTTCGCTTGCCCGCACGACGCCACGCTTTCGTCACCTGGGCTCGATCTTTTCCGCGTTCAGGATCCCGTTCGACACGGTCCCCTCCGCCTCCACGCGGACGTTCGGGGCGACCACGCCGATCCCGTCCGTCCCCGGGGCGGCATGCACATGGATCCCGTTCAGCGTGAAGTCGAATCCGGCGCCCGCGTTGCCGGTCAGGTCGGCGACGAACCCCTCGACCGAGGCCTCCCCTTCGGACGGGGCGTCGTTCGCCGCGCTGGTCCTGCCCTCGATGGAATCCGCGACCAGCGTCCCTGACGCATTCTGCGTCTTCACCTCCACGTACAGGCCGTTCGCCAGGCCGGAAGGCAGATCCTTGAGCTGCGCCGCGGAGTAACTGACGGTCACCGTCGCGCTTCCCGGGATCGGCCCGAGACGGAACGTCTGGAGCGACGTGTCCAGGCCGCTGACGAACCCCTTGATCTCGAAGGTCGTCTTGCCCGCCGGTTCCACCTTGATGTACGTGGCGTGAAGGAGACCGTCGGCGTCGTAGAGGCCGCTGACCTCGACGATCGTGTTATCGACGAGCGTCGCGCCCTGCTCGAAGAGGAAGTTCGTCGCGTTGTCGAAGGCCACCCGCTGGCCGAGGACGGTGAAGGTCCCGGCCGCATCGTCGATGCCCGACACCGGCCCCTCGAGATCGTCCTGGAAATCGATCTGCAGCGCGGTGTTGTCGCCCGTCGAGTAATGTACCCGGATGACCATTCCCTTCTGGAACACCTCGTTGTCCCGTCCCTGGATATTGTCCGGACTGTCGTCCAGCCGTTTCCGGATGGTGTTGTCGGTCGTCTGGAACTCCACGCCGTTGACGATCACGCTTCCGAAAGCGATGATGGCCCCGGTGCTGAAGCCCGTCCCCCCGATGCCTCCTCCGGCAATGAGACCGACCGCCGCACCCCCGCAGGCCGAAAGGGACAGCAAGGGAACGGAAAACAACAAGGCGGCGGCGAAGCGCCGGATCGTCCTGCTCGCTCGGTTCATGATTCCTTCTCCTCGGATGGCTCGCCCTCGAAATAGTAGATACCGACGCCCGCCCTTACTCGTCCCGTTCCGGATGCCTGCGGATTGGTGTCGCGGTCGTGCCCGCTCATCCAAAGGTCCAGCGCTTCCAGGAGCCTCTGCGCCCTGCCGTTCGCCTGCATCCTCAATTCGGGAATCGCCTCGACGGGGAGGTTGTCGTAGCAGACCTTCCTCTGGAAAAAGGGAGGGTCCCTCCTGACGATGTTGTTGTCGATGGTGGATACCAGGTCCGCCACGTCCACGCCCAGGATGCCGATCTTGTCGACTTCCCCCCCCTTGGGGATGTATGCCCGCTCCACGAGCCGCACCCGCCCGTCTGCCAGCCGTTCGGCTGCCCCGACACGGAGCAGTTCGTCCAGGACCGCCCGCGCGGGCTCGTCGCCGCTGTACGTCTTCACCAGTTCGGCGAACGTGGCTCCCTTCCCCTCCAGCCGGAGGACGGCGGGATCCCCGTAGGGGTCGGCAAACCGCCGGTCGCGAATCCATCCGCCCAATACCCTGGCGGCGCGGTTGTACCGCTCCACCGCCCCGAGGTCGTCGGGGGGAGGCAGCCGTTTCACGCGCAGCACTTCTTTCCGGCTCAAGCCGGTGACGATGGATACACGGGAATTCGACTGTTTCCTGCCGGTAATTGCAAACTCCTTTGTGGCTGTCTCGACGTAAACCCGCTTGGCGATATCTGCGAAGGCGCCGTATGGGATGCCGTTGCGCAGCAATATCTTCACCAGGGGGCGAAGGAGGCTGATGATGGCGGCCGACAGGGCCTGTGTGACCTGAGTCTTCATGTCGCCCCTGCCTTACTTCTTCCTGCGGCACGCGCACCGGAGAGCATGGTCCGCCAGCCGTTCGTCGGCTCCAGCCACCCCGGAATAGTTCGGAAAATCATTGACATCGATCACCACGGGGCCGTCGGTCGTCTCTCTGCAGTCCACGCTGTAATAGTCCAGCCCGAACAATTCCCCGCATTTCAAGGCAAGCGCCTCCATCGCGGAGGCCGGAAAAACATGAAACGCCTTGCACTCAAGGGAAGTCGATTCGCTTTCCGGCGCCGGTGAAGCATCCAGGCGGGAACGTTTCCGCAAGGCCCACACGTCCCGGCCGATGACGTACAACTTCAGGTCGTATCCGTTCCCCGGCTGGAAACGTTGTGCCAGCGCGGCGGGTTCCGGCCACGAAATCCGCGCCAGTTCCGGGGCCGAACGGACGATGCGCAATGGATAGCGGTCGTCCCCGGAGACCGCCTTGAGGACAATCGGGTACGCTTCCGCCGGGATGCTCCGGGCAAGCTCCCGGACCGGCCCGACATAAGCGGGAGGGGTCGGAACTCCCGCGGCAGAAAGGGTGATGGCGACCTCCGCCTTGTTGTGGACCGAGCCGATCGCGGCGCGCCGGTTGGTCGTCGCGACGCCCTGGACTTCGGCCAGGTGCAGGAGGCAAAGCAGTCCTTCGCTCCGCCCCCGGCTGATGACAAGGTCCATCCCCTGGAACCGGCCCTTGTCCCCCGTGCCGTACGCATGCGACTCGGGAACAACCACCGTCACTCGATGTCCCCTGGCTTTCAATTCCGCCGCTACCCCGAGGGGCTGGGCCTGCAGCAGGTATCTTCCCTCGACCAGGATCCCGATGTGCAGCGGCTTCCCATGGACCGGCGAGGGTTCTTCCGGCGCCGGGAATCCTTTCGGATCGTCTTCCTGCGGGAGGAAGCAACTGAAACTTGATATTGGGGACGGTGAATTCATATTTGGGAATCTTTTCCCATTTTATTTTTTTATACATTTGATAGGGATTCCTGCCGATAGTTTCTCCTTGGAGAAAAAATTCTTCCCCGCCGGCGCATGGAGACGATCGTGCCGGGGCTTCGGCATTCCGCCTTTACATCATGTAACATATTGTTAAATAAGAATAAAAAAAGAAGAAGCACACCGAAGGACGGGTGTCTGGCAGGGAAAAAAAGCGCGGGGAAAACTCTTCCCCGGTAGGAGAATGCCGGGAGGAACCCGGGATTACGACGCCGCTTCGGGGCTCCCGGAAACCCTCCCTTGCCGCCGGACGATGAACCTCTGGTCGGCGATGACGGGCGTCATCCCGTCCTTCCCGACGTGAAAGTCGCCGTTCAGGATCGGGATCGCCACCCGCAGGAGCATCGTGTACACGAAGAGCCCGGTGGCCCAGATCCCCAGCGTCAGCAGGAGCTCGATCCCCGTGGGGGAATAGTCGTAGATCTCCCCCAGCACGTCGGGGGCAAGCCCCGGGATCACCAGCCCCATCCCCTTCTCGATGTAGACGCCGATGAAGATGAGGACGCAGCCGATGTTCAGCGTCACGTAGTTTTCCCGCGTCTGCGGGATGAGAAACAGCAGGAACGCGGTCACGTTGAAGAACATCGCGGTCCAGATGTACGGTACCAGGCCGGCGTGCCCGTGCAGCCCCTGGAAGAGGTACTGCATCGGGGCGAGGTGGACCGTGTTCGAGTAATATTCCTTGAACACCTCGGCGCCCAGGAGGAACAGGTTGAGGAACATCGAGTAGGCGATGAGCTCCGCCACCTTGAAGATCGCTTCATCCTTGATCTCGGTCTTGGTGTACTTCCGGATCACCTGGAAGAGCATGATCATGAAGGCGGGCCCGGAGCAGAACGCCGACGCCAGGAACCGGGGGGCCAGGATCGAAGCGTTCCAGAAGGGGCGGGCCCCCAACCCGTTGTATAGGAAAGCCGTCACCGTGTGGATGGAGACGGCCGCGGGGATGGAGAACAGGAGCAGCGGCGTGGTGAACGACTTGTTCGGCTCCCGCTGGTGGTACAGGTTGTACAGGATGTAGACGGAGACCACGAGGTTCAGGACCAGGTAGGTGTTCAGCACCACCACGTCCCAGGCCAGGAGCGACTGCGGGAAGTTCAGGATCCCGATCTTCGGGATCAGGTGCCAGAACCGGTCGGGCCGCCCGATGTCGACCGTGACGAACAGGAGGCACATCACCATGGCGGAAACCGCCAGCATCTCGCCCAGGACCGCGATCTCCTTGATCGGCTTCCAGTGGTACACGTACGCCGGGATGACCAGCAGGACGGCGGCCGCCGCGACGCCGACCAGGAACGTGAAGTTGGAGATGTAGAACCCCCAGGACACCTGGTCCCGCATCGCGGTGACGATCAGCCCGTTGTGGAGCTGGTAGACGTAGGCGATCCCGCCGACGGTCATCAGGCCCAGGAGGCAGATGATCCAGGCGTAATAGGCAGTGCTCCCCTTGACCACAAGGACGAGCGTCCCCTTGAAGAATTCCCAGATTTTTCTCATCGCCCCCCCCGGCGGTTACGTCGCGTAGAAGTAGTAGAACTTCGGCTGGGTGTTCAGGTCTTCCTTGAGGATGAACACCCGCTTGTTCTCGATGATGTAGCGGATCTCGCTCTCGGGATCGAGCAGGTTGCCGAACTTCCGCGCCCCCACCGGGCACACCTCGACGCACGCCGGGTAGCGCCCCGGGGTCTCCCGGACGCGCTGGATGCAGAAGGTGCACTTCTCCACCACGCCCACCGGCCGCGGGCGGTTCCCCAGGTAGTGCGTGTCGGGGTTCATCTCGGCCGCGGGCAGCCCGGGCTTCTTCCAGTTGAAGTGGCGGGCGCCGTAGGGGCAGGCGGCCATGCAGTACCGGCAGCCGATGCACCAGTTGTAGTC
>PQAK01000211.1:341-3825 GCA_003105225.1 Deltaproteobacteria bacterium | reverse complement strand
TTGCACTGGTGGCACTGCACGGGCATGTAGAAGTGCCCCTTCTCGGGGACCTTCGCGGGGTTGTAGTACTGCTCCGCCTCCTCGAGGTCGACGCCCTGCTCCTTGTTCAGCTGGAGGACCCGGATCCAGTGGATCTGCGGGTCGCGGGACTGGTTGTTCTCCTGGACGCAGCCGTAGACGCAGCGGCGGCACCCGATGCAGCGCGAGAGGTCCAGGCCGTATCCGTATTGGACCCCCTCGAGGGGAGGGGTCGCCTTCACCTTGACCGGCTTGCCGAACTGCCGGTTGTATTCGTTCTCCAGCCGGGCGAGGACCCGCTGCAGCTCGGGCTTGTCGAGCTCCCGGAAGTTTTTCTGGAAAAACGCCTCCCACACCGAGGCGGAAGCGTCCTTCCCGGGAAGGGCCAGGGCGCCGAGCCCGACGGCCAGCCCCTTCAGCGCCTTGCGGCGCGAGAGGCGGAAGGCGTTCCGGTCGCGCGTTTCCTTATCCGACATGATCGTTTCTCCTTGGCAATGGTTTCCCCCGCCTACCGGATGCGTTCCGGGCGGACCGGAGGCGGCATCGGCTGGATCGGCTTGAACCGCGGATCGTGCGGGTTGTGGCAGTGGGCGCACAGCAGGTACTGCTTCTTCCCGTTCCACATGCCCGTCCGCTTGCCGTGGACGCCCACCTTCCAGTCGCGGTACTTGTCGCCGTGGCACTGGCCGCACAGCCGGTACGATTCCGTGAAGTCGATCTTCTCCCCGGTGACCAGGTGGAGCTTGTCCCGGTTCGTCGTGTCGTGGCAGTCCAGGCACCAGCGCTGCCCCTGGGCATGGTTCAGGACGATGTCGGTGTGCTCGTCCTTGAGGACCCTGCGGGTCGGGTTCGGCTTGATCTCCTTGTGGCACTCGGAGCACGGAAAGATGCCGGGCGAGAACGGCGGAGGCGGAACGGGAAACTGCGTCGCCGCCGGCTCCTCCTTCGGAGCCTTCCGCGGTTCCGCTTTCTGCGCGGCGGGCGCCGGCGCGGCGAACAGGAGCAGCGCCGCGGCGCCTGCCAGTAGGAAGACACAATACGAACGTTGGATGTTCATCGGACCCCCGTGCGAATGGTGAGAAGAGGAATTACGACGAAAAGGGATTGCCCCCCAACCCCTCGACGGCCTTTTACTCCCCCATCCGGAGGCCGGTGGCCTCCAGGAAATCGAGATACTCGTAGATCACCTCGAAATGCTTCCCCTCCTCGGCGGAGAGGAGCCTGAAGAACTTCTTTTCCTGGGGATGCCCCGCCGTCTCGGCCATGCGCCGGTACATCTCCCGCCCTTCCGCCTCGAATCCGAGGGCCTTCCGCATGGCCGCCGCCGCGTCCCCGGAGATCGCAACCTCCTTCCGGATCCGGCTGGTCTCCCGCTTGAACATGCGCGTCCTGGCCTCGCTGGGCATGGCGGAGACCGGCGGAAACTTCCCCTCCTCCTCGAGCCTCCGGGAGATCGCCAGGATATCCGCGGCGTGCTGGTCTTCCATGACCGCGAGCAGCTCGAACACCCGCCTCGCGAACGCATCCGCGCTCTTCGCAGCGGCCGCGGTGAAAAACCGCTTCCCCTGCTTTTCGAACCGGAGCGCACGGGTCAAGGCGCTGGAGGCGTTCTTTTTCCATTTCACGGGCGCGGCTTTCGGCATGCGGGTTCCCCCCCCCAGGGTAGCAATCCTGATTATTATGCCTCCCGTTCCCCCGGGACGCCACCGGAAATTTTCCTACTCCTTCCGTTTCGGACGGCGGGCGGACTCGAGGACCTTCTTCCGGAGGCGCAGGGAGCCCGGGGTCACCTCGACGAGCTCGTCCTCGTTGATGAACTCCAGCGCGCCCTCGAGCGACAGGATCCTGGGAGGCACCAGGCGCAGCGCCTCGTCGGCGCCGGCGGCCCGGATGTTGGTCAACTTTTTTTCCTTGGTCACGTTGATGTCGATGTCCACGGGCCGCGAGTTCTCCCCGACGATCATCCCCTCGTACACCTGCGACCCCTCCCCGATGAAGAAGGCGCCGCGCGACTGGAGGTGGAAGATCGCGTAGGCGGTCGCCCGGCCCGGCCGGTCGGCCACCAGCGCCCCGTTGATCCGCTCGGGGATCGGCCCCTGCCAGGGATCGTAGCCGTCGAAGAGGTGGTTCAGCAGCCCCGTCCCGCGCGTTTCCGTGAGGAACTCGGAGCGGAACCCGATGAGCCCCCGGGACGGGATCCGGTACTCGAGGCGCACCCGCCCCTGGCCGGGATTGACCATCTTCGCCATCTTCGCCTTGCGGGCCCCCAGGCTCTGGGTGACCGCCCCCAGGCAGGTCTCCGGGATATCGACGAAGAGCATCTCCACCGGCTCCTTGAGCACGCCGCCCTCGGTCCGGGTGACCACCTCGGGGCGGGAAACCGACAACTCGTACCCCTCCCGGCGCATCATCTCGATGAGGATCGCCAGCTGCAGCTCCCCGCGCCCCATCACCGTGAAGGCGTCGGTGCCGGAGAAGTCGATCCGGAGCGCCACGTTCCCGAGGAGCTCCTTCTCCAGCCGCTCCCGCAGCTGCCGCGAGGTGACGAACCGTCCTTCCCTCCCGGCGACCGGAGAGGTGTTGATCGAGAAGACCATCGACACCGTCGGCTCGTCGACCGCGATCCGGGGAAGCGGCCGCGGCCCCTCCGCGTCGGAGACCGTGTCGCCGATGGTGATCAGCGGAGCTCCCGCGACGGCCACGATGTCCCCCGCTCCGGCCTCCCGGATCTCCTGGCGGGTGAGCCCCTCGAAGCCGTAGAGGAGCGCCACCTTGATCCGCTCCGCGGCGCCGTCCTTCCCGCAGACGGTCACCGTCTCCCCGGCGCGCAGGGTGCCGGAGAAGATCCTTCCCACGGCGAGCCGGCCGACGTAGTCGCTGTACTCCAGGTTCGTCACCAGGAACTGCAGGGAGCCCGACGGATCCCCCGACGGAGGCGGGATGTGGGAGAGGATCCGGTCGAACAGCGGCCGGAGGTCGCGCCCTTCGGCGGCCCCCTTCTCCCGGGCCGTTCCCGCTCGGGCGTTCGTCAGGAGGATCGGGAACTCCAGCTGCTCCACGGCCGCGTCCAGGTCGATGAACAGGTCGTAGACCTCGCTGATCACCTCGTCGATCCGGGCGTCCGGGCGGTCGATCTTGTTCACGACGAGGATCACGGGCAGGGCTTCCTCCAGCGCCTTCTTCAGCACGAAGCGGGTCTGGGGCAGCGGCCCCTCGGAGGCGTCCACCAGCAGGAGCACGCCGTCGACCATCTTCAGCGTCCGCTCCACCTCGCCGCCGAAATCGGCGTGGCCGGGCGTGTCCACGATGTTGATCTTCACGCCCCGGTAGACCACGGCGGTGTTCTTCGCCATGATCGTGATCCCCTTCTCCCGCTCCAGGTCGATCGAGTCCATCACCCGGTCCGGGACGACCTGGTTCTCGCGGAAGATGCCGCTCTGTTTCAGCATCGCGTCGACGAGCGTGG
>PQAK01000211.1:0-232 GCA_003105225.1 Deltaproteobacteria bacterium | reverse complement strand
GATCGCCACGTTGCGGATGTCGGAAGGTCGCATGTGCCGGAGGCGCTTACCGGAAGGAGCGCTCGAACAGCTCCCGGATCGCCCGGCGCCCGTTGTCCTCGAGGAACCGGGTGCCGGTGCCGGTGAACCGCGGGTTGCCGATCCGCAAGGAGGAGGGGTCCGCGATCTCCTTCCACCGGTCCTCCGCCCAGGTGAACCACCCGTTCCGGTCCTGGTCGAAGACGAAGATCGG
>PQAK01000210.1 GCA_003105225.1 Deltaproteobacteria bacterium | reverse complement strand
CGCCGGCCCGCGGGGAAGGCCCGTCCCAAAGGACCCAGTCCACATCCCCCGTGAACTCGCGGACCACTTCCTCGGCGGTCTGCCAGTCGCCCGGGTTGCCGGCCCGGTTGGCCGACGTCCCCGTGATCGCGCCGCCCAGCGCCCGGGCCAGCGCGCGGGGAATGGGGTGGCCGGGGACCCGGAGCCCCACGGTGCCGCTCCCCCCGGTGATCTGGGGCGGCGTATCGGCCCACGCCGGCAGCACGATCGTCACGCCGCCCGGCCAGAACCCCTCCATGAGGCGCACGGCCGCCGGGGGAACATGCTCCGCCCAGTCGGCTGCCCGCTCGGGGCCATCGAGCAGGAGCGGAATCGGCTTGACGCCCTCGCGGCTCTTGAGGACAAGGAGTTTCCCGAGCCCCTCCCTGGAACGCGGATCGACCCCCAGCCCGTACAACGTGTCCGTGGGATAGATGACCATTCCCCCGGCCAGAAGCGATTCGACCACTCCGGGCGGGAAGAACGCGACGTTGCCTGCGTCGAAACGCGCCAGGCGGGTCATGCCGCCGCCGCACCGTCCAGGATGACGATTTCGCCCTCCTCCTTCCCGAGCGCGCGGGACACCACGGGGCACTTGCAGCGCAGGAGAAAGACGGCGTTCCGAACGCGGCCGACCAGCGTCTCGAAGTTCGCCTGTCCCTTGGAGAGGACCAGGTCGGATCCCGCGATCCCGGCGCGGAATTCCGGCGCACAGAGCGCAAGGTCGGTGCCCACGGACCGGTTCCCGTTCGAAACGATCTTCCCGTATCGGGACAATCCGAGAGCCTCCGCCTCCCGGGCGGTCAGGTCGTCGATGACGGGTCCGCCCTTCACCCCGATCCAGACCTCCCTGCGTTCCTCCCGTCCGAGCCGCGCCAGGAGCGGCACGTCGAATGCCGCTTCGCCGGCGTTGTCGAGCAGGATCCCGATCCGCCTTGCCCTCCGGATCCGTTCGAGGATCCCTTCGGGGACCTCGGGCGGCGCCATCCCCGCGAGGGCGGCGAGCGCCTGCTCCTTCGATTCGCGCTCGATGATCCCGGAGTCCATGATATTCCCGAACACCGACATCCCTATCGCCGCCGACAGGGGATCCGGCGCATCCGCCACGATCGTTTCCGCGCGCCGGGACACGGCATCGAACCGCCGGAACTCCCGGTCCTTGATGCGCTGGAACGGATCGTCGGTCCGAAGCTCTTCCCGCACGAGCGCCTGGAGGCGCGTGGCGATCCCGGCGGGGACCTCCTCTCCCGAGATCCCGGCGAGCAACCCGGCCACCCGCGCCGCGAGCGCCGTCCGCTCCGCATCGGAGGCCCCGTGCGACCGCGCCGCGAGGTCCGCCTGCCGCAGGAAGCAGGGGTAGCATTCGGGAGAGAGGAAAATCATCGGACGTCTTCGGCGGCCGCGTCGACGGCTTCGGCCATCTGCCGGCGCCGTTCCGCAAGCGTTTTCCTGAGCCTCGGATCGGACAGCGCAAGGATCTGCGCGGCGAGGTATGCCGCATTCTGGGCGCCGGCCTTGCCGACCGCCATCGTGGCGACGGGCACGCCGCCCGGCATCTGCGCCGTGGAAAGAAGGGAATCCAGCCCCGACAGGGGGGAGCTTGCCAGCGGCACGCCGATCACCGGCAGGACCGTCTCCGCGGCGACGACCCCCGCAAGGTGCGCGGCGGCCCCCGCGCCCGCGATGATGACGGAGTACCCCTGGCCTTCCGCTTCCCGCGCCAGTTTCTGCGTCCGCCCCGGAGACCGGTGGGCGGACGCGACGGTCGTCGTGCACGGGACCCCGAGCGCCGCCAGGATGCGGGAGGCCTCTCCCATCACCTCGGCGTCGGATTTGCTGCCCATGAGGATGAGGACTTTTCCCGCCATGGCGTCTACACCGCCCCCCGCTCCAGCGCCTTTTTCCCGATATCGCTCCGGCAGTACGCTCCCTCCCAGCCGATCCTCTCCACCGCGCGGTACCCGCGCTCGATCGCGCTGCGGATATCCTTGTCGACCGCCGTGACGCCCAGCACGCGCCCGCCGTTGGTCACGAGCTTCCCGTCCCTGAGGGCGGTCCCCGCGTGGAACACCTGGACGCCGCCCAGCCGTTCCGCATCCTCGATGCCGGCAATGGGGAATCCCTTCCGGTAGGCCCCGGGGTAGCCCCCGGAGGCCATGACGATGCACACGGTGGGACGGGGATCGATCTCCATCCCGGCGTCGGTCAGCTTCCCCTGCGCGCACTGGAGGAGCAACGGGACCAGGTCGCTCTTCAGGCGCAGAAACAGGGGCTGCGCCTCCGGGTCGCCGAACCGGACGTTGAACTCGAGCACCTTCGGCTCTCCGCGCTCGATCATGAGCCCCCCGTACAGGATTCCGCGGAAGGGCGTCCCCTCGGCGCGCATGCCGGCGAGGAGCGGCTCGAAGATGGTCTTCATGGCCTTCCGCTCCACCTCGGGCGTCACCACCGGGGCGGGGGAGTAAGCGCCCATCCCCCCGGTGTTGGGCCCGGTGTCGCCGTCGCCGATCCGCTTGTGGTCCTGCGACGTGGGCAGCGGGACGATCTTCTCCCCGTCGGTGAAGACGATGTAGGACGCCTCCTCCCCCGTCAGGCAGTCCTCCACGACGACCTTCTCTCCCGCGGCGCCGAAGACCCGCTTCTCCATCACCTCCCGCAGGAACGCGACCGCCTCCTCGTAGGTCGCGGCGACCGCCACCCCCTTCCCCGCCGCCAGCCCGTCCGCCTTGATCACGACGGGAAGGCGGTGCGTCAGCACGTACTGCTCGGCGTCGTCGCAGTCGTCGAAGACCCGGAAGTCGGCGGTCGGGATGCCGTACTTCGCCAGGAGATTCTTCGTGAACACCTTGGACCCTTCCAGCTGCGCCGCGGCGGCGCTCGGCCCGCACACGAGGAGACCTTCCTGCGCCAGCCGGTCGGACAGGCCGGCCACCAGCGGGGCCTCCGGCCCCACGACGGTCAGGTCGATCCGGTTCCCGACCGCGAAATCGCGCAGGCCGGGAAGATCGTCCGAGGCCACCGGCACCAGCGCGGCATGCTTCGCCATTCCGGGGTTGCCCGGCGCCGCGTAGATCCGCTCCACCAGGGGGCTCTGGGCGATCTTCCAGACCAGTGCGTGCTCCCGCCCCCCGCTTCCCACCACCAGTACCTTCAGCCCCACGCCTTCCCTCCTGTACGGGAGGTTCCCCCTCCCCGCCGTCTTTAGCCCGCATTTCTCACCAGCCTTCTGCTGCGGCGGCGGATACGGGCATGTCTACTGCGTTGCGCTCGGTCGGGCTCCTCGGCGTAGTGTCAACTACGCCTCCGGGGCCCTCGGTCGCGCGCCTTGTATCCACGCCCGTCTCCACCGCCTCGCGACGAACCCTGGTGAGAAATGCGGGCTGCCC
>PQAK01000209.1:330-3994 GCA_003105225.1 Deltaproteobacteria bacterium | reverse complement strand
TCTCGCCCCGGAAGCCGTTCACCGCCCGATGGAACTCCTCGGGGCCCAGCTCCAGCCGGGCGACGTCCCCGTGATGCCGGACCCGCACGACGCGGAACCCCAGGCCCCGCAGCGCCTCCTCGGCGCGGCCGACGCGGGTCAACGTCTCCCGCGTGATCGGGACGCCGTAGGGAAACCGCGACGAAAGGCAGGCAAACGCCGGCTTGTCCCAGGTGGAAAGGCCCATGTCCCGCGACAGCTCCCGGATGTCGTTTTTCGAGAGCCCGGCCTCGATCAGCGGGCTCCGGACGGAGAGCTCGCGCGCCGCATTGCGGCCCGGGCGGAAGTCTCCCAGGTCGTCCACGTTGCTCCCGTCCAGCACGTGGGGCAGCCCCTCCTCGCCGGCGATGGCCCGCAGCTTCGAAAAGAGCTCCTTCTTGCAGTGGTAGCAGCGGTCCGTGGGGTTCTCGGAAAACCCGGGGATGTCGAGTTCCTCGGATACGATCACGCGGTGCCGCCCCCCGATCCCGGCGGCCAGTTCCCGCGCTTCCCGGAGTTCGCGCGACGGATACGTCTCGGACGTGGCGGTCACCGCGAGAACCCTCTCCCCCATGACTTCCGCGGCGATCGCGTAGAGGAAGGTCGAGTCGACGCCCCCGGAAAAACCGATGACGCATCCCCCCCATCTCCCGGAGGAGGCCGGCCAGCCGGTCCCGTTTTGCCTGCAGCGTGGGATCCATTGCACCCTCTTGAAATCGTGAATTTCCGCTCCGGCCGCCTCCGCACGCCTTCTAAAGAAAAATTCGGCCGTATAGATTGATTTTATGCCGAAGGAGCGAAAAGATGCCCGCTTTTATTGCCGATCCGCGGGGAATCTCAAGAGCGCCGGGAGGGAAGAGGCATCCATCCCGCCTCTCCCCTCCTGGCATCCTTCATTCAGGCGGCTGCCGTTTTTCCGGCCCGCGCCTTGACCTCGGTGAGCGCCTGCAGGATGGCGCGGCAGAAGGCGGGCAGGTCCGCCGGCTTCCGGGAGGTGATCAGGTTGCCGTCGCGGACGACCTCGCTGTCCTCGTAGGCGGCACCTGCGTTCACCAGGTCGTCCTTGATGGCGATGTAGCCGGTCACCTTCTTCCCTCGAAGGATGTTCGCCGAAACCAGCATCCATCCGCCGTGGCAGATCGCGGCGACCACCTTCCCCTGCTCGAACGCGTCGCGGACCAGGTCCACCATCGGCTTGTGGCGGCGCATCCGGTCCGGCGCATATCCGCCGGGGATGATCACCGCGTCGAAATCGGCGGCGCCTACCCTGTCCGCATTCTTGTCGGCGTGCGCCTCGTACCCGTGCTTGGAGGAATACGAGTGCGCCCCCGCGCCCACGATCGACACCTCCGCCCCCGCTTCCCGGAATCGCAGCACCGGGTACCATAACTCCAGGTCCTCGTACAGGTTCTCGGCGAGCACCGCCACGTGTTTCCCTTTCAGCTCCATCGATTCCACCTCCATACCGGGGTTCGTTTCCGATCTGTTCGGGTATGCGTTTCCATCTCTTTATGAGATGATTCCACGGGGACGGGTTTCACTCCCGAAGAATCCTGAAAACGCTTCCCGGAATCTTCATCTAATATTGTTATGCGAATACGATCCGTTGTGCGAATACGAAACGGGGGCTTCTCCCGCAAGCGCAGGGATCCCGCTGCCTGCGTCGAGATGGGAGGATGGAGAGGCAAGATGCGCCTGCATGCCGCAGCCGGAGCGGCAATCCTGGCCGCGGCGCTTTCCGGATGCGCCGTCGGACCCGATTTCCGCCGGCCCGCCCCCCCTCCGGTCGCCGCCTACACGACGGAGGCTCTGCCGGAAAAAACGGCCGAAGCAAAGGTGGCCGGAGGCGAACCCCAGCGCTTCGTCTCCGGGGAGGAGATCCCCGCGCAGTGGTGGGCGCTGTTCCGGTCCGAACCCCTGGACCGGTTGATCCGGCAGGCGCTTGCGGACAGCCCGACCCTCGCCGCGGCGCAGGCGAAGCTCCGGGTGGCGGAGGAGAACCGGCGGGCGCAGTTCGGAGCATTGTTTCCCCAGGCGGATGCGAGCGCCTCGGCCGCCAAGCGGAAAATCTCGGGCGCCTCGTTCGGCCTGCCGGAAAACAGGAGCTCCACCTTCACGCTGTACAACGCATCGGTGAACGTCTCCTATGCGTTCGACCTGTTCGGCGGCACGCGGCGCGAGCTGGAAGCCCTGAGCGCGGAGGTCGATACCCAGCGTTTCCTGCAGGAAGGCGCCCGGCTCGCCCTGACCGCCAACCTGGTCACGACGGCGGTTCAGGAAGGGGCGCTGCGCGCCCGGATCGAAGCGACCCGGGAGATCGTGGCGGCGGAAGAGCAGCAGCTGGCCCTGGTGGAACGGCAGTTCCGGCTCGGGGGGGCCTCCCGTCCCGACGTCCTGGCCCAGCAGGCCCAGCTCGCGCAGACCCGGGCCACCCTGCCGCCGTTGGAGAAACAGCTCGCGCAGGCCCGGCACCGGCTGGCGGTGCTTGCCGGCAGGTTTCCCGCCGAAGCGGCGACGCTGCCCGAATTCGATCTCGACGGGCTCACCCTGCCGCAGGAGCTTCCGGTGAGCCTCCCGTCGTCGCTGGCGCGCCAGCGCCCGGACATCCGCGCCGCGGAGGAGCTGCTGCACGCGGCGTCCGCCCGGATCGGCGTGGCCACCGCGAACCTGTACCCGCAGCTTACCCTGACCGGCAACCTGGGAGTGGAGGCGCCCACCGTCGGGGACCTGTTCTCCAAGGGATCGTCGATCTGGGGTCTCGGCGCGGGGGTGCTCCAGCCGCTCTTTCATGGGGGCGAACTGACGGCGAAACGCCGCGCCGCCGTCGCCGCCCATGACCAGGCGGAGGCGCAGTACCGCGAGACCGTCCTGGAGGCTTTCCGGGACGTCGCCGACGTGCTGCGCGCCCTGGAATTGGACGCGCAGACGCTCCAGGCGCAGTCGGACGCCGAAGAAACCGCCCGCGCCTCGCTCCAGCTCGCCCGGCAGCAGTTCCGGTACGGCGCGGTCAGCTATCTCACGCTGCTTACCGCCGAACGCCAGCACCAGCAGGCGCGGATCGGCCTGGTAGAGGCGCGGGCCGCCCGCTTTTCCGATACCGCCGCGCTCTTCCAGGCGCTCGGCGGCGGATGGTGGAAGGGAGACGCGAAGCCATGAAGAAACGCATCCTGTTCGTCATCCTCGGCCTGGTGCTCCTTGCCGCCGCGCTGTCCGCCGTCAAGGTCCTGCAGATCCGGGCGATGATCGACCAGGGAAAGAAATTCGTTCCACCGCCGGAGACGGTGACCACCGCCGCGGCGCGCGCCGAATCCTGGGAGACCGGGCTTGCGGCGGTCGGATCGTTGACCGCGGTCCAGGGGGTCACCGTGGCCGCGGAGCTGGCCGGGAAGGTCGTCGAGATCGCGTTCGAACCCGGGGCGAAGGTGCAGAAGGGGGACCTGCTGATCCGGCAGGAGACCAGCTCGGAGGAAGCCCAGCTCCCCGGCGCCGTGGCCCAGGCGAACCTTGCCAGGACCGTCGTCGAGCGCGACGCCAAGATGCTGGCGGAACAGATCATTTCCCAGGCCGACCACGACGCCGCCGTCGCCGCCTACGACCAGGCGGTGGCCCAGGCCGACACGATCCGCGCCACCATCGGCAAGAAGAC
>PQAK01000209.1:0-222 GCA_003105225.1 Deltaproteobacteria bacterium | reverse complement strand
CCCGATCTACGTCAACTTCACCCTCCCCCAGCAGGAGCTGGGCAAGCTGCGCACCGGCCTGCCGGTCAAGGTGACGTCGGATGCCCTTCCCGGCCTGTCGATCGACGGGCGCATCACGGCCGTGAACCCCCTGGTGGACGTCGAAACCCGCAACGTCCAGCTGCAGGCCACGGTGGCCAACAAGGCGGAGAAGCTCCGGCCCGGGATGTTCGTCAACGTGGC
>PQAK01000208.1 GCA_003105225.1 Deltaproteobacteria bacterium | reverse complement strand
AGAGCAGGATGAAGAGCATGATCACCAGCTCGACGCTGATCAGCATCATTCCGACGCTCATCCCCGACCCGAGGGGGATCTCCATCGTCGGGTAAGGTTTGCCGCGCAGGCCCGCGAAGGCGGTCCGGGAGTTCGCGTAGGTGTTGATCCGGATGCCGAACCAGGCCACCCCGTAGCTGCCCAGGATGCCGATGATGCTGAAGACCACGATGATGACGACCTGGACGGTGGCGTAGTGGAGCAGGAAACCGAAGTAGACCACCATGATCGCGGCGATGAACGCCCACAGGATCGCGATGAACTTGCCCTGGGTGATGAGGTAGGTCTTGCAGGTCTCGTAGATCAGCTCCGAGATCTCGCGCATCGACTGGTGGACGGGGAGGTTCTTGATCGACAGAAACTGCATGAATCCGAAGCCCATCCCCAGGAGGCAGATGACGAGCCCGCCTACCAGGAGGTTGTGCCCCGACATTCCCATGAACGATACGCTGCCCAGATCGGGGATCTTGAGTTCGGCCTCGCTGGCGTTCGCCACGGAGGCCAACAGCATGACGAAAAGCGGGACCGCGCAAACCGCCATTTTCTGCGCAATCCTTGATACCTTGACGCGCCAAGCCCTGGATACCATCGTGCCCCTCCCTGCCATTGAATTATGAATGCGGTTCGTGACGGGAATCCCCCTGAAAGAAAACGGAAAGCGTGTTTTCCGGAGACGCTCCGAGGACAATGAAACTTGGAATTAATACCACGCCTGACCGGGGGGGTCAAGGGGGAAAACGTATACAGTATCCGCCGCCGGCACCGAAATTTGGACCTCGCTCCACACGCCGCTCCGAGGAACCCCCCGCTGCGTCATCCGGCGCAGATAGGGAACGTGTCCCCCAGAAATGCGCCTCACAGGGAAGGCGCTACCGAAGGGGATAGCCGCGCGCGATCCGGGTGTTATATTAATGGAATGGATTTCCGGGGAAAGCTGATTCTGGCGCCGCTGGCGGGGATCACGGACACCGTTTTCCGGCTCCTGTGCCGGGAAAACGGAGCCGACGCCGTCCTCACCGAGATGGCCTCCGCGAAGGGACTGTTGCTGCAGCCGGAGAAGACCCGCCGGTTCCTCGAGTATGACGAAGGCGAGCGCCCGGTCGGGGCGCAGCTTTTCGGGGGCGTCCCCGCCGACATGGGGGAAGCGGCCGCCCGGGTCCGGGAGCTGGGCTTCGATTTCCTCGACATCAACATGGGGTGTCCCGTCCGCAAGGTCACCTCGGGAGGAGCGGGGGCCGCGATCCTGGCGACACCCGGGCGAGCGGGGGAGCTCGTGGCGGCGGCGGTCCGGGGGGGCGGGGGGATCCCCGTCACCGTGAAGATGCGCTCCGGGTTCGGCAAGGAATCGGAGACCTACAGGGAGGTGGCGCGGGAGGTCTTCTCCGCAGGCGCCGTCGCGGTCACGCTCCACCCGAGGACCCGCGGCCAGATGTTTTCCGGCCGGGCCGACTGGCGGCAGATCGCCGCGCTCAAGGAGGAATTTCCGGATCGCATCATCATCGGCAACGGAGACGTGCGAACCCCTCGCGACGCGGCCCGGATCGTCGAGGAGACCGGCTGCGACGCCGTCATGGTCGGGCGGGCCGCGCTGGGCGACCCGTGGATCTTCCAGGCGATGCGGCGGGAGCTTGCGCGCCGGTATGCCGCCGTCGGACCGGCGGACGCCCCTTCGTCCGCCGGCCCTTCCCGCGGGGAGCGGATGGCCCTGATCCTTCGCCACGGGGAGGAAATGCACCGGCGCCACGGCGCCGCCGGGATCCGCGAGATGCGAAAGCACCTTGCGTGGTACAGCCGGGGGATCCCGGGGGCGGCGGCGTTCCGCGCGGAACTCGTGAGGGTCGCCACCATCGACGAATTCCGGGCCGTCGTCGGGCGTTTCTTTTGAACGATCTCCTCCAGCACACGCTCGAATCGGTCAACATCGGCATCCTCGTGTTCGACCGCGCGGGAAAGCTCGTCTACATGAACCCCGCCGCGGAGGAGATCCTGCAGGGGTCCACGCAAGCCCTGAGGGGAAAGCACTACCGGACGCTGTTCCGGGGAAGCCTCTCGGCCGCCCGCATCGCGCGGAAGGCGCTCTCGGAAAACGCGGCCGTGACCGGGTTCGACGTCGAGCTCCGGCTCCCCCACCGGGACGCGGCGCTGCCCCCCCTTTCGGTCATCATCGGAGCGTCCCCGCTCTACGGACCCGGCAGGGAGCCGGGAGGCGCGGTGCTGTCGATCAAGCCGGCCGAGATCCTCACGATGGTGGAGCAGGAGGCGCAGGCGGCGCTCAGCGCCGAGGAGATGCAGATGCTGGCCTACGGGATCGCCCACGAGATCAAGAACCCCCTGGGGGGGATCCTCGGGGCGGCCCAGTGGATCCTCCGGGGAGGCGCCTCCGAGGAGGAGCGCAGCGAGGGGGTCCGGCTGATCCTGCGGGAGGCGCATCGGATCAACGGCCTGGTGGAGAAGATGCTCGAGATGGGAAAGTCTCCCCCCCCTCCGCGTCCCTTCCCCCTGCTCCCGCTCCTGCGGCAGGCGCAGGATCTCCTGCGGGCGGAGATCCGCGCCCAGGGAAAGGAGATCGCCTTCGAACCGCTCGTGGACCCGAGTCTCCCGGACGTTTCCGGACACCCGGACACCATCTTCCAGGCGATCGTGAACATCCTCAAGAACGCCGTGGAGGCGATCGAACGGAAGGGAACGATCCGGATCGACGCGCGGATGAATTTCAATTACCGCTGGAGCCGGGGAAGGGGGCGGAAGCGGTCGTTCCTCGAGCTCACGATCGCGGACAACGGGGCGGGGATGTCCGAGGAGAACGCCCGCAAGGCGCTCCTCCCCTTCTACACCACGAAGCCCAAGGGAACCGGGCTGGGGCTGGTCATGGCCCGCCAGGCCGTCACCCGGCACGGGGGGAAGCTCGAAATAAAGTCCGTGCGGGGAACCGGGACGGCGGTTAAAATATCCCTTCCGGTCGATCCCGGGAAGAAGCCGCCGAGTTGAAACGGGTCCTGATCGCAGACGACGACGAGAGCATCCGCTGGGTCCTCCAGAAGACGGTGACCGGGATGGGATTCGCCGCCGACCTCGCCGAGGACGGGGACAAGGCGCTCTCCCTGCTGTCGAAGCACGCCTACGCGGCGGCGTTCGTGGACATCCGGATGCCCGGCATGGAGGGCATCGAGGTCCTCGAGCGGGTCCAGGCGAGAATTTCCCCGACGAGGTACTTCATCATGACGGCGGTCCGCCGCCCGGATGTCGCGGCGCGCTCCGCGCGCGCCGGCGCGGCCGAATTCATCACCAAGCCGTTCGACATCTCCCACGTCGAGAAGCTCCTCAAGGACGTCGAAAGGGAGGCCGCCTCCCGCGAACGTCCGTTCCGCTCCGAGGATGCCGACGAGTGGAAGTCCGCCCGGATCGTGGGGCGCAGCCGCGCCATCCTGGAGGTCTTCCAGAGCGCGGGGAAGGTGGCCGACACCGACGCCACGGTCCTCCTGCTGGGGGACCGGGGCGTCGGCAAGGAACTGGTGGCCCGCTGCATCCACGAGCTGGGCCCTCCCGAGCGTCCCTTCGTCGCCGTCAACACCTCCGCCATCCCCCGGGAGCTGCAGGAGGCCGAACTGTTCGGTTACGAGAAGGGGGCCTTCACGGGAGCGGACGCATCCCGGGAGGGAAAGCTGGAGGCCGCCATGGGAGGGACGCTCTTCCTCGACGAGGTCGGCGACACCCCCCTCGCGCTCCAGGCGAAGCTGCTGCGGATCCTCCAGGAGAGGGAATTCACGCGGCTGGGATCCAACCGGCCGGTGAAGTTCCGGGGGCGCGTGATCGCGGCGACCAACCGGGATCTGCGGCGCCTGGTTGCGGAGGGGAGGTTCCGGGAAGACCTCTTCGACCGGCTGAACGTCTTCCCCATCCGCGTTCCGGCGCTTTCCGAGCGGCGAGAGGACATCCCGCTCCTGGCCGATTACTTCCTCCAGAAATACGGCGCCCTCCTCTCCCGCCCGCCGCGTTCGTTCTCCAGGGAAGCGCTGGAGGAACTCGCCGCGCACGCCTGGAAGGGAAACGTCCGCGAGCTCGAGAACTTCGTCCAGCGGCTGGCCGTCCTGTCCGCCGGAAAGCTCCTGAGGCGGGAGGAAGTGGCGCGCGAGCTCGCGAAGGCGGACGGGGCCCCCGACCTGGCCACCGCGCCCCTCGAGCAGGTGATCGAAGAGCGCGTCCGCGAGTTCGTCCGCAGCCTCGGGAGCGCGCTAGAGGACGAGGAAAACCTGCATGGGCTCTTCCTGCGCCAGACTGAAAAACCGCTGATCAAGGTGGTGCTCGAAGCCGTCGGGGGAAACCAGATCAAGGCCGCGGGAATCCTGGGGATCAACCGGAATACGCTGCGGAAAAAACTCAAGGAGCTGTCCCTCCTTCCGAAGAAAGGAAAAGGGAAGCCCCGATGAGCGCCCGGCCGGCAATCGACGCCTTCCGGCGCATCCGGGGGCTGTACGGGATCCTCGACCCTTCCGTGGTGATCCGCGCGGGGGCGGACTCCGAGGAACCGCTGGACCGGGCTCTCTCGGAAGCGCTGGCCGGGGGGTGCCGCCTGATCCAGTACCGGGACAAGGTCGCCTACCCGAGGCTCCTGCTTTCGAGGGCAAGGCGATTCGCCTCCGCCTGCAGGGCGGCCGGAGCCCTGTTCCTGGTCAACGACCGGATCGACGTCGCCCTTCTTTCGGAGGCCGACGGTTGCCACCTGGGGCAGGAGGACCTCCCCCTGCCCGCGGCGCGGCGGATCGCCCCGAAAGGGTTTCTCCTCGGGGTCTCCACCCACAGCGTCCCGGAAGCGCGGCGCGCGCAGGAGGACGGGGCGGACTACATCGGCGTGGGCGCGATCTTCCGCACGATGAGCAAGGGCGACGCGCTGGAGCCCCGGGGCACGAAGCTCATCGCGGAAGTCACCGGAGCCGTCTCGATCCCGGCGGTGGCGATTTCCGGCATCACGCGGGTAAACGTCCGCGAGGTGATCCGGGCGGGAGCATCCGCGTTCGCGGTGATTTCAGACCTGTTCACCGGAACGGGAGTCCGGGAACGGACCGGGGAGTTTATCCGCATATGGGAATCCGAAACCTCCCCCCGGTAATCCTCGCCTTCGGGGGATTCGACCCGACCGGAGGAGCCGGCGTCCTGATGGACGCGAAGGCGGCGCAGGCCGCCGGAGGATACGCGGCCGCGGTCCCCTCCTGCCTTGCGATCCAGTCGACGGCCGCCTTCGCGCAGCTCGTACCGATCCCCCGGACCGCCATCGAGCGGGCCCTGGACTGCGCCGCGAAGAGCTACCGCATCCGGGTGGTGAAGATCGGAATGGTCGGGACCCGCGCCGCCGCCGAGGCAATCCACAATTTTCTCTCCCGAAATCCCGCGGTTCCCGTCGTTCTCGACCCGGTGCTCCGCAGTTCTTCCGGCGCGCCGCTCCTCGCCGCGGGCGCCCTCCCGGCCTACCGGAGACTGCTGGCGCGCTCGTCGGTCGTCACCCCGAACCTGCCCGAGATCGAAAAGATCCTCGACCGCAAAATCGGCTCGTTCGGGGAGGCGATACTGGCCGCCCGCGACCTCTCCTCCGCCGCCGGCGCAGCGGTCGTCCTCAAGGGCGGGCACTTCCCCTGGAAGGGGAAACGGGGGGTCGACATCGTCTTCGAGAGGAGGCGGGTGACGCTGCTGGGACCCGTCGGGAAAGCGCCGCGCGTCGACGCCCACGGCACCGGCTGCGCCCTCGCGTCCGCGCTTGCCGCGCGAATGGCCCTCGGGGAAACCCTCGTGGACGCCGCCCGGAGCGCGAAGGGGCTGGTTTCGCGATGGATCGCGAACGGGTTCCCCTCGCTCGAGGGCCGATGGACGCTCTTCGGGTGAAGGAGAGGCGAAACCGATGCGTCACCCCCGAACGTACGGAACCCTGTTTTTATCGATCTGGCTCATGGCCTCCTGCGCGCACCGCGAGGTGATCCCTCCTCCCGCGCCGCCGCCCGTGCCCAGGGCGTTCAAAGTGGCGCTCGTGCTCGGCGCGGGGGCCTCCAAGGGATTCGCTCACATCGGCGTCCTGAAAATCCTGGAAGCCAACCGGATCCCGGTCCACATGATCGTCGGGACCAGCGTGGGCAGCTTCGTGGGCAGCCTGTCCGCCTACGGCTACACCTCCTACCAGCTCCAGAAGCTCGCCTTTTCCATCGAGAAAGGGGACATCGCCGACCTGACGGTTCCCGACAACGGATTCATCAAGGGGGAAAAGCTCGAGGAGTACGTCAACAAGGCCGTAAGGTACACCCCCATGGAGAACCTGCGGACCCCGTTTTACGCCGTCGCGGCCGACATCCAGAGCGGGCAGGAGTTCGTCTTCGGGAAGGGGAACACGGGGAAGGCGGTCCGCGCGAGCTGCTCGATCCCGGGCGTGTTCCGGCCCGTGCGGATCGGCGACCGGACGTACGTCGACGGCGGGGTGGTGAGCCCCGTGGCGGTGGATGCCGCCAGAAGGCTCGGAGCCGACGTCGTCATCGCGGTGGACATTTCGGCGGACGCCGGGGGCCCCGCTCCGGAAAGCACCGTGGAAACGATACTCCAATCCATCGGCATCATGTACGCCAAGCTTGCCTCCCTCCAGCTCTCCCGGGCCGACGTCGTCATTCACCCGAAGGTGGGGCACATCGGATCGAGCGATTTCTCGAAGCGGCACGAAGCGATCCTGGAAGGCGAAAAGGCGGCGCAGGAGGCGCTGCCGTTCATCGAGAGCGCGATCGGGAAGGCAAAAACTTTGGGACGTTCTTAAAACTATAATCAGGGACGTTCTTAAAAACTTTCAGTTAGGGACGTTCTTTAAGTTTTTCGAGGAATTAAGGTGGAAGAGAAAAACTTAAAGAACGTCCCTGGACTTCACTGCAAAGTTATTAAGAACGTCCCGAACTTCGTAAAGTTTTAAGAACGTCCCAAAGTTTTTATTCGTAGTCCTTGGCCAGGTCCTCGAAACGGGTGTAGGGGGACAGGAACGCGAGGTTGACCTCGCCCATCGGGCCGTTGCGATGCTTGCCGATGATCACCTCGGCGATCCCCTTCTTTTCCTCGGGGGTTTCCGCCTTCAGGTACATTTCCTCGCGATAGATAAATAAAATCAAATCTGAATCCTGTTCAATCGCTCCACTCTCACGTAAGTCAGCGATTTGAGGGCGTTTATCGTTTCGGTTCTCGACGCCCCGGTTGAGCTGCGAGATGGCGATCACCGGGATGTTCAGCTCCTTTGCCAGCGCCTTGAGCGATCGGGAGATCTCGGAGATTTCCTGCACCCGGTTGTCGGCGGAGCTGCGGGTCGAGGTCCCCCGCATGAGCTGCAGGTAGTCGATCACCAGCAGGCCGATATGCTTGTCCTTCCTCAGCCTCCTCGCCTTGGCCCGCAGCTCGAGCGCGCTCAGCGACCCGGAGTCGTCGATGAAAATGGGCGCCTCGGAAAGCCTGCCGACCGAGGCGACGATCCGGTTCATTTCGTCCTGCGCCAGGTAGCCGCGCCGCATCCGCTGGGAATTGACGCGCGCGTCCGAACAGATCATCCGGAGCGCCAGCTGCTGGCGGCTCATCTCCAGGGAGAAGATGGCCACGGGGGTCTTGTGGCGGATCGCCGCGTTCTGCGCGACGTTCAGGCAGAAGGCGGTCTTGCCCATGCCCGGCCGCGCCGCGACGACGATCATGTCGGAGTTCTGGAACCCGGAGGTGAGCTGGTCGAGGTCGCGATAGCCGGACGGGACGCCGGTGATCAGCTCCTTCTTCTCGAAAAGCTGCTCGATCTCCCGCATCGACTCCTTGGCCATCTCGGACATCGTGTAGTAGGAGGGCTTGATCTTCTCCTCCGCGATGGCGAAGATCGCCTGCTCCGTCCGGTCCAGGAAGTCATCGACCTCGGCGATCCCCTGGAAGGCCGAGGTGGTGATCTCCTGGGCGACGGCGATCGTCTTCCGCAGGATCGAGGTGTTCTTGACCAGGCGTGCGTAGTCCCCGACGTTGGCGGTCGTGGGGACGTTCTGGATGAGATCGGAAAGGTAGGCAAGGCCCCCGACTTCCGCCTCGATCCCGCGGTCCTTCAGGGCCGAGGAGAGCGTCAGCTGGTCGATCGCGCGGCCCCGCTCGTACAGGTCCTGCATCACGGAGAACAGCTCGCGGTGGGCTCCGTGGTAGAAATCCTCCGGCCGGAGGATCTCCACCGCGGTGTTCATGAGGTCGTTGTTCAGCAGGATGGAGGCGAGGACCCCCTGCTCGGCCGCAAGGTTGTGCGGGGGGACGCGGATGAGGGAGGTGTCGGGGCCGGGAACCGGCGTCAGCCTCGAACCGTTCATGGACACCCCCCCTCCGGGACGGTCGTTAGTGCAGCGTCTCGCAAATAGGCTGATGCACCGAGAGCGTCGATGCGCCGCGTCCGGCAAGGCGCGCGACCGAGGCGTACTCGGCTAGGGTACGGTGAGGGAGCGCAACGAAGCCGGAGCGGATGCAGCGGCGCTCGAATGCCAGGGTATTTGCGAGACTCTGCACTTAAGATTCCGCCACCACGCTGACGGATATTTCGGGCTGGAGATCGGCCCCCGCCTTGATCCTCACCTTGTAGTCCCCGATCTGCTTGATCGGGTCGGCCAGCAGGACGTTCTTCCGGTCGACCGGCACGCCGGCCTTTTCCAGGGCGTCGGCGATGTCCCGCGACGTGATCGCCCCGAAAAGCTTCCCTTCCTCCCCCGCCTTGGCGGGAATGGTCAGCGCCACCGCCGCCAGTCTCTCCGCCAGCGACTCGGCGCCCTTGCGGGCCTTTTTCGCCCGCGCCTCGATGACCCGCCGGTCGTGGTCGAGGGCTTTCAGGTTGCGCACGTCGGCCGGCACGGCCAGCCGGTTGGGGATGAGGTAGTTCCGGCCGAACCCGTCGGCGACCTTGATGACGTCGCCCGCCTTCCCCAGCTTCTCCACGTCTTCCCGCAGGATGACTTTCATCTCCGCCGCCCTCCTACCGGACCTGCGTGGCGGTGAACGGGATCAGCGCCACGATCCGCGCCTTCTTGATCTCCACCGTCAGCTTCCGCTGGTGCTTCGCGCAGTTCCCCGTGATGCGGCGGGGGACGATCTTCCCCCGCTCGGAGACGAACTGCTTGATCATGTAAACGTTCTTGTAGTCGAGCTGCAGCTCCTTTTCGGCGCAGAACCGGCAGAATTTCTTTCGGACGTATCGTTTCCTGGATCCTCCCGGGCCGCCTTCGCGGGGGCCGTTCCGGTGGGGTCTCGTCGGGATGGCCATCGTTATCGTTCCTCCTGGAATATTTTCTGCAAGGTACGGTTAAAACGGAATGTCTTCATCCGGCGCTTCGGCGCCCTGCGGGGATCCTCCTCCGGATCCGCCTTCCCCCGCGCCGCTCCTTGGGGACCCGAGGAACTGGACGCCGTCCGCGACCACCTCGATCTTGCTCCTCTTGGTCCCCTCCGACTCCCAGCGGCGCTGCCGGAGCCTGCCTTCCACCAGCACCGGCCGCCCCTTGGAGAGGTACTCCGCGCAGTTTTCCCCCTGCTTGCCGAAGACGACGATGTCGAAGAACGACACCTCCTCCTTCAGCTCGTTGTTCTGCTTGTACTTGTGGTTCACCGCGATGCCGAAGCTCGTGACGGACGTGCCGGAGGGAAGATACCGGATCTCCGGATCGCGGACGAGGTTGCCGGCGAGGATGACGCGGTTGAAAGTGACCATGGGCTCTCCCTTCCGCTACGAGGCGGGGGCGGCGGGCGGCGCATCCCCCCCGGAGGGCTGCCCTTCCGGAGGCGCAGGAGCGTCGCCGGCGGCAGGAGGCGCGGCGGCTTTCGGTTTCAGTTCGACCTCCACCCGGGAGGTCAGGTGGCGCAGGATCCCGTCGAAGATCTTGATGTTGCGCTCCACCTCCTCGACGACGCCGCGGTTCCCGGTGTAGAGGAGGAAGGTGTAGAAGGCGTTGGATCTCTTCCTGATCGTGTAGGCGAGCTTGCGGTTCCCCCAGTCGTCGGTCTTCAGCACCTCGCCCTTGTAGGCGGCGACGATCCCGGAGAGCTTCCCGAGGAACTCTTTCCTCGCGTCCTCCGGGAGTTCGGGGTCGAACAGGATGGCGGTTTCATACCTCTTCGGTGTCATCTTGCGATCTTGCCTCCTTTCGGCTGATCGAGCCCCCGGACGATGCGCCGGGAGCAAGGAGTATGTTTCCCCCCGGGGATTCCGGCGGGGTCTTGCCTTGCTTGCCGTCCTCGCGCGCCTTCGCGTTCCAGCGCGTCATGGCCTTGTCGAAACCGAGCCGGGCGATGTCGGCGAACGCCTCGCCGGCGGCGGCGACCGCCGTCGGGTTGGAGTCGCCGGTGCCGCGCTGGTCCACCAGCACGAGGTCGCGGTCGCGGCGGATGCCGGCGAACGCGCCGAGCATGGGTGTGTAGGCCTCCCGGGCCCCTTGCCCGGGGCCGCCGGCGAGCAGGAACAGCGGGTCCGGCTTCGCGTCGGCGGCGATGGCCGGGATGACGGCGACGGCCAGCTCGATGTGGCGGCCGGCCGGGTCGGCCGGGTTTTCCGCGACGCTGAGCTTGCCGCAGCGCGCCGCGACCGATCCCAGGCCCAGGGGGTGGACGAGCCTGCAGCGATGCAGCTGCAGGCCCGGCGCTTCGCGCACCGCCGGTTGTGCGGCCGGCGCCAGCACTGCCGCCAGCATGGCGACGGCGAGCCCGCCCACGCGCCGGGCATGGGGCCTGTCCATGGGTGACCTGTTGTCGAGGCTACGTTGCCTGCACCATCCGCGACTCTCGACTGGAACGCAAGTCCGTGCCGCTGCCGAGCCGGCGACCATGGCGGCGCGGTAGAATCGAGGGTCGGGAGCGGGGGTCCTGGGGCTTGAAGCACTACGACGTCATCGTCATCGGCGGCGGGC
>PQAK01000207.1 GCA_003105225.1 Deltaproteobacteria bacterium | reverse complement strand
CGCAGGTCCTCGTCCCGGAAGCATTTCACGATCTGCGCGTACCGGTCGTACCCGGAGATCATCAGGATCTGCTTGAACAGCTGCGGGGACTGCGGAAGGGCGTAGAACATGCCGGGGTTGACCCGCGAGGGGACGAGGTAGTCCCGTGCCCCTTCCGGCGTGCTCTTCGTCAAGACCGGCGTTTCGATCTCGAGGAAACCGTTCTCGAAGAAGTATTCCCGGACGGACCGCGCCAGGAGGGCGCGCGACCGGAACATGGCCTGGATCCGGGGGCGGCGCAGGTCCAGGTACCGGTATTTCAGCCGCACGTTCTCGGCGACGTCCGTATCCTCCTCGAGGGCGAACGGGATCGGCTTGGACTCGTTCAGGATCGCCATCGAGGCTGCCGCCACCTCGACTTCCCCGGTCGGAAGATTCGGGTTTTCCGTCCCCTTCGGCCGCCTGCGCACCGTGCCGCGCACGGAGAGGACGTATTCCACCCGGAGCGAATCGGCCTTCGCGTGCGCCTCCTGCGATTCCCCGGGGTGGAACACCACCTGAACCAATCCCTCCCGGTCCCGCAGGTCGACGAACACCAGCCCGCCGTGGTCCCGGCGGCGATGGACCCATCCGCACAGGACGACCTCCTTCCCCACGTGCTCCGCGCGCACCTGCCCGCAGTACAGGGTCCGCTTGTGCTCCGGAAGAAACGGGTCCACGGTCACTCCTCCTTTTTCAGGCCGATGAGCCTGCGCATCGCTTCGTCCCTGGAAACCTCTTCCTGGGATCCCGACGCCATGTCCCTTACGACGACCGCCCCGCGGGCATCCTCCGCCTCGCCGAAGACGACGACCACCTTCGCGCCCGAGCGGTCCGCGCGCCGGAACTGCGCCTTCACGCTGCGCCCCTCGTAGTCCATGTCGGCGCGGACCCCCTTCCCGGCCAGCTCCATCTTCCGCCGGAACGCCTCGTCGAGAAACCGGGGACTCGATGCGACAAAGAACGCCTCCACGGCGCGGCCCCCGCCCTCCCCTTCCCCCAGCAGCAGCATCAGGCGCTCCACGCCGATGGCGAATCCGATGGCGGGGACGCGCTCCTTCCCCCCGAGCATCTCCGCGAGCCCGTCGTACCGCCCGCCCGCGGCCACCGTGTTCTGGGCCCCCATCCCCGGGATGACGAATTCGAACGTCGTCCTCCGGTAGTAGTCCAGCCCGCGGACCATTCGGGGATTGCGCGCAAACGGGATTCCGGCCGCCGCAAGCCCCCTCTCCACGAATTCGAAGTGGAGCCGGCACGGCTCGCAGAGGGAATCCAGGATCGACGGCGCGTCCCGGGTCGCCTCCATGCAATGCTCGGACTTGCAGTCCAGGACCCGGAGCGGGTTGCGGGTGCGGCGCCGCCGGCAGTCCTCGCAAAGGAGCCCCTCCCGGGAGGCGAGAAAATCGGACAGCGCCTGGTGATATTGCGGCCGGCACGCCGCATCGCCGAGCGAATTGATCTCCAGGGAAACGCGGTCAAGCCCCGCCTCCGCGAGAAACCCGGAGAGGAACGCGAGCACCTCGACGTCGGCGTACGGGGAGTCGGTGCCGAACATCTCGGCACCGAGCTGGTGGAACTGGCGCAGCCGCCCCTTCTGGGGCCGCTCGTGGCGGAACATCGGGCCCGTGTAGCACAGGCGCACGGGCCACTCCCCGAGCTCGGCCCGGTGCGCGAGAAGCGCGCGGACCACCGGCGCGGTCCCTTCCGGACGCATCGTGAGGGACTCCCCCGAGCGGTCGGTGAAGGAATACATCTCCTTCTCCACGATGTCGGTGGACTCCCCGACGGCACGGGCGAACAGCTCCGTTCGCTCCAGGACGGGGGTCCGGATCTCGAGAAACCCGTAGGCGGCCGCCTTCGCGAGAAAGGAGGATTCGAGGGCGGACCACCTTTCCGACTCGGGGGGAAGGATGTCCTTCATCCCCCGCACGGAGGGAACGATCATGGCACGCTTTGGGGGGTCGCGAGGTAGACGACGTTCCGGGTGGATTCCTTCCCGCGGTACATCGCCTGGTCGGCGAGGTTGAGCAGGTGCTGCTTCGTGGTCGCGTGCTCGGGGAACGCGGCGATCCCGATGGAGATCGTCAGGCGGATGGCGAGGCCGAAATCCTGCCCGAACGTCTTGCACTCGATCATCTTGCGCATCCGCTCGGCGACGAGCAGCGCATCCTCGGCGTTCGTCTCCACGAGCAGGACGACGAATTCGTCCCCGCCGTAGCGCACGACCGTGTCCGTCTCGCGCACGCAGGAACGCAGGACCGCTCCGACCTCCACGAGGACCCGGCTTCCCACCAGGTGGCCGTAGGCGTCGTTCACGCGCTTGAAGAAATCCACGTCCATGAACAGCACCGAGAAAAAGTTGCGGTACCGCTCGGACCGCTTCAGCTCCCGGTCGAGCACGACGTTCAGGTAGCGGCTGTTGTACAGCTTCGTGAGGTCGTCGATGTAGATCAGGTTCTGGGTCTGGACGCTCCGCTCGGCGTTCAGCAGCGCGAACCGGGCCTGGCGGTAGAAGAAGTTGAGGAACGGGCTGTCCAGGACGTCGATCCCGGGCGTGCCGCGCATCGTGAGGACGGCGTACATCTGAGAGCCGGGGGACAGGTCGAAACGGATGGTGAAGAACGTGCGGTTTTCCCCGAGGATGGCCTCGTCCTCCGGGTGGAGGCTGCCCAGCTGGTCGGCCGGGAACACCGTGGGCGCCGGACCGCACATCCGCACCAGGGCGCCTCCGAACCGGAGCAGGAAGACCCCCGCGAGCGAATCCTCGGGGAACCCCGCGGCCGCGACGACGGCATATCCCGATCCCCTTCCTTCCTGCTCGCGGAAGAGAACCCCGAACGAAGCTCCTAGGGACTCCTTGAACATCTCGATGACGGTCAGGGACAGCAGGTCCATGTCGGTGGTGGTGATGACCGGGAAACAGTAGTCGAACAGCTCATCCAGGGAGGTTTTGCGCAGCAGGCCGTACCCCTGGAAGAGATACTTCTCCAGCGTCGAAACCAGCTCCCCGCCCAGGTTCTCCTCGAAAAGGATCTCCGATGCGCCCGCCCGAAGGGCCCCCAGGACGGATGGCCCCCCCTTCTTGGGCAGGATCAGGATCAGAGGGGTCTTGGGGGCAAGCTGGATGATGCCGCGGACGAATTCCTCGGCGCTCTGGTGCTTGGAGAGCTTCCGGGCGACCACCACGGAAAAATTCTCCTTCGCGAGGACCGCGGCCCCCTTGTCCCAGTCGGAGAGCCCGGTTACCGGGATGTCCGCGAAGGTGGACGTCTGGATCTTCAACGCAACGGTCCCCGGATCGGGAGCGATGATCAATATGCGCTGTTTCGACATGTTCTCAGTCGGAGAAGCCGGAAGATCGGTTTTCCCCCGCGTTTATCCCGTCAGGCGCCAGATCAGTTTCCAGATCCCCGATCCCGGCTCCTGGCCGCAGTATACCGCAACCCCGTCGGATTGCACAGTAAACGCCCCGTTTTCCAAGAGAAAACATCTTGTCGAAGGTAGCAGATTTTCCCTATCGAAACAAATCCTATTTTGGGAGATTACGACGGCCGGATGGGCGGCGGAAATCCACGCGCCCGGCGCAGCGGAGGGCGACCCGTGATGGGGGAGAAAGAGGATCCTTTCCCGTCCGCCGTCCTCTTCCGTTTTTCCCCAGGCACCTGGACCAGTTTCCACGTCTCCCGGCAGCCAGACGGAGAGTTCGCCGTGGCGAATTTCCAAAACGAGGCTCCGCTCGTTGGCGCCGGCGGGATTCCCCGTCCCGCCGGCGCTGCGCACGATGACGCTTGCGCCCCCCGCGGCGAAAATCTCCCCGCCGTACCTTCGCTTCACGAGCCGGGCGTTGCGCGCCACCGCCTCCCCGAAGGAAGCGAGCGGGGTATCCCCCGGGATCCAGATTTCCCGGACGGGAAACGCCTCCAGCAGGGCGGCCGCACCCCCGTAATGGTCTTCGTGGGGGTGGGTCAGGACCAGCACGTCGACGGTTCGGACTCCCCTTCCTCTCAGGAAGGTGGATACGATTCTTTCGCCGGCGTTCCCCCGCACCGCGCTGCCGCAATCGACCACCATGGAGCGCCCGCCGGGGAAGGACAGGACGTGTGCGGCCCCCTTGCCGACGTTGAGCGCGGTTACGGTGAGGCGGGCGTCGGGGAGCGCGGCGAACGGCAGGTGGATCCACGCCAGGAACAGCGATGCGGCGGCCAGCGCGGCCGGCCAGGGCTCCCTGCCGCTTTTCCGCAGCGCGAGCGTCCCGCACACGGAGGCCATCGTGCAGATCAGCGGCGCCGATATCCCGGCGGGAGGCAGGGGAAAGTATCCCCATCCCCCTCCGGAGAGGCGCGCGAGCAGGGAAAGGGCGGCCGTGAGCCCCTCCGCCACCAGGCGTACGGCCCCCCCAAGGAAGTCTAACGAGAACGATCCCGCAACGGCCGCGAGAAACGCGCCCATGACCCCGGCCGTTCCGAGGACCGGCCCGAACAGCAGGTTCCAGAGGACGGCTCCCGCGGGGAAGGCACCGAAGAACGCGGCGCTGACCGGCAGGGTCCCCAGGAACGCGACCGCAGAGGCGATCAGGGCGTCCCTTCCCCAGACCAGGAGCCGGCAGACCGGCGATCCCGGGCGGGACTTCCGGGGCCTTGCGCCAAACGAGGCGATGAGGAAAAAAGCCGCCCCGTAGGACAGCAGGAACGAGGGGGAGACGATCTGGAAAGGAGACGCGAGAATCGTCAGGAAGCAGAGGAGCGACCACCCGAGGTCCGCCCCGCGGACCCCGCACAGGTTCCAGAGCAGCACGGCGACCGTGATCATTCCGGCGGAACGCACGGCCGGAACGGGCGCGCCCGCCATGAGCACGTAGGCCCAGCAGGCGGGGACCGACAGGAGCGCCGGGAACCGGTTCAGGTCCGGGGTCCCCCGTCTCCGGCGGAAGATCCAGATCGCTCCCCGGGCAAGGAAGGAGACGACGATGAAGAAAATCGCGACATTGATCCCGGAAATGGCCAGCAGGTGCGCCAGGCCCGTTTTCCGCAGCAGGACCACCACCGGGTGCGAGGAGGGAGGGACCTCTCCCGTCGTCAGGGAAAGGAGGTAGAGGGCGCCGTCGGATTTCCCGGCGTGCCGCTCCATCCACCGCGATGTGCGCTCGCGGGCCCGATGGAATACGCCCGGCATCCCCTGCCGCCCCCGTCCGGGGGACACGCATACGGACCGCGCCTCGTCCGTCGAAAACGCGTATTGGACGCCCGCCGCCATCGCTCTCCACTCCCTGGGAAGTTCGTCGGGGTTTCCGAGGCTGCGCACGGCATGCAGACGGCCCGTGGCTCGAATTTCGAACGGTGGTCCGGCGGCAGCGTGCGAAGAACGGACATATAGGAGAACCCCGTTCAGCCGGACCGTCCCCGATCCGTCCAGGAGGGAGACCGAAGCATTCCTGGCCACGCCGCTCCAGCCCGCATCGCCGGGTCTCGCCTCTTCCACGACGGCCCGCAGGACGACTTCGTTGTCCAGGAGCCCGTGCAGCCGTGACGGCTCCACGAGCGGCATCCTGCCGCCGGCCAGGGCGCCGCAAAGTGACAGGATCGTCAAGGCCGGCAAAAGGGAATCCCATCGGAACCGGAAGGACAGGAGCGCCAGCAGGAGGAAACCCGCCGCTACGGACGGCCAGGCGGCGCCGGAGGCGAGCGACAGGAACAGACCGGCCAGGTAGGCCAGCAGGAGCAGGAAGAACGGGCCGTGTCCCCGGAACGGATAGTCCATGCCCCCGGGAATGCATCTCCCGTTCCGGCCGGCGACGACTTAAACGGGGGAAGTTCTTGAAACTTTCGGTAGGGGACGTTCTGAAAACTTATTAGAAGGGGACGTTCTTTAAGTTTTTTCATTATTTGAATCCTGTAAAAACTTAAAGAACGTCCCAGAACTTCCACCAAAGTTTTCAGAACGTCGCCGGATTAAGTCGTCGCCGGCCGGAACGCCCGCTTCGTCCGCCGGGCGCGGTGGAAGGAGAGGGCGAACCGGTGCGCCTCGTCCCGCACGCGCATCAGAAGGAGCAGCACGGGATCGTGCGGAGGGAGAACGACGGGGTTCTTCCTGCCGGGCAGGAAGATCCGCTCATGGAATACCTTCTCGCCGCCCCGCACCCGCTCCTTGGCCAGCGCGACGACCGGGATGAAATCGACGCCGGCGCCCCGCATCGCCGCCGCCGCGGAGGAGAGCTGCCCCTTACCGCCGTCGATCAGGACGAGGTCCGGCATCCCCCCGAAATCCTCGTCGTGCGCGAACCGGCGCCGGACGACCTGCTCCATCATCGCGAAGTCGTCCTGCCCCGCCACCCCGCGCACCGTGAACTTCCGGTACCACTTCTTCGCGGCCTTCCCCCCCACGAACGTCACCATCGACCCCACCGGCTCCGTCCCCGACAGGTTCGAAATGTCGAACCCCTCGATCCGCTGCGGCGGCTTCGGGAGGTGGCACAGGGACGCCATCCGCGCGACCAGCCCCTCGTAGGCGACCTCCTTTTCCTTCCGCATCCGGTGCGCCTCCGCGGCGTTCGTGTTGGCAAGCCCCACAAGCCGTGCCCGCTCCCCCGCCGCAGGAACCTTGATGCGCACCGGGGCATCGGCCCTGTCGGAAAGGAGCGACGACAGGGGTTCGCGGTCCTCGATCTCCATCGGAAGGAGGATCTCCCACGGGAAGTACGCCCCGACGGCGTAATGCTGGAGGAGGAAGGAAGACAGCGCCTCGTCCTCCCCGCCCTCGACCCGGAACGCGTAGGTGTGCGCGTCGGAGAGCCGCCCGCCCCGCACATGAAGGATCGCCGTGGTCGCCTCGATCCCCTCCCGGTGCCAGCCGACGGCGTCCACGTCCCCGGGGACCGCGCGGACCACCCGCTGCCGGACGAGCGTCCCCTCGACGGTCGCCACCCGGTCCCGGATCCTCGCAGCCTCCTCGAATTTCATCTCCCGCGCAAGGTCCGCCATCTCCGCCTTCCAGCGCTTCATGATCTCCCGGTAGTCTCCCTGCAGGAACCGGATCGCGTTTTCCACCACCGGCAGATATTCCTCCCTGGAGATCAACCCCGCGCACGCCCCGCCGCACCGCCCCATCTGGTAGTTGAGGCACGGCCGCTTCCGCGAGGCGAATTTCTTCGGGGAACACGAGCACAAGGGGAACAGCCGGTAGAGAAGGCGCAGGGTCTCGCGGATCCCCCGGGCGGAGGAATACGGTCCGAAGTAGGCGGCCCCGTCCTTCGCGACGCGCCGGACGAGGGCCGGGCGGGGAAACTCCTCCTTCCTGTCGATCCGGAGCAGGAGGTACTCCTTGTCGTCCCGCAGGAAGACGTTGAACGGCGGGCGATGCTCCTTGATGAGGGTGTTCTCGAGGAGCAGCGCCTCCTTCTCCGTTGCGGTGACGATGCAGCGCACCTCGGCGACCCGGCGAACGAGGTGCGGGATCTGGGGGCGTCCGTCGCCCCCCGGCGCCGTGTAATTGTGGAGCCTCGCGCGCAGCACCTTGGCCTTGCCCACGTAGAGGACCTTCCCCCGGGCGTCCGCCATGAGGTAGACCCCCGGGGCGCGGGGAAACGTCCTCCAATCGGAAAGCGCCGCCATCCGCTACCTCGTCGAAAGCTCCATTTTTTCCAGGGAGAGCAGCCGGTCGCGGATCTCGGCAGCGCGTTCGAAGTCGAGCTTCCTGGCCGCCCGCTCCATCTCCCGGCGCAGCCTCTTGAGCGCCTTCGCCAGCTCCTCGTACGAGGCGTACTCCTCCTTCCCCCCCGCCTCCACGGTGACGTAATCCGCCTCGCACACCTGGCCGATGGGGGCCGCGATGTTCTTCTTCACCGTCTCCGGCGTGATGCCGTTGCGCTCGTTGAACGTCCGCTGCTTCTCCCGGCGCCGCACCGTCTCCGCGATCGCCTTCCGCATCGACTCCGTCTCCCGGTCGGCGTACAGGATCACCTTCCCCGAAACGTTGCGCGAGGCGCGTCCGAACGTCTGGATCAGCGACCGGTCCGAGCGCAGGAAACCCTCCTTGTCGGCGTCGAGGAT
>PQAK01000206.1 GCA_003105225.1 Deltaproteobacteria bacterium | reverse complement strand
GGATCGGTCATGATGGTGGCCGGATTGGAGTTGACCAGGACCAGGCGGTACCCTTCGGCGCGCAGGACCTTCACCGCCTGCGTGCCGGCATAGTCAAACTCCGCGGCCTGCCCGACCACGATGGGGCCGGAGCCGAGAATGAGGATGGTTCGGATGTCAGCGCGTTTGGGCATGTAGAAAGCGGGTGAAGAGGTAGCGGGAGTCGTGCGGGCCGGGGGACGCCTCCGGGTGGTACTGCACGGAGAAGCAGCGCAGCGACGGGACGGCGAGCCCCTCCACCGTCCTGTCGTTCAGGTTGATGTGGGTGATCCGGGACCTGCCGCCGAGCGATTCCGGGTCCACGGAAAAATTATGGTTCTGGCTGGTGATCTCCACCCTTCCCGTGGCCAGGTCCGTCACCGGCTGGTTGCCCCCGTGATGGCCGAACTTGAGCTTGAAGGTCCGCCCCCCCAGCGCCAGCCCCATGATCTGGTGCCCGAGACAGATGCCGAAAATCGGGAGCTTCCCCAGGAGACGGCGGACGGCCTCCACGGCATACGGAACCCCTTCCGGGTCCCCCGGGCCATTGGACAGGAAGACGCCGTCCGGCTTTTTTTCCAGGATCCTCTCCGCGGTCGCCTCCGCAGGGACCACCGTCACGTCGAACCCGTGGGAAATCAACATCCGCAGGATGTTCTGCTTGATGCCGTAATCGACCGCCACGATCCTGGGGATCCTGCCGAACCGGTTGCGGTATTCCGAGGCGGGCAGATACCCCCTTTCCAGGTCCCAGTCCCCCGTCTCCCAATGCATCTCCCGGTCCGTGGAGACCTCCTTCACCAGGTCCCGCCCGACGATCGGGGGGAGGTCCCGGGCCTTCCGGACCAGCCGTTCCTCGTCCCGGTCGACGGAAGAGAGGATCCCCATCTGGGACCCGCCGTCCCGGAGCCGCCGGGTGAGCGCGCGCGTGTCGATCCTCTCGATCCCGCAGATGCGGTACCTGCGCAGGTACCCGTCGAGCGATTCGACGTGCCGCCAGTTCGACGGCAGCCGCCACGCTTCGCGAACGATGAACCCCTCCACCCAGGGCCGGTTCGACTCGACGTCGTCCGGATTGATCCCGGTGTTGCCGATCTCCGGGTACGTCATCGTGACGATCTGGCCCTTGTAGGACGGGTCGGTGAGCACTTCCTGGTAGCCGGTCATCGCCGTGTTGAAGACCACCTCCCCCCCGCTCTCGCCTTCGTATCCGAACGCCGCGCCGCGGAAGACGGTCCCGTCGGCCAGGGCGAGGATCGCCTTCCGGTCAGGCATCCGCCGCAACCCCTTCCAGCAGGGAATGGGTGACGCGTCCCCCGCGCAGGGTGGCCACCGCACGTCCGCGCAGGTTCCAGCCGAAGAACGGGCTGTTCCGGGACTTCGACCGCACGCGGTCCTCGCTGTATTCCCACTCGGCGTCCGGGTCGATGATCGTCACGTCGGCGTCCGCGCCTTTCCCAAGGGCTCCCTTGCCGGCGAGCTTGAGGATCCGCGCGGGGTTGACGGAGAGCAGCTCGACGACCCGGGACGGGGTGACCTTTCCCCCCGCGATCAGGGCGAGGGACAAGGGCAGCGCCGTTTCCAGCCCGATGATCCCGTTGGCGGCGGCGATGAATTCGCACCGCTTCACGTAGTCGTCGTGGGGGGCGTGGTCGGTTGCGATGGCGTCGATCGTCCCGTCGAGGAGCCCTTCCAGGATGGCCATCCGGTCCTCTTCCCCCCGCAGCGGCGGGTTCATCTTCGCGTTCGTGTTGTACCCTTCGAGCGAGGCGTCGGTCAGCGTGAAATAGTGCGGGGCGGTCTCCCCCGTCACCGGGAGCCCCGCTCGCTTGGCCATCCGGAGCAGGTCGACCCCCATCTTCGTGCTGATGTGCTGGATGTGGAGCCGCCCTCCCGTCTGCTTCGCCAGGAGGATGTCCCTGGCGATGGCCACTTCCTCCGCCGCCGACGGGATGCCGGGGATCCCCAGCCGGTGGGCCGTCCACCCTTCGTGCGCCGCGCCGCCCCCGCAGAGCTCCGGGTCTTCGGCATGGGACAGCAGGAGCAGGCCGAACGCCTTGCCGTATTCGAGCGCCCGCCGCATCATCAGCGAGCTCGCCACCGGTTTCCCGTCGTCGGAGAACGCCACCGCCCCCGCCTCCGCGAGCTCGGCGAAGTCGACCATCTCCTTCCCCTCGATCCCGCGGGTGACGGATGCGACCGGGTAGACCGCCGCGGCGCCCTCCCGGTCCGCCTTCTCGCGGATATACCGTGTGACCTCGGGGTGATCGTTGACCGGCTTCGTGTTCGCCATGCAGGCTACGGAGGTGAATCCGCCCGCCGCCGCGGCAAGGGTGCCCGTGCGGATGTCCTCCTTCCATTCGTATCCCGGGTCCCTCAAATGGACGTGCATGTCCACCAGGCCCGGGACGATCCACTTCCCGCGTGCGTCCAGGACGCGTCCGTCATACCCCCCGGGCGCCTCTTCCCCGGGGAGGAAGTCCTTCACTTTTCCGTTCTCGATCCACACGGAGCCGATCTCGTCGCGCCTTCCGGCCGGATCGATGACCCGTCCGCCTTTAATGAGAAGCATCGTGCCCTCCCGCGAGAAGGTAGAGAAGCGCCATCCGGATGGCGACGCCCGATTCCACCTGGTTCAGTATCCTGGACGATGCGCTGTCGGCCAGTTCGTCGGATAGCTCGATTCCCCGGTTCACGGGCCCCGGATGGAGGATCACCG
Source organism: Deltaproteobacteria bacterium (assembly GCA_003105225.1). Classification (GTDB taxonomy): domain Bacteria; phylum Desulfobacterota; class Deferrimicrobia; order Deferrimicrobiales; family Deferrimicrobiaceae; genus FEB-35. Next base: position 8,824 of record PQAK01000206.1, on the reverse strand, counting down.
CGTCGTCCTTCGCCAGGGAAAACACGCTCCGGTTGAGGCCGAACATGCGCGAATATTCCCGCAGGGATGGGAAGTAGGCGGTTTTCTGCCGCTCGAGCTGGATCCGCAGCATCATCACGACGTCCGCATCCTTCACCGCCTCCCGGATGTCGTAGGTGACCCGCGCGCCGGTCCGCTCCATCTCCCTGGGGACCAGCGTGGGCGGGCCGCAGAGCCAGAGCTTCCCTCCCATCCGACCGAGCGAATGCAGGTCGGATCGAACAACACGGCTGTGCAAGATATCCCCCACAATCGCAATCTTAAGACCTTCGATCTTACCCTTTGCCTTAAGGATCGTGTACAGGTCCAGCAGCCCCTGGGATGGGTGCTCGTTGGCCCCGTCCCCCGCATTGATGATGGAGCAGGTAACGAACCGCGACAGGAAATGGGGGGCTCCCGAGGCGGGATGGCGCAGGATGAGGATATTCGGCTTCATCGCCTCGATGTTTTTCGCGGTGTCCAGCAGCGTCTCCCCCTTGGTGACGCTCGAGGTCGCCGAGCTGAAGTTCACCACGTCGGCGGACAGGCGCTTCCCGGCGATCTCGAAGGAGGTCCGGGTCCGCGTGCTGGCCTCGAAGAAGAGGTTCACCACGGTCTTTCCGCGAAGCGCGGGGACCTTCTTGATGTCCCGGGTCAGCACCTCCTCCATCGAACGGGCGGTGTCGACCACGAACTCCATTTCCTCGGGGCGGAAATCCGCGAGTCCCAGGACGTGGCGGCGCTTCCAATCCATGGCGTCACTCCCCCTTCGCCGGCGTGGATTCGTTGAGCAGAACCTTCCAGTCCTCCCGGCCTCCCTGGACCGCCACCTCCACGGTCTCGCTCCGGGAGGTGGGGACGTTCCGTCCGACGTAATCCGCCCGTATGGGGAGTTCCCGGTGGCCGCGGTCCATCAGGACCGCCAGCTGGATGTTCCTGGGCCGCCCGAAATCGATCAGGGCGTCCAGCGCCGCGCGGATGGTGCGCCCCGTGAACAGCACGTCGTCCACCAGGACGACCTTCTTTTCGTCGATCGAAAACGGGATCTCGGTGCGCTTGAGACGCGGCTGGTACCCGGCGCGGGAGAGGTCGTCCCGGTACAGCGTGATGTCCACGTAGCCGGCGGGGACCTCCAGGCCCTCGATGGTCCGGATCTTCTCCTGGATGAAGCGGGAAAGCGGCACTCCCCCCGACATGATCCCGACCAGCACGAGGTCCTCGGCCCCCTTGTTCTTCTCCAGGATCTCGTGGGTGAGACGCGAGAGCACGCGTTCCATTCCCTTGGCGTCCAGTATGACCTTCCTGATTCCCTTTTTCATCGCGCGGGTCCCTCCGGAGGTTTGCCCAGGCATGCGGTTGGACAAAAAAAAGCCTCCCCATGGGAGCGGGGAGGCGGCACGGTCGTCAACGGTTGCGCATCCTTTGCTAACCTCACGGGATTAGCTTAAAAGGCCGGAACTGATCGTACCCCGGGAGCCTCCTTTCCGTCAACAGGATTCGGGGAATCCCGGGGAACCGTTCAGTGAAGAACCTGCCCGATGCGGCTCCACCGCACCAGGTCGGGGTACCGCCAGACCTCGGCCCACCCGACGCCGCCGCTCCAGTCGATGGAGAAGTAAATGAACATCGCCTCCCCGACGACCGCGTCCTGGTCGACGAACCCCCAGAACCGCGAGTCGTACGACCGGTCGCGGTTGTCCCCCATGACGAACAGTTTTCCGCGAGGGACCTTTACCGGGGGAAGGTTGTCCCTCCCCCGGACGAACGCGTCGATCGTGTCGCCGTCGGCGAACCGGACGTAGTTCTCCCTCAGGGGGGCGCCGTTGATATAGACCCGTTTGCTGCGGATTTCGACGGTGTCCCCCGGCACCCCGATGACGCGCTTGATGAAGTCCTTGCTCGGGTCCTCGGGGAAGACGAACACGATGATGTCCCCGCGCCGGGGGGGGCGGATCTGGAGAATCCGGCCCTTGGTGAACGGGACGTGGTATCCGTAGATGAACTTGTTCACGAAGATGTGGTCCCCGATCAGCAGCGTGTTCTCCATGGAACTGGAGGGGATCTTGAACGCCTGGATCACCAGGGTGCGCACGACGAGGGCGATCAGCAGCGCGACGGCGAACGCCTCGACGTACTCCCGGACCTTGCCTTTCCGCCCCGGAACCGGTTCTTGCCGCATCGTCGGCCTCATGGATGTCGCCTGCTCCTGCTACCCATATTATTCCTTGACCTTCAGGATGGAAAGGAAGGCCTCCTGCGGGATCTCCACCGTCCCCACCTGCTTCATCCGCTTCTTCCCTTCCTTCTGCTTCTCCAGCAGCTTCCGCTTCCGGGTGATGTCCCCGCCGTAGCATTTCGCGATGACGTTCTTCCGGATCGCCTTGACCGACTCCCGGGCGATGACCTTGGCGCCGATCGCCGCCTGGATGACCACCTCGAACATCTGGCGGGGGATCAGCTTCCGCAGCCTCTCGGTGACCTCCTTCCCCTTCGGGTAGGCGTTGTCCCGGTGGACGATCAGGGAAAGGGCGTCCACCGGCTCCCCGTTCAGGAGGATGTCGAGCCGGACCAGGTCGGACCGCCGGAACTCGAGGAATTCGTAGTCCATGGAGGCGTAGCCGCGGGAGGCGGTCTTGAGCCTGTCGTAGAAGTCGAGGACGATCTCGTTCAGCGGCAGCTCGTACTCGAGGATGACCCGGTTCGCCGAGACGAACTTCATCTGCCGCTGCACCCCGCGCCGCTCCTCGCACAGCTTGAGGACGGCCCCCAGGTACTCCGCCGGCAGGTGCATGGTCGCCAGGATGAACGGCTCCTCGATGTGGTCGAGGGCGAGCGGTTCGGGCAGCCGCGCCGGGCTGTCCACCAGTTCCACCGTGCCGTCCTTCTTCACGGCGCGGTATCCGACGGTGGGCGCGGTGGTGATGAGCTCCACCCCGTATTCCCGTTCGAGCCGCTCCTGGATGATCTCCATGTGGAGCAGGCCGAGGAACCCGCACCGGAAGCCGAACCCCAGCGCCACCGAGTTCTCCGGCTCGGCGGTGAACGAGGCGTCGTTCAGGCGAAGCTTCTCGATGGCGGTGCGCAGCTGTCCGTACTCGTCGGAGACCACGGGGTAGACGCCGGCGAACACCATCGGCCGCACGACCTTGAACCCCGGCAGGGGCACCGCGGCGCGGTTCCGCGCGTCGGTGATCGTGTCGCCGATCTTGGTCTCCTTGAGGTCCTTGATGTTGGCGATGACGAACCCCACGTCGCCGGGCCCCAGGGAATCGACCTCCCTGGGGTGGGGGCAGAAGACGCCGACCTTCTGGATCTCGAACGCGTTGCCGGTGGACATGAGGATGATCTTCTGGCCCGGCCGCAGGGTCCCGTCGAACATCCGGGAGAGGATGACGACGCCCTGGTAGTTGTCGAACCAGGAGTCGACGATCAACCCCTTGGGGGGAGCCGCGGGGTCTCCCGAGGGCGGCGGGATTTTCTGTACGACCCGCTCCAGGATCTCCTCGACGCCCACCCCTTTCTTGGCGCTCGCGGCGATGATCTCCCGGGTGTCCAGCCCGACAACGTCCTCGATCTCCTGCTTCACCCGGTCCGGTTCGGCGTTGGGAAGGTCGATCTTGTTCAGGACCGGGATGACCTCGAGGTTCTGCTCGAGGGCCATGTAGACGTTGGCCAGCGTCTGGGCCTCCACCCCCTGCGAGGCGTCCACGACCAGGATCGCCCCCTCGCAGGCGCAGAGGCTGCGGGAGACTTCGTAGGAGAAATCGACGTGCCCGGGCGTGTCGATGAGGTTCAGGACGTATTCCTTCCCGTCCTTCGCGGCGTACCGCATCCGGACCGTCTGGGCCTTGATGGTGATCCCGCGTTCCCGCTCGATGTCCATCTTGTCCAGGAACTGGTCCACCTTCTCCCGCTCCGAGAGGGTGCCGGTGGCCTCCAGGAGCCGGTCGGCCAGGGTGGATTTCCCGTGGTCGATGTGGGCGATGATGGAAAAATTGCGGATGTGCTCGATGCGCATTCCTACCACGTGCCGGCGTTTTTGATTTTTTCGCGGAAGAATTCCAGCGTGCGGGCGAGACCTTCCTCCAATGACGTTTCAGGATACCATCCCAGCTCGTAGGACGCCATCCTGTTTTCGAGGCAGGAGCGCCGCTGCTCCCCCGGCATCGCCGGCCCGTGGATTTCCTCCTGCCGGCTCCCGGCCAGGTCCCGCAGGATCCGGAAGACCGTGTTGACGCTCGTCTCGACGCCGGTGCCGATGTTGACGGAGAGGCCTTCGCCCCGCGAAAGGGCGGCGAGGTTCGCGCGCACCACGTCCCCGACGTAGACGAAGTCCCGCGTCTGCTCCCCGTCCCCGTTCACGACGGCGGTCTGCCCCTTCAGGAGCCGCTCCGCGAAGATGGCGACCACGCCCGCCTCCCCGTGGGGATCCTGCCGCGGCCCGTACACGTTGGAGTACCGCAGCGCCGTGTAGTCGAGCCCGTACTGGGCGCGGTAATAGTTGAGGTAGAGCTCCACGGACATCTTGGCGGCCCCGTACGGGCTGACCGGGCGGACCGGGTGGCTCTCGTCGGCGGGAAACCGCTCCTGCTCCCCGTACCCCGCCCCCCCCGAGGACGCGAAGATGAATTTCCGGACGCCGTTGCCCCTCGCCGCCTCCAGGAGGCGGATCGAGCCCAGGATATTGACCTGCGCGTCGAACTGCGGGTCGGCGACGGAGGCGCGCACGTTGATCTGCGCGGCATGGTGGATGAGGATCTCGGGCCGGAACGTCCGGACCGCCTCGACGGCGGTATCCGAGGTCACGTCGCACAGGACGAACCTCGCCTCGGCGGGGACCTGCTCCTTTTTCCCCGAGGAAAGATCGTCGATCACCATGACCTCGTTCCCGCCCGCCACGCAGGCGTCCGCGACGTGCGACCCGATGAACCCCGCCCCTCCCGTGACCAGGATGCGCATCATCCGACGTTCCCCCTTTCCCGCATTGTTTTCAGGAATTCCGTCACGGCTTCCTCCCAGCGCCTGGGGACTTCTCCCGTCGCCTTCCGGTATTTCCCCTTTCCCAGCACCGAGTAGAGCGGACGCGGGGCGGGATACGACAGCTCCGCCGTCCTGGCCGGCGAAAGGGAAACCGGTCCCGGGACGGCGCGGGACAGTACGAAAGCCGCCAGGTCGTACCACGTGGCCTCGCCTTCGTTCGAGAAGTGGAACGTCCCCCGGGCGCCCGCGTCCAGCAGCCGCTTCGCGGCCGCCGCGAGGTCGCGCGCGTAGGTCGGGCAGCCCCTCTGGTCGGAAACGACCCGGAGCGGTTCCCCCCGCCCCGCCCTGTCCAGGACGGCGAAGATGAAGTTCCTGCCGTACGGGCCGAACAGCCATTGCGACCGGATGAGCAGGTGGTCCGGGGCCTCGGTCCGCAGCGCCTCTTCCGCTTCCCATTTGCTCCTCCCGTAGGCGGAGAGGGGGGATGCCGGGTCGTCCTCCGCGTACGGGCGGGACGAAGATCCGTCGAAGATGTAGTCGGTGCCGAACGTCACCACCAGGGCCCCGTGCTCCCTGCATTCCCGGGCGACGTTCCTCGTTCCGTCGCGGTTGACGGCAAGCGCTTTCGCCTCCTCTTCCTCCGCCCGGTCGACCGCCGTGTATGCCGCGCAGTGCACGACGACCGCGGGGCGGAAGTCCCCGATGACTCTCCGGCAATCCGCCGGCCGGGTGACGTCGCACTCGGCGAAGTCGATGGCCAGCAGTTCGTATTCCCCTCGGAACCGGTCGGCGATCTCCCTCCCCAGCAGGCCGTTCGCGCCGGTGATCAACATCCGTTCCATCGCTATTTTCCCGTCCCTCCCATCCCTTTCAGGGAAAAAAGGAGCTTGTAGCTGGTTTCGTCGGGCTTCGTCTTGCGGCTGGTCTCCAGCCCGACGCTCCAGCATTCGCTTTTCGGATGCAGGGTGAACGTGGCCGCGCCCTGCACCAGCTGCTCGTTCTTCAGCGAATAGTTCAGGTCGGTCTTGATTCCCAGGAACCGGTGCAGCCGGAATGCGAACAGGGCGTGGATATCCTCGTTCAGGCCGCGGGAGTTCCGGTATTCGAGGAGAGCGCGGCTCTCCTCCGACTCCTTCCACTCCCCCCCCACGGAGGCGGTCGTGAACCGGCCTTCGTCCGCCTGGAACAGCATCTCCCCCTTCAGGAGCCATTTCGAGCCCGGACGCACCTGGAAGCGCGTGTAGACGTCGGAAGCCGCATCGCGGCGCCCCGTCGTCCGCCCCGCCGCCAGGTCGATCTCGTCACGAAGCGACCGCACGAAGGGCGCCATCGGGTCGATGTACGGGGAGCCCGTGGGATCCCTCCCGCCGACGTCCAGCGCCCATTCCACGACCAGGGAGGCCAGTTCGAACGGACCCGTCGGCCTGTCGACCCGGAGAAGCCGCTGGGTCACGGAAAACGTGAACTGCTGCTGCTCGCCGACGCGCGACCAGGCGTCCGTGACGGGAATGTCCTCCTGGTTCGTCGACGGGATCCAGCGGAACGAAGTGCTCGTCTGGACCACGTGGAGCAGGGAGGTCCCGTCGCGCTTCCGGAATGTCCGGCCGAAGTCGGCCTCGATCCTCGCCCCGCCGCCGGGAAGGATCCTTCCCGCGTTCCCCGCCCCTCCCGGTTCCGACACCGGGTAGGAGCCCAGGAAATCCGCGAAAAGGAACGGGGTGGCCGTCACCGACGGGTAGAGCGTGAACGTCCGGGACACCTCCGCGGATCCCCTTCCCCGCAGGTCGCGCTCTCCCAGGCTCCGGTAAAAGTAGGCGGCGCTCATCTCCGCCGAGGCGTCGATCGACGATCCCCCCACCCCCGCCGGCAGGATGGTGATCGATGCCTCGGGCAGCCTCTGGACCGCGTTGTCGTCGAACGTCCCCTGCGTCCCCTTCACGAACACCGCGGACATCGCCGCGACGCTACGGTCGCCCCCGTACGACAGGAACCCCCGGGAGGGGATATTTCTACCCGTCCGCAGGATGTCCTCCTCGACCAGGTCGAGGTAATACTGTCCGTCGGAAGCCAGGTCCCACCGGGAATTGGAGGTCCAGCCCGTTCCGCCGCGGTACCGGTTCATCCCGTAAGTCCGGTGCCGGCCGCCTCCCGTCTCCTTGTCGTGGTAGGACGACACGTGCACCTCGCCCTCCGAATCGCGATTCAGGACGTACCGGTATTCCCCTTCCGGCCGGGGACCCCGCCGGCTCATTTCCTCGAGCGTGAAGGTCGCGTCGCTCCAGCGGTTGATCGCCCAGTAGTACGGAAGCTGGAAGGTGTACCCCTTCGTCCCGCTGTGCGAGAAGTTCGGCAGCAGGAAGCCGCTCTGGCGGGTGAGCTTCACGGGAAACGCGGCCCAGGGGAGCCACAGGACGGGAACCCCTCGCACCCGGAACGTCGCGTCCTTTGCGGTCGCGTACCCGTCGATGGTGACCCTGGAGCGCCTCACGTCGAACTTCCAGTCCGGTTCGGGGTCGCAGGGGCAGGTCGTGAGCGATCCCTTCTGGATCATGAAGGTCCGGGGCCCCGTCTTCTCGATCTTTTCGCTCGAGATCTGGTAGTTGTTGGCGCTGAGGCGGATGGTGCCCTTATAGAGGACCCCGAGCTCCGTGTCCAGGTTCAGGACGATGCGTTCGAAGGAGAACTCGTCCCCCTCGTCCTTGTAGTGGACGCGCCCCAGCATCTCCGCCTCGCCGCTGCGGGAATCGTACCGGATGCGGTCCGCGCGGATGTTCCGGTTGCCGAATCCGAGTTCGACGTTTCCTTCGGCGAGCGCGACGCCGGTATCCTCGTTGTATTCGAGGTTATCCGCATTCAGCGTCACGGGCGATCCGAGCACCACCTCGGAACCGGGCCGCCCCATCGTAAGCGCATTTCCCGGCAGCAGGTTCGCGGCGCGCGGCGCGCCGGCCCACGCCAGGAACACCAGGAGAAGCGATCCCGCCGCGGCGGCGCCGGGTTTCATGGGATCCTTCCGACGCGGTGCCGGAACGCATCCCCCACCGCCGCCAGGGAGCCGCACACGATCACCACCATCCCTCCCGCGCCGGCCCACTTCCGGGCGATGCTCCACCCCTCCGGGAAATCGTTCGCCGGGCGCACGGGGAGTCTCCTTCTCGAGCAAGCGGCCGCGAGGTCCCGAAGCGCCGCCGCCCGCTCGTGCTCCATCGGGTACGGCACCCACCCGTCCACCGCCCGGGACATCTCCCGTAAAAACCCGGACCGGTCCTTGTCCCCGAGCATGCTCCACAGCGCGATGACCCGGCCGGTCCCGCCGCCCGTTCTCATTTTCCCCAGCTCGCGCGCCAGCACGGCGGCCGCGTGCGGGTTGTGCGCTCCGTCCGTCCATGCTCCCCGGTTTCCCCTGCCCGGAAGCGGGCAGAAACGCCCCGGCCAGCGGGCGCGGGCGATCCCTTCCGCCGCCGCGCGACGGAATGCCCCCGACGACCCCCCGTGCGCGGTGGCCCATCGCCACGCGGCGGCGCAGGCGAGCGCGGCGTTGTCCCGCTGGAAATCCCCGGCCATCCCCGGGCGGACCGCGGAAACCGCGATGCCGGGCAGGCGGATGCGAATGCGCCCCGGGGAAGCCTCCTCCCACCCGAAATCCCGGCCGGATTCCCAGACCGGTGCGCCGATCTCCAGCGCCCTTCGGAGGGCGACCTTCCGCGCCGCTCCCGTCAGCCGTCCCAACAGCACCGGCACCCCGGGGCGGAAGATCCCCGCTTTTTCCGCTGCGATCTCCCGCAGGGTCTTCCCCAGCCACTCCCGGTGGTCGATCGCCACCGTC
>PQAK01000205.1 GCA_003105225.1 Deltaproteobacteria bacterium | reverse complement strand
GGCTGATCGAGGAGTTCATGCTGGTGGCGAACACCGCGGTGGCGGAGTTCCTTTCCGGGAAGGGATTCGCGTATCTCTCCCGCATCCACGAGCCTCCGAAAGAGGACCGCATGGAGGAATTCGAGGACGCCGCCGCACGGCTGCTGCGCCGGGCGAAGGTCACCGACCGGCGCGACGTCTCCTTCCGGCTGCAGGCCTGGGCCGCCGCGGCCCGCGGCGGAAAATACGAAAAAACCATCAACATGCTGCTGCTGCGCAGCCTGATGCTCGCGCGTTACGGCCCCGAGCCGCTGGGCCACTTCGGGCTCGCGCTGCCCCAATACACGCACTTCACGTCGCCGATACGCCGGTACCCCGACCTGATCGTCCACCGGGTGCTGAAAGCCGCATTGGGGGAGAACCGGCTCTCCCCGTACGCGGCCGCGCTCGAGGAAAAGGGGGCCGAGGTCGGCGAGCACCTGAGCGCACGGGAACGGACCGCGATGGAGGCGGAGCGCGACGTCGAGCAGCGCTCCAAGGCGCTCTATCTCTCGAAAAAGGTCGGGCAGCCCTTCACGGGGGTCGTCTCCTCCCTCGTGGGATCCGGATTCTTCGTCGAGCTCCTGGAGTGCATGGCCGAGGGGTTCATCCACGTCTCCACGCTCCGGGATGACGAATACCGGTATTCCGCCGAGCGGGGGGAGTGGTACGGAGCGTACCGGAAAAACCGGTTCGCCCTGGGAGACCGGCTCCGGGTCAGGGTCCGGCGCGCCGACGTGGAGCGGGGGGAAGTCGACCTCGTTTTCGTTGAAAAGATTCCGGAATCCTCCTAAAATGAGGAACCATTCGGAGGGCCCATGGGCAAACGCATTCTGCTGGCCGAGGACAGCCTGACGATCCGGAAAGTGTTCGAGCTGACGTTTGCGCAGTCGGACGTTTCGCTGACCGTGGTCGACAATGGCATCGATGCCATCCGGCTCGCGGAAGCGACTGTTCCCGACCTGGTGGTGGCGGACGTGACGCTGCCGGACAAGGACGGGTTCCAGGTGGCGGAAGAGCTCATGACCGCCGAAAAGACCAGGTCGTGCCCGGTCCTCATCCTCTCCGGAACCCTCGTCCCATTCGACGAGGAGAGGTTCCGGAAGTGCGGCGCCCGCGGCGTCCTCTACAAGCCGTTCGAGTCCCAGGAGCTGATCGACAAGGTGAACGGGATGCTGCGGGGGACGGAAGGGGCCGGGAGGAAGGACAAGGAGGAAATCCCCCCGGCCGCCGATGAGCCGTGGGATTTCAGCGACGTGCTCGAAGAAGTGGAAAAGGAAAGCGGGAAGCCGCCCGCGGCTGCCGAGATGAAGCGGACCGATGACCTGTTGGCGGGCGTGTCCCTGATTCCGCCGGGCGCGGAGAAAGGCATGTCCCTGGGGGAATTCGACGTTTCCCTGGAGGACCTGGAGGAACCGGCGGCGGTTGCGCACATCGAGGGGGAGCCGGATACCGATGCCCCGGAAGCGATCACCGACCTTTCCAAGGCAGTCGAAGCGGTGGAAGCGATCGAGGAACTCGAGGACATCGAGGAGTTCGAGGAGGTGAAGATGCTTCAGGCCGATGCGTCTCTTCCCGAAAAAGAGCCGCCTCCTCCCCCGGCGGAGCCCCCCGCGGCGGCGGCCCTGAACAGCGCGCTTCGGGAGCAGTTTTCCGCGCGCGCGGGGGAGATCATCGAACGGGTGACCGCGGAAGCCGTGGAAAAAGTCCTGTGGGAACAGATGGACCGCATCGTGGCGGAAATCTCCGGGAAGATCCGGGAAACCGTCGAAACGGTGGCGTGGGAAGTCATCCCGCAGGCCGCTGAGGCGCTGATCCGGGAGGAGATCTCCCGGATCCGCGAGAAGACCGAGAAAAAAACTCCCTGATGGCGGGCCAGGAGCAGGACAAGGCTTACGACCCGAAAGGGATCGAAGAGCGGTGGTACGCGTTCTGGACGGAGCGGGGATTTTTCCACGCCGATCCGTCCCGTCCGGGAGATGCGTATTCCATCGTCATCCCCCCTCCCAACGTCACCGGTTCCCTGCACATGGGGCACGCCCTGAACATCACGCTCCAGGACGTGCTCATCCGCTACCACCGGATGCTGGGACGCAACACCCTCTGGCTGCCGGGTACCGACCACGCCGGCATCGCCACGCAGAACGTGGTGGAGCGGGAGCTGGCCAAGGAGGGGATCAGCCGCCAGGACCTGGGGCGGGAGAAGTTCATCGCCCGGGTGTGGCAGTGGAAGGAGGAGAGCGGCGGCGTCATCCTGAAGCAGCTGAAGCGCCTGGGCGCGTCCTGCGACTGGGAGCGGGAGCGGTTCACGATGGACGAGGGGCTTTCCCGGGCCGTGCGCGAGGCGTTCGTCCGCCTCTATCGGAAAGGGCTCATCTACCGCGGGCGCTACATCATCAACTGGTGCCCCCGCTGCCGCACGGCGCTGTCCGACCTCGAGGTGAGCTACGAGGAGACGCGCGGCGCCCTCTACCATATCCGCTACCCGGAGTTGTCCGGCCGCCGCAGCGTGGTGGTGGCGACGACCCGCCCGGAAACGATGCTGGGGGATACCGCCGTCGCCGTGAATCCCGGCGATAAGCGGTATTCCGGACGCGTCGGCGCGACGCTGCGCCTCCCGCTCGCGAACCGGCCCATCCCCCTGATTTCCGACGAGATGGTGGACCGGGGGTTCGGGACCGGCGCGGTGAAGATCACCCCCGCCCACGACCCGAACGATTTCGAGGTGGCGAGGCGGCACGAGCTTCCCTCCGTCCGGGTGATCGACGAATCCGGGAAGATGACCGACGAGGCGGGGGCCTTCGCGGGCATGGACCGGTTCGCCTGCCGCGAGGCCGTCGTGGAAAGGCTGAAGGCGGAAAATCTCCTGGTGAAGGAAGAGCCCTACCTCCACAACGTCGGCCACTGCTACCGGTGCCATACGGTCGTGGAACCCTCGGAGAGCATTCAATGGTTCGTCCGGACGAAGCCGCTGGCGGAGCCCGCGATCCGGGCCGTCAAGGCGGGGGAGACCCGCATCGTCCCCGCCCAGTGGGAGAAGACCTACTTCGAGTG
>PQAK01000204.1 GCA_003105225.1 Deltaproteobacteria bacterium | reverse complement strand
GCCCGCATTTCTCACCGGGCTCCGTCGCGAGGGGGTGGAGACGGGCGTGGATACAAGGCGCGCGAACTTCGGGCGACGCAGACGTAGTTGACACTACGGCGAGGAGAACGAAGGAGCGCAACGCAGGAGACATGCCCGTATCCGCCGCCGCAGCAGGAGGCTGGTGAGAAATGCGGGCCAGGAGGGATCGTGGACCTTCGCTTCACCGACAAGGCCCGGGCGCTTCTCTCGGAAATCCGGGCCGAGAACCCGTCGGATTCCCTCGTGATCCTCGTGGGGGGCGGGTGTTGCGAGAACACCGCCCCCATCCTCATGAAGAATTTCCGGGTGGGCGGCACCGACCGTTACCTGGGCGAGGCGGAAGGGATCCGGGTCTACGCTTCGGCGGAGATGTTCCCCCTGCTGGAGCACTCCCCCTCGGTGATCGATGTCGTCGAGGCGATCGGGCTGGGAAGCTTTTCGCTGGAGATCAGCCGGGGGGTCCGCCTGGCCCTCCGGCCGCTTTCCGGGTAAGGGACCCGAACGGCGGCCCGCCGGATCGATGCAGGGAACGGAATCCTTCAGACGATTCCGTTTTCCTTCAATTCCTTGAGTTTCCGCTCATCCAGCCCCAGGTACTTCCGATAGACGAGAGCATTGTCCGCTCCGATGGGCCGGCATGCCCATTTGACCCTCCCCGGAGTCCTGGACATGGACTTGAAGGAGGAATTCTGCACCAGGAGTTCCCCGTAGTGCGGATCGTCGATCCGGACGAACGTCTTCCTCGCTTCCCAGTGTTCCCGTTGCAGGACTTCCAGGGGCGTCTCGAGCCTTCCCGTGACCACCGTGCCCTTCTTGTCGGGCCGCTTGCCGTATTCCGTGATCATCCGCTGGATCTCGTCCGAGGTGTACTGCGCCGTGAACAGCTCGATCTCGTGCTGGATGATCGGCTGGTTCTCGGGGGTCAGCCGCTCCTTGATGGACGGAAACCGCTCCAGCAGGTCGGGTCGGTTCATGATCTCGCACAAGGCGGACCAGTTGGGATCCGAGAATCCGGAGATGAAGGTGAAGCCGTCCTTGCACTTCACGTACGTGTACGGAAAAACGGCGTAGTCGTAATTCCCGGCCCTGGGCATCTGCTGGCCCGACATGTGGAAATATTGCATGACGTAATTGGAGATGGCCATCAGCCCTTCCGGCGGGGAAGCGTCGATGAACTGCCCCTTGCCCGTCTTCCGCTTGTGGAACATGGCCATCTGGATCCCGAACGCCGCCCAGGCGCCGCCGGCGTACCACCCCATCCAGTTCCCCTGCTTCAACGGCTTCTTGAACTGCTCCGGCACCTCGGGATCGAGATCCGGCTCGCCCGTGACGGACATGATGACGCCCCGGGCCTGGTCGAGGATGTCGTAGTCCGGCTGGTTGGAATGCTTTTCGGCATCGTCCCCGAACTGCCCGTAGGTGTGGATGGCGGTGAAGATCAAGCCGGGATTGCTTTCACGGAGGTGTCCATACCCCAGCCCCCATCCCTCCAGGGTACCCGGCTTGAAGGAATGGATCAGCACATCGGCCTTATCCGCGAGGGCCCGAAAAAGCTTTCTCCCCTCCTGCCCGGCGATATCGAGGGTGACATGGAATTTATTCCGCCCTTCCGTGATGTAGCCCAGGCCGGCGTCCCGGATCATCATCCCGTACGGGGACATCTTTCTGGCAAGGTCTCCCCCGGGGGGTTCGACGCGGATGACTTCGGCTCCCATTTCCGCCAGGACGGAGGAGGCGAACAGCCCGGCAAAGCTGCCGTGGCTCACATCCAGTACGATCGTATCGTCGAGGGCTTCCGGTTTTCCCGGGATATCGTCGGGATCGGTTTCGCGATGCGCCCACTTCGCATATTCCGGATTCGGCGCCAGGCCGACGATTTTCGATTCCTCCATGGATCAGCGCTCCATCCGTGATTTGCGGAATCGCCGCGCCGCGTCAGGCCGGCTTGACTCCGGATCTCCCGTCCCATCCGGGAGGCGGACATTGCGAGGGGACATCGGGATTCCATCGGAACACCGTCCCCGCTTCCTCGAGCCTGCTGATCTCCTCGCCGGACAAGCCCAATATTTTTTTCAAAACGTAACGGTTATCGAATCCCAACGGACGGCAGCTCCATTTCAGCCTGCCGGGGGTCTCGCTCATCACCGGGGGATAGCACTGCTGCACCATGTTCCCGTACAGGGGATCCTCGTATTCCTGGATGGCGCCGCGCTCCCGGAAATGTTCGCTGTGATATACATCCTTCGCCTCCAATACCCTGGAGGCGGCAAAGCCATGCCGGCTGGCCAGCGCTTCCACTTCCTGCACGCGCTTGCTTCCGGCCCAAACGGCAATCCGGCCGAGCACCGTCCTGGCATTCTCATCCTTCAATCGATCGACGGGATCGGGAAACCTCTCGAACAGGTCCATCTGTTCCATGGCCTGGCACAAACCGCGAAACTCCTCCTCGCTGAATGCCGCAAGCGCCACCTGCCCGTCGAGACACTCGAACAGGTCCGAGGGACAGATCGCGAGATCCCTGTTGCCGGACCGTTTCCGGTCCTCACCGGTCCGGAACGCGTAGAGCCACGTCCAGTCGAGCCACCGGATGATGTTTTCCACCTGCAGATAATCGATGAACTGTCCCTCGCCGGTCCGTTCCCTGTAGTTCAAGGCGGACAGGACCGCATTGGCGCACATGAGGCCCGTGATCCAGTCGGCGATCCAGACTCCCGATTTGATCGGCCCCCGGTCCTCGAAACCCGTGATGGGCGCCAGGGCCCCCATGCTCTGGGCCACGGCGTCATAGGAGGTCCTGCCCGTCCACGGCCCCCAGCTTCCGTAGCCGGAAACGTGCAGGTGGATGATCCCCGGATTCGCTTCCTTGAGATTCCGGTAATCCAGTCCCCATTTCGCCATTCGTCCCGGGGTCAGATTGTCGACGACCACGTCCGATTTTTTTACCAGCTCCAGGAACAGCTCCCTGGCCCGGGGATTCCCCACGTGCATCCCCATCCAGTATTTATTGTGGTTCTCGATTTCCAGGCCCGGCGACATCCCCTTCCAGAACTAGGCATAGGGGGTGACGAACCGCATCTGGTCCCCCTTCTGCCCCTCGAACTTGATCACCTCGGCGCCGAATTCCGCCAGGTAATCGCACGCGGCGGGCCCCAGGACCACGGAGCAGACCTCCAGCACCCGCACCCCCTTCAACGGTTCCGGTTTGCCGGAGCGTTCCTTCTTGTCGAACAGGAGCCTCGTGGAATCCGGCGGCAACATGGGAAGGGGGGTCGCGAACCGCGCCTACTTCGATGGTGCGGGAGGGGGATCCTCCACGATCCCCTGCTTGGAAAATTTCACGAGACGGCCATTGTTCGATATCGCGAGCGCCGTGAACGGCAGGCGGTCCCCCCGCTGGGTCCCCTTGAACGTGGCGCCGCCGTTATCGCTTTCCAGGATGACGCCATCCAGCCCCACGGCGATGATCTTCCCTCCCGCTTCGGCGATGTCCGTGATCGAAGACTTCAAGTCCGTCTTCGATTCCCTCCAGGTGCGCCCCTCGTCCGCACTGCGGTAGATCGTTCCCCGGAGGCCGCCCACCATCAGGGTGCCGTTGCTCAGTGCGATCCCCGTCCAGAAACTCCCCTTGTATCCCGTGTCCACGACGGTCCAGTTCTCGCCGTCGATGGAGCGCAGCACGACGCCCTGTTCCGCGGCGACCAGCAACGTCCCGATCCTGCTGGAAAAGATTTTCAGCAGGTTGCGGTCGGCCTTGCGGCCCCCCGGGGAAGCCGGAAGCCGCACCCGGTTCCAGGTCTTCCCCCCGTCCCTGGTCGTTACCATCAGCGACCACAGCCCCACGGCCCAGCCCTGGTCCTTGTCCCGGAAATACACGGAGAACAACGGCTGGTCCACCGAGGTGTCGGAGCGCTGCACCTTCCAGTTTTCCCCCGCGTCGTCCGTCCGGAGCACGATCCCCCAGTGGCCCACCGCCCAGCCGGTCCGCTCGTCGGCGAAGCAGACCGCGGTCAGCGTCGACCGGACCGGGACCGACTTCGCCTGGCGGAAGGTTCCGCCGTCGTCGTCGGACAGCAGCACGATGCCGCGGTCCCCCACCGCGACCATCCGTTTTCCCGCCCTGGCGGTCGACAGCATCATCGCCTTCGTCGCCGCCGGGGTGATTTCCGCCGGCTGAAGCTTCAGGGAGACGGGTGCGGCGCCCGGAAGGGGCGAAGGAGGAGCCCCTTGCCCGGCAAAGGCGGGGATCGCCAGCAGCAGCGCCCCTGCGAAAATCCGGACCGGCAGGAAGTTCCCGCCGGCGGTGGTCCTTTCGAACATGGTCATCCCCTCCGCCCCGGAATGCCGATCTTGTCGACCGGGTGGCTCAGGATCTCGGACACGTGCGCCCGGCTCTTCCGGGGCAGGATCCTCTCCAGCACCACGGCCAATGCCGGCAGCGCGGTCAACGCCATGATGAGGTTCACGATGAACATGAACGCCAGCAGTTTCCCCATGTCCGCCTGGAACTTGAGCGGCGAAAACGACCAGGTGACCACGCCGAGCGCCAGGGTGATCGCCGTGAAGATGGTCGCCATCGCCTCGAAGGCGAGCGCCTTCTCCATCGCCTGGTAGATCGTCGCCCCCTCGCCCAGGTGCAGCTGGAGACGGTTGTAGATGTAGAAGGCGTAGTCCACCCCGATCCCCACCGCCAGCACCATCACGGGCAGCGTGGCCACCGTGAGGCCGATCTGGAGCTCCTTCATGAACCAGTACCCGATGAAGGTCCCGACGGCCAGGGGCATGCAGCAGGCCAGCATGGCGCGCAGGTCCCGGTAGGCGAGGAAAACGAGGATGAGGATGGCGGCGTACACGTACAGCATCATGGGGAGCTCGCTCTTCTCGACCTCGTCGTTGATCGCCGCCTGCACCCCCGCGTTCCCGGCGGCCAGCCGGACCTTGACGTTCTCGAGGCGGTGGGTGTCCCGGAACTCCTTGGCGGCCCGGATCACGCCGTTGATCGTCTGCGCCTTGTGGTCGGTCAGGTAGATGTGGGCCGCCGTCATGCTGGCGTCCTTGTTCATGTACCCGCGCAGGCGCGCGATCTCCGCGTTGAGGCCCGCGTAGTTCATGGGATCGATCGGGACCACCGACATCTTCGGGCTGCCTTCGTTATAGCCCTCGTTGTAGAGGCGCAGCTGGTTGGCGTAGGAGTCGACCGACATCACGCCCGGGATATTCGACATCCTCCAGGCGAAGTCGTCCACGAATGCGCCGATCGCGACGTTGCGGTCCGAGTCCGGGGGCGCCTCGAAGACCACCGTCAGCCAGTCGAGCCCCATGTCGTACCCTTCCGAGATGGCGACGGCGTCGCGGTTGAAGCGGGCTTCCGGCCGCAGCTCCGGGGCTCCCGGCTGCAGGGTCCCGATCACCCTGCCGCGGCTCTGCCACACGGACAGGCCGAAGATCGCCGCCGCGATCGACACGGCGATGATCGCGTTCCTCGGCTCGGCCACCCGGGCCAGCGCGTGCAGCCAGCGGGAGCGCTCTTCCCGCTTCAGCATCGCCTTTTCCGCGTACTCCTTCGTGAACGTGAACAGGGATGCCGCCACCGGGAGCATGAGCAGGTTCGTGACGATCTTGTAGCCCACCCCGATGGACGCCGTGATGGCCAGCTCGCGCACCATCGGGATCGGGATCAGCACCAGGGTGATGAAGGAAACGATGGCGGTGATCAGGGCGAG
Source organism: Deltaproteobacteria bacterium (assembly GCA_003105225.1). GTDB lineage: Bacteria > Desulfobacterota > Deferrimicrobia > Deferrimicrobiales > Deferrimicrobiaceae > FEB-35. The sequence continues at coordinate 372 of PQAK01000204.1, read as the reverse complement.
CGTCCCGGGGATCAGGAGCCCCGTGAAGCTCTCCCGCGCCGCCTGCTCCGTGGTCTTCCCGTGGGCGAGCCCCCGGACGATGAAGTTGATCTGCTGGACGCCGTGCGAGACGCCGATGGCGAACACCAGGAACGGCACCAGGACGGCGAGCGGGTCCAGGCCGTACCCGAGCAGGCGCAGGGTGCCGAACTGCCACACCAGCGACGTCAGGGAGCAGACGATGGGCAGCATCGTGAACCGGATGGAGCGGCAGTACCAGTACACCGCAAGGCCCGTCAGCAGGAGCGCGATGCCGCAGAACTCGAGCACCCCCGAGGCGCCGTCCGCGATGTCCCCGATCTGCTTGGCGAACCCGATGATCTGGATCTCGAA
>PQAK01000203.1 GCA_003105225.1 Deltaproteobacteria bacterium | reverse complement strand
CGCACGATCTCGTCGGTGCGGTCGGTCGAGGCGTCGGAGCCCACCAGGACCTGGCGGCGGTGGGCGGGATAGTCGGAGGCCAGGACGCCGTCCAGCACCCGCGCGATGGAGGCCTCTTCGTTGTACGCCGGGACCACGTACGTGATGACGGGCCATTCCTTCGGCTCTTCCAGCCGCACGGGCCGCCGGATGAACACGCCTAGAATCCGGAGGATGAGGGGATAGCCGAGGTAGGCGTACACGCCGATCCCGACGCCGACGCCGCTGCCGACCCTGACGCCCACGCTTGGCCCGTCGCCCACCAGCACGCCGATCCCCACGCCGACGCTAGGATGCGCAGGGCGGTCCGGCCGTCCCACCGCTCGATGGCGCGGGGCGCGGGGCGCCCAGCCGCCAGGGCTTCGCGGGCAGCCACCAGAATCGCCCCCCGTTCGGCGGCGACGAGGCGGTTGGTCCCCTGCTCGCAGGTCACGGGCCGCTCGGTGGTGGGCCGCACGGTGAGGCACGGCACGCCGAGGTAGGTCGTCTCCTCCTGCAGACCACCGGAATCGGTGATGACGAGGCCGGCCCGGTCCACCAGCGAGAGCGTCTCCACATACGGGAGCGGATCCAGGAGGCGTAGCGCCCCCGAGGCCGGCGGCACCCACCCGGTCGCCGCGATCCGGGCCCGCGTGCGGGGGTGGACGGGGAAGAGGATGGGCGCCGTCCGCGCGATCTCGACGATCGCCCGCCACAGCGGGAGGAAGATTTCCACCCGGTCCACGTTGGAGGGCCGGTGCAGCGTGAGCACCGCGTATTTCCGCCCCGGGGCGCAGAATTCCCGCAGGGGCTCCGAAGGGACGAATTCCCCGCTCTCCAGCCTCGCGAGGTTGCGCACCAGGGTGTCGATCATCACGTTGCCCACGGTAAAGATCCGGTCGGCCGGTATTCCCTCCGCCCGCAGGTTCGCCGATCCCGATTCCTCGGTGACGAACAAAAGATCGCTGATCGCGTCGGTCAGCTTCCGGTTGATCTCTTCCGGCATCCCCATGTCGAACGACCGCAGCCCCGCCTCGACGTGCGCGACGCGGATCCCCATTTTTTTCGCCGTCAGGGCGCAGGCGACCGTCGAGTTCACGTCTCCCACCACGACGACCAGGTCCGGGCGGTCGTCCAGGAGGGCCTTTTCGAAGGCGACCATGATCCTCGCGGTCTGCTCCGCATGCGATCCCGATCCCACCTCGAGGTGCCGGTCCGGCGCGGGGATCCCCAGCTCCCTGAAGAAGACGTCCGACATGTTCGCGTCGTAATGCTGGCCGGTGTGCACGATGGAGACGCGCAGGTCGATCCCCCTCTTCCGCGACGGCTCCACCCGGGCGTCCAGGGCGTGGCGCACCGGCGCCACCTTCATGAAGTTGGGCCGCGCGCCCGCGACGAGCAGGATGTGCAGGTTCCGGTTTCCCATCCTTATCCCCTTTTTCCGATACGCTCCACGACGCGGATCATCTCCTCCGCCTTTCGCTCGCGGCTGTAGCGGGGCGCGGCGGCGAGGCTCCCGGCGGCGCACCGTTCATACAGGGCCGAATCGTCCTTCAGCCGCAGGACGGCTCCTTCCAGTGCGGACGGATCCTCCGGCGGGACCCAGATGCCGGCGCCGTCCCCTTCGACGATGCCGCCTGCCTCCCCTTTCGGGCTCGCAATCACGATCGGCAGTCCCATCCCCATGGCCTCGAAGATTTTCGAGGGGATGACGGACGCGAACGCCGGGGAGTTCTTCAGATGGACGAGCGCCACGTCGCAGAGGCTCCAGATCTCCGGCATCCGCTCCTTGGGCTGGGGAGGAAGAAACGTCACGTTCGTCAAGCCTCGCCTCTCCGCCTCCTCCACCAGCTTCGCTTTCTCCGCTCCCCCGCCCACGAAGAGAAAGCGGATCCCCGCAGCCTCCCGCATCCGGCCGGCGACGTCCAGGACCTTTTCCAGGGCATGGGCCATGCCGTGCGTTCCGACGTATCCCACCACGAACCGGCCCGCGAGGTCGAGCTTCGCCTCCAGCTCCGGATCCCTGGGCCTCGGGGCGTAGCGCGGGAGGTCGACCCCGTTGATCACCACGGCGATCTTCCCCGGGGGAACGCCCCGGCGCTCCAGGTCCTCCTTGAACGCATTCGTCACGACAACGATCGCCGACGCCTTTCGGTACAGGAACAGCTCCACGCGCTCCAGCAGCCGGAGCAGGAAGGATTCCTTCAGCGCGCCCACGGCCGCGATGGAGGCCGGCCACAGGTCCCGCACTTCCAGGAGGTATGGCCTCCCGAGCAGGCCGGACAGGCCGCAGCCAGCGACCGCGGCGAAGAACTGGGGGGACGTGGCGATGACGACATCCGGTTTCGGCAGGAAGGCGCCGGCGATGAAAGCGCTTGCCATGAAGGAGAGGTAATCGAGCGTGCGCAGCAGGGTTCCCTCGTTCGCCGTGATGAAGGTCTTGACGCGGACGACGCGGATGCCGTCGATCCATTCTTCCTGCCGCCATCGGTTCCGATAGCCGGAATACACCTTCCCTTCCGGAAAATTGGGGACGCAGGTCAAGACCGTCACCTCGTGTCCCCACTTCACCCAGTAGCAGGCGTGCTCATGGACCCGCGTCGCGGGGGCGTTGCGCTCGGGCGGGAAGTTATCGCTCACGAACAGGATGCGCACGTCAGTCCCACTCCAACTCGAACCGGCTCCGGCTCCCCGGGAAATCTCCCGCCAGGCGGACCGTCCCCTTCGAGACGCCGAATTCCGGATGATACCGGGCATCCTCGTAGCGGGCGTCCCCTTCCGCCACGCGCCAGCGGACGGCAGGGCCGCCGGGAAGACGCCATCCGCCCGAACGCGCGGGCGGCCCCTCGCGGCGCGTCTCTTCCGGCCGCTCCACGGCTTCGGGATGCAGCAGGACGCTCCATCGGGCCGAACGGAAACCGCCCGCCAGGACATCCTCCACGCTCAATCGGCCCGGGGAAACCGTCCAGGTGCGGCGATGGACGACGCGGCCGGGAAGCCGCAGGTACCCGTCGTGGGCGCACTCGACCGAGATTTCGCCTTCCCGCTCGTCGACCCGGAGCCCGAACGGCTTCGCCCGCCGCGCCACCCGGAAGCTTCCCCAGACCTCCGAGGAGTCCAGGCCGTCGACGACCACCGTGTTGTGGGCCGATGTTCCGCGCTGGTACCGCCGGTCCGGACCGACATCGTAAACCGACGTCCCCGAATCCACGATGACGCGGCCCCCGTGCAGGGACAGCTCGAACGTCAGGGTGTCCGCGTGCCCGTGCGCCGGAAGATAATCCGGGCCCAACGGCCCGACATCGAGGAGCAATACCGCGTCCGCTTCCTGGATCCGCACGTAGCCGCTCTCCGCAAGGCTTGTCGCTCCGTCGCGGGGAACCGCCGCCGGTTGCACCCCCAGCCGCCGCGCATATGCCTCGAGCTCCGAGGGCCGCGGCGCGATGCCGAACGCGGCGTCGTTCAGCAGGGCGATCTCCCCGTCGGGATGGCACATGACCCGGAGCCACGAGAGCATCCGGGCGGCGGTCTCCTCCCAACCCTCCGCCGATCCCCCGCACTCACCGCCTGCCTCCGCGCCGAAGGATCGAACCAGGTTGACCAGGTCCAGGAGGTCTTCCAGGATGATGCCGTGGTACATGGGGGACCGCTCGAAATGTCCTCCGTCGGGGAGCACCTGCTCCCGGACCTCCCCCCGCAGGATCTTCATTCCCTTTTTCAGCCAGCGGTCCGGCGCATCGCCTTTGAAAAAAAGCCCCGCGAAGGCCAGCGCCTTGGCGTTGGCGAAGAGATGGTTGCCGAGCAGATGGGTCTCCAGCCTACGCTCCAGGTAGCCGGCCTGGGCCGCCAGGCTTCGCGCCGCTTCCCCGGACAGCGCGCCGCCGCCCAGCGCCCACTTGATCCAGTTCACGATCCGCAGCGACGTGGGATACGGTTCCCAGCCGTTCCCGCGGGGGGGCGGGTTTTCCCGGATCCACCTCGCGATCCAGGGCTCGTGCCACGCCTTCCGCTCCCTGTTCCCCCGCGCGTTGAGGTCGTCGAAGTAATGGAGATGGTACAGCCAGAGCTTCGGGATTTCCGGCGCGTTCCAGTCGTCTCTGCCGTCAATGTTCCGTTCGACGTTCAGGATCCGGAACCGTGACGGCCCGGTCATGCTCGGCTCCCGCCGGGCCGGCAGCACCCACTCTCCCCGGTTCTCCCTTCTCCGCAGGGCCGGCAGCGCCGGCGGAAGGGGACGGGGGAGGAGGCGAAAGACCCTGCCGTAGACCTGGCAGGGTCTCAGGTGCCGCGCCGTGTGGAGGTACAGGGAAAGGGGCAACGTCGCCTAGGTCCGGCGCAGTCTTTCCGCAATGCGGAACGTCGCCCGGGTCACTTCCACCAGCTCCCCGAACGGGATGGGGGGAGCGCCCCCTTTTTCCACGGCCGCGACGAACGCCGCAACCTCCGCCGCGTGCCCCTTGTCCTGGCGCCAGAGGTCCAGCCCCCGGAATCCCTTCCATCCGTATCCGGCCAGGCGGCGGAAATTGTCGAGGACGAGGATCCGCCCGCCGCAGAACACCTCCAGCCGCTCCTTCGGAAAGCTTTTATGGCCGTTCGCGAGATAGTGGACGGTTCCCAGGGAGCCGTCCGCGAAGCTCAAGGTCCAGACGGATTTGTCCTCCCGGATGCCGTCGGAAGGCGTTCCGCCGACCGACGCGGCGCTTACATCGACGATGGGCGAACCTGCAAGATGCCGCAGCAGGTCGACGAAATGACAGCCCTCCCCGAGGACCCGGCCGCCCCCCTCCTCCCGGTCCTGCGTCCAGTGGTCCGCCGGGATCCTGCCGGCATTGACCGTCAGGACCATCGCCTTGGGCTCCGCCGCGCCCGCGAGGAGCTCCGTCATCTTCCGCACCTGGGGAGCGAACCGCCGGTTGAACCCCACCGTGAGCAGCAGGGGGTTCCGCGCGCCGGCCTCCTCGTAAGCCCGTATCACTTCCAGGAGATCTTCTTCGTTCAGCGCGAGCGGTTTTTCCACGAAGACGTGCTTTCCCGCGCGCAGCGCCGCGGCCGCCATGCGGGCATGCAGGTTGTGCCGCGTGGCGATGAACACCGTGTTCACGGCGGGGTCCGAGAGAACGGAATCGGTGTCCGCGGAGGCCGAGGCGAAGCCGAATTTCCGGGCCGCGTAGGCCGCCGTCACCCCCTTGCCCGAGGCGACCGCCACGAGGCGGGCCGAGGTCGCCTTCAGGGCGGGAAGCAGCACCTGCTGGCTGAACCCCCCCGCCCCGAGGTACCCCACCGCCGCGGCGCCGGCTCCCGCCGCGGGCGGGGACGCCATCGGAGAGGACACCCCGGCCGCCTGCGGCGGCGGCTCCGCCGGTCCGGGATATTCCAGCAGGATACCCAGGCCCGACCGGTCCCCCGACAGATTCTCGTAGATCGACGGCGCCGCGTCGAAGGGGACCGACTTCCCGATCAACGGCCGGACGTCGAGGCCGCCGGACCGCATCAGCTCGAGGACGGCCTCGAAATTCCTCCCTTCCGTCCAGCGGACGAATCCGATCGGGTAATCGCGCCCCTGCTGCTCGTACCCGG
>PQAK01000202.1 GCA_003105225.1 Deltaproteobacteria bacterium | reverse complement strand
GGGAACGATCGTGACGACGGAGGAGGAAATCATGGAAACGGCGGTGGTGTCCGGCGTGGCGTACAGCAAGAGCGAGGCGAAGATCACGGTGGTCAAGGTGCCCGACCGGCCGGGGATCGCGGCGAAGATCTTCAAGCCGCTGTCGGAGGCGAACATCGTGGTCGACGTGATCGTCCAGAACGTCTCCGTCACCGGATTCACGGACCTGACCTTCACGGTCGGGCGCACCGACTACAAGAAGGCGATGCTGATCACGGAGAAGGCCGCGAAGGAAGTCGGGGCCGAGCGGGTGGTGGGGGACGACAAGATCGCCAAGGTCTCCATCGTCGGGATGGCGATGCGCTCCCACTCCGGCGTCGCGACGAAGGTGTTCGAGACGCTGGCCGCCGAGGGGATCAACATCCTCGGCATCTCCACCTCCGAGATCAAGATCTCCGTCCTCATCGAGGAGAAGTACACCGAGCTGGCCGTGCGCGTGCTCCACGCGGCGTTCGGGCTGGGGAACCCCGCCTGACGGCGCCGCATCGAATGAAGAAGACGGGACCGGAAGGGCGGAGATCCGTATGAAGAACGTGACGCTGTACGACACGACGCTGCGGGACGGGACCCAGTCCGAAGAGATCTCCCTGTCCGTGCTCGACAAGGTCGCGATCGCCGGAAAACTGGACGAGTTCGGCATCCACTACATCGAGGGCGGCTACCCGGGCAGCAACCCCAAGGACAAGGAATTCTTCGAGTACGCGAAGCGGCTGCCGCTCAAGAACGCGAAGCTGTGCGCGTTCGGGATGACGCGCCGGGTGGGGAAGAAGGTCGACGAGGACGCCAACATGAAGGCGCTCGTCGCCGCCGGGACGCCGGTCATCACCGTGGTCGGGAAGTCGTGGGACTTCCACGTCACCGAGGCGCTGCGCACCACGCTCGACGAGAACCTGAAGGCGGTCCGCGAGACGGTCGAGTTCCTCAAGAGGCGCGCCGAGCTGGTGATCTTCGACGCCGAGCACTTCTTCGACGGGTACAGCCGCAATCCGAAGTATGCGATGAAGGTGCTCGCGGCGGCGGCCGACGGCGGGGCCGACTGGCTGGTCCTGTGCGACACCAACGGCGGGACGCTCCCCTCGAACGTCGGGCGGATCGTCCGCGAGGTCCGGAAATCGACCCGCCTGCCGCTCGGGATCCATACCCACAACGACTCCGAGATGGCCGTGGCGACCACGCTGGCCGCGGTCGAAAGCGGCGCCACCCAGGTCCAGGGGACGATCAACGGGTACGGGGAGCGGTGCGGCAACGCCAACCTCGTCTCGGTCATCCCGTGCCTGCAGCTCAAGATGGGGCGGGAGGTCCTGCCGGAAGGGCAGATGCGGAAGCTGTCGGCCCTGTCGGGATACGTGGCGGAGATCGCCAATGTGGGCAAGCGGCTCCATCAGCCGTTCGTGGGGAACGCCGCGTTCGCCCACAAGGGGGGGATGCACGTTTCGGCCATCCGGCGCAACCCCGGGACCTACGAGCACATCGATCCCGAACGCGTCGGAAACCAGCGGCGCGTCCTGATTTCCGACCTCGCGGGGCGCAGCAACATCCTGTCCAAGGTCCAGGAGAAGGGGCTTAAGTTCAAGCCGGGCGACCCGGCGGCGGAGCGGATCCTCGACCAGATCAAGGAGATGGAGCACAAGGGGTACCAGTTCGAGGGGGCGGAGGCGTCGTTCGAGCTGCTGGTGCTCAAGGCGATGGGGGAGCACGAGCCGTTTTTCGAACTGAAGGGGTTCCGGGTGATCGACGAGAAGCGGTCCGAGAAGCAGCAGCCGATCGCCGAGGCGACGATCATGATCGAGGTCGACGGCCGGGTGGAGCACACCGCCGCGATGGGGAACGGCCCCGTGAACGCGATGGACAACGCGCTGCGCAAGGCGCTCGAGAAGTTCTACCCGGAGCTGGCCGAGGTCAAGCTCCTCGACTACAAGGTCCGCGTGATCCAGCCGGGGGGACCGGGTCCTCGGTACGGGTCTTGATACAGTCCGGGGACAGGGACAGCACCTGGGGCACCGTCGGCGTCTCGCACAACATCATCGAGGCGTCCTGGCAGGCCCTGGTGGACAGCATCCGGTACAAGCTGTGGAGGACCCGGCATGGAAGGCAAAAAGGAGACGAGGAGGGATACGAGGAGAGATAAAGCCTGCCTGCTGGTATCCCTGATGGTTCTTGTCTGGAATGTCGGCGCCACGGGGCGCCGATTTCTTTTTTCAGATCCCGCCCCCTCGATCCTCGCGCCGGAAATTTCGACGGCGGCCTCGCCGCCGGCACCGCCCGAATCCCCAATGCCTGCAACCGATTGCGCCGCGACCGCGCCTGCCGGGAAACTCACCGCGAAACAACGATATCTGCTGGGAAAAAGGGTGGATATCAATGAGGCTTCCGCGGCCGAGATCGGGGAACTGCCCGGGATCTCCGAGACGGTGGCGCGGGCCGTGGTGGAGACCCGGACGCGCCTGGGAGGGTTCCGGAGGGCCCGGGACCTCCTGCAGGTAAGGGGGATCAAGGAAAAGCGGCTGAAAAAAATCCTTCCCTTTCTTGTAAAATTCCACAATAATTGACCTGATTGGTCAGGATATAAACCCAGGGGGAAGGGGGAACGGATGTTCGAGCAAATCCGCAATGACATCAAGGTGATCTTCGAGCGCGACCCGGCGGCGCGCAGCGTGCTGGAGATCCTGTTCTGCTACCCGGGGTTCCACGCCATGCGCTTTCACCACGCCGGGCACTGGCTCTGGATGCACGATTTCCGGCTGCTGGCGCGGTTCATCTCCCACATCGGACGGATGTGCACGGGGATCGAGATCCATCCCGGCGCGACGATCGACCAGGGATTCTTCATCGACCACGGCATGGGAGTGGTGATCGGGGAGACCGCGGAGATCGGGAAGAACGTGACGATGTACCACGGGGTGACCCTGGGGGGGACCAGCTGGAAGAAGGGGAAGCGCCACCCGACGATCGAGGAGAACGTGATCATCGGCGCGGGCGCGGCCATCCTGGGGGCGATCCGCATCGGGCAGAACTCCAAGATCGGCTCCGGATCGGTGGTCAACCGCGACGTGCCTCCCAACTCGACCGTCGTGGGGATCCCGGGGCGGATCGTCTACCGCGAGGGGAACGTCTACAACGACCCGACGGGAGTCGCAGGGACCCCGGACCCGGAAGGAAAGGCGATCAAGTGCCTGACCGAACAGGTCGCCGCGGTGGAGATGCGGCTCGAGGAGCTGACCAGGAAGCTGGAGAAGCCGGAAGAGAGCCCGCGGGTGGGAACCGCCCGATGAAGATCACGACGCGGGGGCGGTACGCCGTGATGGCGTTGGTGAGCCTTGCGGCGTCTTCCCGGGGGAACCCGGTATCGCTCAAGGACATCGCGCGGCAGGAAGAGATCCCGGAGCCGTACCTCCAGCAGCTCTTTTCCCGGCTGCGGAAGCGGAACCTGGTCAAGAGCATCCGGGGGCCGGGAGGGGGGTTCCTCCTGACCCGCCATCCCTCGCAGATCACGATCGGGGAGATCATCCGCACCGCGGAGGGGCGGGACGTCTACGTCGGCTGCCGGCGTTCGGGAAGGACGTGCGGCCGGATCGAACGGTGCAAGACGCAGGGGATGTGGGATGCGCTCGAGTCCCGGATGGAGGAATTCCTGGACTCCATTTCCATAGAAGACCTCTTCCGGGAAGCTCCCGTGGAGGAAACGAGGGAGGTCAGGGCGTGAGACAGGTCTACCTCGACCACAATGCGACGACCCCGGTCCATCCCGAGGTAAAGAAGGCGGTCGCGCCGTTTCTTGCGGAACAGTTCGGGAACCCCTCGAGCATCCACTGGGCGGGGCGGGAGGTGCGCCGGGAAGTGGAGGACGCGCGGCAGGAGATCGCCGCGTTCTTCGGGTGCCAGCCGCTGGAGGTCGTGTTCACCAGCTCGGGGACCGAGAGCGACAACCTCGCGATCAAGGGGGTCGCGTACCGCAAGGGGAACGCCGGGAAGCACATCGTCACCACCGCGGTCGAGCACCCCGCGATCATGAACACCGGCAAGTTCCTGGAGGCGCAGGGGTTCCGCGTCACCTATGTGCCGGTCAACCGGCAGGGGATCGTGGAGGCGGACACGGTCCGCAAGGCGATCACGAAGGACACGGTCCTGGTCTCCGTCATGCACGCCAACAACGAGACCGGCTGCATCATGCCCGTCGCGGAGATCGGGCGCATCGCGCGAGAGGCGGGCGTCCTGATGCACACCGACGCCGTGCAGGCGACCGGCAAGATCCCCATCGACTGGAAGACGCTGCCCGTCGACATGCTCACCTTCTCCGGGCACAAGGTGAACGGGCTCAAAGGCGCCGGCGGGCTCATCGTGCGCAAGGGAATCGAACTGGAATCGGTGATCCACGGCGGGCACCAGGAGCGGGGGCGGCGCGGCGGGACCGAGAACGTCGTGGGCATCGTGGCGATGGGGAAGGCCTTCTCGCTCCTGCGCCAGGGGATGCCCGAGGAGGTGCGGGAAACCCGGCGGCTGCGCGACAAGTTCGAGAAGGCGCTGTTCGACCGGATCCCCGAGATCGTCCTGAACGGGCACCCGACCGACCGGCTGCCCAACACGGTCAACCTCTCCTTCCGGTTCGTCGAGGGGGAGGCGCTGCTGCTCAACCTCGACATGATGGGGATCGCCTGCTCTTCGGGATCGGCCTGCACGTCGGGTTCCGTCGAGGCTTCCCCCATCCTGCTGGCGATGGGCGCGGATCCCGTGGACGCGCAGGGGGCGCTGCGGTTCAGCCTGGGGCGGGGGAACACCGACGCGGACATCGATTACGTCGTGGATGCGATCGAGGCGGTCGTCGACAAGCTGCGCGCCATGTCCCCGCTGTTCCACAGGGAGGCCAAGGCCCGATGAGCAAACGGCGCATCCTGGCGGCGATGAGCGGAGGGGTCGATTCCTCCGTGGCGGCCCTCCTCCTGCAGCGGGAAGGGTTCGAGGTCATCGGGATCTCGATGGACCTGTACGATTTCTCCGCGGTCTCGAAGGACCGGGCGGGGACCTGCTGCTCGCTGGACGACCTCTACGACGCCCGGCGCGTGTGCGACCTCCTGGGGATCCCGTACTACGTGCTCAACCTGCGGGAGGATTTCCGCAGGGAGGTGATCGACCCGTTCGTGCAGGAATACTCCAGCGGGCGGACGCCGAACCCCTGCGTCCTGTGCAACGAGCACCTGAAGTTCCGGGCGCTGCTCCGGAAGGCCGACGAGCTGGGTGCCGAAGGGGTGGCCACGGGGCACTATGCCGTCATCCGGGAGGATCCATCGGGCAGGCGGCGGCTGTTCGCCGCTCCCGACAAGTCGAAGGACCAGTCGTACTTCCTGTTTTCGCTCGATTCCGAGCGGCTGCGGCGGATCCGGTTCCCCGTGGGCTCCATGATGAAGGCCGACGTCCGGCGGATCGCCGAAGATGCGGGGCTCCCCGTTTTCGAAAAGAGGGAGAGCCAAGACATCTGCTTCGTGACCGACCACTCCTATGCGTCGTTTCTCTCCCGCAAGGGGATCCACGAAGAGGAAGGGAACTTCGTCGACCGGGAAGGGAAGGTTTTGGGCGTCCACCGGGGGATCCTCCGCTACACGGTCGGGCAGCGCAAAGGCCTGGGGATCGCCGCCAAGGAACCGCTCTACGTCGTGGCGATCGACGCCGACCGCAACGAGGTGGTCCTGGGGACGGAAGACGAGACGCTCGCAACGGGCGCGGTCGTCAACCGCCCGTCCTTCGTGGCGGGGGCGCCTCCGGCCGCCGAATTCGTCGCGACGGTCAAGGTCCGCTACCGGCACCCGGGCATCCCGTCCACGGTCCGCTTCGAGAACGGGAAGCTTTCCGTGCGCTTCGACGCTCCGCAGAAGAGCGTGACGCCGGGCCAGGTCCTGGTTCTCTACGACGGGGATGAGGTGCTGGGCGGCGGCTGGATCGAATGCGCAAACGTCTGACGGTCGTAACCGTCGGCTGCAAGGCGAACTTCGCGGATTCCGCCTCCATCGCACGGGACGCGACCGCGGCCGGGTTCGAGGTCGTTTCCCCGGCGGCGCACCCCGACGTGATCGTCGTCAACAGCTGCACGGTGACCCACCGCGCCGACCGGGACAGCCGGGCCTTCGTCCGCAGGGCGCGCCGCGACCACCCGGGCGCCACGGTGATCCTTACCGGCTGCTACGCGCAAACTTCCCCCGATGAGAGGCGCAGGCTGCCCGAAGCCGACCATTGGGTCGGAATCGGGGAGGAAGGCGCACTCGGGCTTCTCCTTCAGCGGATCGGCGGCGGGAACCCGGCGGATCCGGCCCCTTTTTCGGAATACGCGGCAGATCTGCTGCTGGGGCATCGGCGGTATTTCCTCAAAATCCAGGACGGGTGCGATTTCCACTGCGCTTACTGCGTGGTTCCGCTGGCGCGCGGGAAGAGCCGGTCCCTGTCCCCGGAAGAGATCCTCGGGAAAGCGGCGGAAGCGGAGCGGGAAGGGGCGCGGGAGTTGGTGCTGACGGGGATCCACATCGGGCTGTACGGAACGGACCGCGGGGAAAAGGAAGGCCTTGCCGACCTGATCGGGTCGCTTCTCAAGGAAACGGAGACCGTGCGGCTGCGCTTGAGTTCCGTCGAGCCGATGGAACTGACCGAAAAACTGATCGAGACGATCGCCGGGTCCGAACGGATCTGTCCGCACCTGCACATCCCCCTGCAGAGCGGATGCGACAAGACCCTGTCGCGGATGCGCCGCCCGTACGATACCGGAAAGTTCGCCGAGGTCGTCTCCCGCGTCGCGGACAAGGTGGAAAACGTGCAGATCGGCGCCGACGTGATCGCCGGCTTCCCCGGCGAAACCGCGGAAGATTTCGAAGAGACGGTTCGATTCCTCGAGCGTATCCCGGTACACTATCTCCACGTCTTCCCCTACTCGGCGCGCGAGGGGACGGAAAGCGCGCAATGGCCCGACGACGTCCACTCCCGGGAAAAAAAGGAGCGGGTCGCGCGGCTGCTGCGGCTGGATGCGCAGAAAAGGGCCGCGTTCCTCGAGGGCCAGGTCGGAAGAGTGCTGGAGGTGCTCGCCGAAGCCGTTCTCCCGGGAAAGGGCGAGGTATCGGGGACTTCGGGCAATTATGTGGAGGTGACGATTCCCGGGGGAAGCGCCGATATCGGCGGACTGTTGAAGGTGCGCGCGGCAAGGGTCGCGGGAAAGGGAGTGGCCGGGGAGCGGATGGGCGCCCATGTCTGAACTGGAGCGGCGGATCGGATACAAGTTCACCTCGTCGCGGCTTCTCAAGGAGGCGATGCGGCACGCGTCCGTCGCCGGCGGCCATACCGGCGAGATGTCCTACCAGCGGCTCGAGTTCCTGGGGGACGCCGTGCTGAACCTGTGCGTCGCGGAGGAGATGTTCCGGAGGCTTCCCGACACCGGGGAAGGCGTCCTGTCGAAAGCGCGCTCCGCGGTCATCAACAACCGCAACCTGGTTCGCGTCGGCGAGAAGATCGGGGTCCCCGAGCTGCTGCAGACCGACCCTTCCGTGCGAGAGAAGGGGGGGGGAGTGACCCGCAAGATGATCGCCGACGCCGTGGAGGCGATCGCAGGCGCGGTCTTCCTGGACGGGGGATACGAAAAAGCGAAACAGTTCATCCTGGGGCATTTCTGGGAAGAGGAGAAGGTGGCCGACTTGGTCGCGGGGTTCGACGCCAAGAGCCGGCTCCAGGAGTGGTGCCAGAAGCGCAGGATCCCCCTGCCCAGGTACCGGCTCCTGGAAGTGACCGGCCCCCCGCACTCCCACACGTTCACGGCGGCGGCCCGCCTGACGGACGGGACCGAGGCGATGGGCAGCGGGGCGACGAAGAAGGAGGCGGAAATGGAGGCGGCGCAAAAGCTGCTCTCGCAGCTCGGGCTGGAAGAAGGGCCGTAAATGGCGGAAGGGAAGAAATCCGGGTTCGTCGCCCTCCTGGGCAGGCCGAACGTCGGCAAGTCCACGCTGCTCAACCGGATCCTCGGCGCCAAGGTCGCCATCGTCACCAGCAAGCCGCAGACCACGAGGGACCGGATCGCGGGGATCCTCACCGGGGAGCGGGGGCAGATCGTCTTCCTGGACAGCCCGGGGATCCACCGTCCGAAGAAGGCCCTGAACAGCTACATGGTCCGTACCGCAGAGCGGATCGCCTCGGAGTCCGACATTGTCGTTCACCTGGTGGACGACCGCCCCGGGCAGGCCGGCGAGGAGGAAACGCTGGTGCGGGGGATCCTCGGAAACGTCGTCGTGCCCCGGCTGCTTGTCGTCAACAAGGTGGACCGCATGGGGGAGAGCACGGCGAAGGCGAAGCGGAACGCGCTGATGGAGAGCGGTCTCTACCGGGAGGGGTATCTCCTCTCCGCCACGAAGGGGCAGGGAGTGAACGCATTCCTCTCCGGCCTGTTCGACCTCCTTCCGGAAGGTCCGGCCTATTACCCCGAGGAGGACCTGACCGATCTGCCCATGCGGTTCATCGCCAAGGAGATCATCCGGGAGAAGCTGTTCAACGAGCTGTCCGAGGAGCTTCCCTACAGCGTGGCCGTCGCGATCGAGGAGTACAAGGAGGAGCCGGAAAAGCGGCTGGTGCGGATCCTCGCGGAGATCTACGTGGAACGGGACTCCCAGAAGGGGATGATCATCGGGCGGGGGGGGCGGGTGCTGAAAAAGATCGGCACGGAGGCGCGGCTGGAACTGGAGAAAGAGACCGGGGAGCGGGTATACTTGGAGCTGTTCGTGAAGGTCGAGAGGGACTGGACCCGCAACGAATCCACGCTGACGCGGCTGGGGTATGCCTAAGACCGGGTTCACCATATCGCTGGTCGGCCGCCCGAACGTCGGGAAGTCGACCCTGTTCAACCGCATCGCGGGCAGGCGGCGCGCGATCACGTTCGGGGAGCCCGGCGTGACGCGGGACCTGGTCTCCGTGCCCGTGGAGGTCGACGGGAAACGGTTCCACCTGGTGGACACCGGCGGATACATGCCGGGGAAGCAGGAGGACGACGACCTTCTCGCCAAGGTGCGCGGGCAGGTCCTGCGGGCGATCTACGAATCCGACGTCGTCATCTTCCTCGTGGACGCGCGCGACGGGGTCCTCCCGCTGGACAAGGAGATCGCGGGAATGCTGCGCGAGCGGGAGAAGCGGTTCTTCCTCGCCGCGAACAAGGTGGACGTGCGGGCGGGGAGGGAAAGCATCGACCAGTTCCACGAGCTGGCCGCGGACAGGATCTTCCCCGTTTCCGCAGAGCACGGCACGGGGGTGGGCGAACTGCTGGACGAGGTCACCGCCCTGATCCCTGAGACGCCCGAGGCGGAGCCCCGCCCGGAGGAAGGCGTCGCCCGGATCGCCATCGTCGGCCGCCCGAACGTCGGGAAATCCACGCTGGTGAACACCCTCGTCGGATACGAGCGGGTGATCGCCTCGGAAGTGCCGGGGACCACGCGCGACGCGATCGACGTCCTCGTGAAATTCGGCGGGAAGCGGTACCTCTTCATCGATACCGCCGGCATCCGGGCGAAGCGAAAGACGGAAAACGTCCTGGAGAAGTTCTCGGTGATCAAGAGCCTCGACTCGCTTTCCCACTGCGATCTCGCCGTCGTGATGATCGACGGCTCCGAAGGGCTCACCCACCAGGACCAGCAGATCCTGCGCTATGTCCTGAACGAGGAGCGGGCCGTGGTCGTGGCCGCGAACAAGGCGGACCTCTGGAAGGGAGAGGAAGACAAGCGGAAGGGGATGCACGCCATCCAGGAAGGTCTGGGATACGCCGCGTTCGCTTCGATCGTACCCACGGTAGCGACCAGCGGGAAGGGGCTCCCCCTCCTGTTCAAGAAGATCGAGGAGGCGTTCGAGGGGTTCCGCCTGAGGGTCCCGACGGCGATATTGAACAAGATGGCGCAGACGTTCATCTACACGGTCCCCATCCCGTCGAAGCATGTCCGGAACCGGGCGCTCTACATGACGCAGATCGGAGTGATGCCCCCGTCGTTCGCTGTATTCGTGAAGGACCGGAAAAGCGTTCCCGAATCCTTCACCCGATACGTGCAGAACAAGATCCGGGCGCATTTCGGGTTCAACGGGTCGCCCATCCGCATCGTCTATCGGGAGAAATGAGGCCTGCCGCAAGGCGCATCCTGGAGGTGCTGGGCGACGGAACCGCCCACTTCTTCCGGAGCCATGGCCTGGTCTACAGCGCCGCCGTGGCCTTCAACCTCCTCCTGGCCGCCATCCCCATCCTTTTTTTCGTCTTTGCCGCATCCGGCATGCTGATCGGGCGCAACGACCTGCCGTTCGAGACGCTGGGATACATCCTGAGGGACACCTTCCCCTACGGGGCGCGGGTGCTCATTCCGAACCTGAGGGAATTGATCGAATCCGGAACGACCTTCGGCGTCATCGGGTCGCTCCTGCTCCTGTTCACCTCCTATTCCGCGACGGACGCGGTCCACATCTCCCTGGCGGTGATGCTGGGAGTGCGGGAGAAGAGGCAATATTGGCGCAGCGCCCTTTTCCACATCGTCCTGGTCCTGGTGCTGATCGTCCTGACCTCGGCCGCCATCCTCGTCCCGCCGCTGTGGTCGGGGCTGGCCTATTTGACGAAGGGGATCTCGGCGGGCTGGGACGAGGCGTTCCACGCGCTGCTCACCGGGATCGGGGAGAGCGCACTGGCCGGCCTGGTCTTCATCGCCGGATATCTGAGCTATCGGTATCTTGCGCCGCTTCGCGTCCGCGTGGCGCATGCCTTGACCGGAAGCGCGGCCTTCCTTCTCCTTTTTTATGCGATCAAGGGCGGCTTCCGGTTTTATGTCAAGAGTTTCAGCAAGTTGAATCTTCTTTACGGTTCCTTGTTCAGCATCATTTGTTTTATAATCGTTGCTTACCTCTTCGCGGCGGCGTATCTGTACGGGGCCAGCGTCATCGGGGTTCTGGAGCGCACGGGCGGGGAGGGGTCCATCCCGGAGAAGGGGGAGGGCGAACCGGTTGCCGCGCCTGGCGGCGATTGACATCGGGACGAACAC
Source organism: Deltaproteobacteria bacterium (assembly GCA_003105225.1). Taxonomy (GTDB): domain Bacteria; phylum Desulfobacterota; class Deferrimicrobia; order Deferrimicrobiales; family Deferrimicrobiaceae; genus FEB-35. The sequence continues at coordinate 292 of PQAK01000202.1, read as the reverse complement.
GATCCGGATGCTCGTCGCGGAACGCGGCGGGGAGACGGTTCCGGCCCCGTGGCGCGGCGACGCGCCATCGTCGGCATGGGGCGCCGCCTCCGGGAGACCGGGGCCATCGGAGAGCCGGAGTTCCGGGAATCCCTCTCCGTGTTGCGGGCGTTCCGGAGGGAGATGGACCGCCTCGGGGTGGACCGGTACCGCGCGTGCGGAACGGCGTGCCTGCGGGAGGCGTCAAACGGAGATGCGTTCCGGGCCGCGGCAAGGGGCGAGGGGATCGAGATCGAGGTGATCGGCCCCGCCG
>PQAK01000201.1 GCA_003105225.1 Deltaproteobacteria bacterium | reverse complement strand
GTTCTTCTTCAGGTAGTCCGCCACGGCAGCAAGGACCGGCTTGGCGTCCTCCCGGATGAAGGACTTGTCGAAGTCGAAATGGATGTTCTCGAATGCACTTGTCTCCGGCGTCGGCACGGGCGCCGCCTCGGATGGGGGGGGCGGCGGCGGCGCCGGGACGGTCTCCGTGGGCACCGTGAGCTTCGGCCGCTTCGCTTCCATGCAGAGCCGCGTCTTCTCGAGGAGATCGTCGGCGGCCTTGTTCGCTTTCCGGATATACGGCTGCGCATTTTCCCAATTCTCGTTCGCCTCGTGGCGGGCGTGGTCGTATTCCGCCCTCGCGTACGCCAGCTCCCTGGGGGCGCATTCCCTGGCCCCCATCTGCTCCGCCTTGGCGATCTTCGCCCCGACGGCGTCCAGGATGTCGGTCTGGCTCTTGGTCATCTGGCGCTTGGCGCAGCCCGCCGCCAGCAGGACCGCAAGGAGAAGCGTCATGGAGCCGAACAGGTATCGATTCTTCATTTCGCGCCTCCCCCCGCCTTCCGCGTCGCCTCGGCGGAAAATCCCTCCGATTCCCTCGCGAATGCCCTGGCCTGCTTGTTGTCCCCTTCGCCCGCCTCGTGGTTGGCCTGGAGGAGGTAGGCTTCGGCGGAGTAGTATTCGTACGGCGCCTTGGCTTCCGACCCCGCGGCCTTGGCCCGTTCGAGCGATCCCTGCGCGCTCTTGATGGCATTGGCCGTTGCGCAACCCGATGTCCCCGCGGCAACCATGAGGGCGATCGCGGAATAGGCTATCCATGGTCGTTTCATCGATCCCTCCTGTCTCGACGTGCGTTCATGGCGCTTGTGACAATACGATGCCGCCGGATGGGGAAGAGGTTTGCCCCTTTTGGTCTACCCTCAAACGATAAATAAGAATACATTTGTATGGTGATCCCGGACGCGCTGTTCCATCCGAAATCCCTCGCGGTCATCGGCGCATCCCGGAAGCCGGAAAAGGTCGGCTACGGGGTGTTCGCGAACCTGATCCATGCGGGATTCCCGGGAGACATCTACGGGGTGAACCCCGGCGGGGGAGAGGTGCTGGGACGGGCCGTCTATTCCTCCATCGAGGAAATCCCGGGCGCCGTCGAACTGGGGGTCTTCGTCGTCCCCCCCGCGGCCATCCTCGACGGCATGCCCCGGCTCGCGGAAAAGGGGATGCGCGCCGCCATCGTCATCTCCGCGGGGTTCAAGGAGACCGGGGGGGACGGGGCGGGGCTGGAGCGCGCCCTGTGCGAAACCGCGCGCAGGGTGAAGGTAAGGGTCCTGGGTCCCAACTGCCTCGGCCTGATCAATACCCATGCGCGCCTCAATGCGTCCTTCGCCGCCGGGACCCCGCCCTCGGGCGCGATTTCCTTCTTCTCGCAATCGGGCGCCTTGTGCACCGCGATCCTGGACTGGGCGATCGGCGAGAACGTCGGCTTCTCGAAGTTCATCAGCCTCGGCAACAAGGCGGACATCTCGGAATCGGACGTCATGGAATACCTCTCGAACGACCCGGAAACCCGGGTCCTCCTGGGCTATGTCGAAAGCATCGACGACGGGATCCGGTTCCTGAAGGTATCGAGGGAGGTCACGGCGAAAAAGCCGGTCATCCTGGTCAAGGCAGGGGCCACCGCCGCGGGCGCGCGGGCCGCGTCTTCCCACACGGGCAGCCTGGCCGGGTCCGACCGCGCCTACGCGGCGGCGTTCCGCCAGGGGGGGATCCTGCGCGCGGAAACGGTGGAAGACCTGTTCGACCTTGCCCTCGGGTTCGCGATGCAGCCCATGCCGGGCGGCGACCGGCTGCTCATCCTCACCAACGCCGGAGGGCCCGGGATCCTGGCCGCGGATACCGCCGAACGGCTCGGCATCCCCCTCGCCGAGGTTTCCCAGGGCCTGCGGGCACGGATCTCCGGGAAAGTCCCCCCGACGGCCAGCCTGGGAAATCCCGTCGATATCATCGGCGATGCGCAGGCCGGCCGCTACCGGGACGTGCTCTCCGTCCTGCGGGACGATCCCGCGATCGATGCCGTGCTGGTCCTGCTGACCCCGCAGGCGATGACCGAGCCCGAGGGGACGGCCCGGGCCGTGGTGCAGGCCCTGTCGGGCTCCGGCAAGTCGGCCTTCGCGTCGTTTCTCGGCGAGGCTTCGGTGCGGGAGGCCCGCAAGGTCCTCTCCGCGGGCGGAATCCCGAGCTATCCCGTGCCGGAGAGGGCCGTGCGCTCGCTGCACGCCATGCTCCGGTACCGCCGGATCCGGGCGGTAACGCCGGCGGAGAGCACGGACCCCGCGGGGATCCGGAAGGCGGATGCCCGGAAGGCGATCGACCGCGCACTCGCCGCCGGGAAGAAAAACCTGGGCGAAGAGGAGAGCCGCTCCGTCCTGGAGGCCTACGGCTTCCGGTTCCCGCGGCATGCCCTCGCGCAGACGAGCCAGGAGGCGGTCGAGGCGTTCACGGAAATGCGGCGGCCGGTGGCCATGAAGATCGTCTCCCCGGACATCCTGCACAAGACGGACGTCGGGGGCGTCCGCCTGAACCTGTCGGACCCCGATTCGGTGGCGCAGGCGTTCGTGGAGATCACCTCGGCGGCGCGGCGCATGGTCCCTTCGGCATGGGTCGCGGGGGTGTCCGTCCAGGAGATGGTGAGCGGCGGCAGGGAGCTGATCCTGGGAATGAGCCGGGATCCCCAGTTCGGTCCCCTCCTCATGTTCGGCCTGGGCGGGATCTACGTGGAGGTGCTGAAGGACGTTTCGTTCCGGGTGGCGCCGGTATCGCGCAGGGAGGCCGTCGAGATGATCCGGGAAATCCGGGCCTACCCGCTGCTCTCCTCGTTCCGCGGCAGCACCCCTTCCGACGAGGGGGGGATCGTCGATTCGCTCCTGCGGATCTCGCGGCTCTCCCTGGACTTCCCCGAGATCCAGGAGCTCGATCTGAACCCGGTCATGGTGATGCCGAAAGGCCGCGGCGTCCGGGCGATCGACTGCAGGATGACCATCGCGGAGGCAAAGAGATGAAACTGTACGTCGCGTCGACGGATTCGTTCGCGGGAAAGACGCTCCTCGCCCTCTCCCTGGCGAAGCTGTGGGGACGGCAGGGGATCGCCG
>PQAK01000200.1 GCA_003105225.1 Deltaproteobacteria bacterium | reverse complement strand
CCCGGGGCTTGCGCTCTTTTACGGCGGGATGGTCCGCAGGAAGAACATCCTCGGCACGATCATGCAGTCGTTCATCATCATCGGCCTCATCAGCGTCGAGTGGATGCTCGTCGGCTACAGCTTCGCCTTCGGGCCGGACCGGTGGGGAGTCATCGGCGACCTGTCCTGGTTCGCCCTGAACGGCGTCGGGCTCGCGCCGTTCAAGGAGTACGCCGCGACCGTTCCCCACCAGGCGTTCATGATCTACCAGATGATGTTCGCGGTCATCACGCCCGCGCTGATCACCGGGGCGTTCGCGGAGCGGTTCAAGTTCTCCACCTTCCTCGTCTTCACCCTGCTGTGGGCGCTGCTGGTCTACAACCCCGTCGCCCACTGGGTGTGGGGGATCGGCGGGTGGATCCGGAACCTGGGCGCGCTGGACTTCGCCGGCGGGACGGTCGTCCACATCACCTCCGGCGTCAGCGCGCTGGCGGCGGCGCTCGTCGTCGGGAAGCGGAAGGGGTTCGGCGCGGAGAACATGGCGCCGCACAACCTTCCGATGACGGTGCTCGGCGCGGCCATCCTCTGGTTCGGCTGGTTCGGCTTCAACGCCGGGAGCGCGCTCGCCGCGGGGGAGCTCTCCACGAGCGCCTTCGTGGCCACGCACGTCGCGGCGGCGGCCGCGACCCTGTCCTGGATGTTCGCGGAGTGGATCCACCGCGGGAAGCCGACGGTGCTCGGGGCCGCCTCGGGGTGCGTCGCCGGGCTGGTCGCGATCACTCCCGCCGCCGGGTTCGTGCGGCCGACCGGAGCGCTCCTCATCGGCCTCGCGGCCGGTGCGCTGTGCTACGGCGCGGTGATGCTCAAGGGGCGGCTCGGATATGACGATTCCCTGGACGTCGTGGGCGTTCACTGCGTCGGCGGCACGTTCGGGGCGCTCGCCACGGGCCTGTTCGCGACGACCCTCGTCAACGCGGGAGGGGCCAACGGCCTCTTTTACGGGAACCCCCGGCAGCTGGCCATCCAGGCCCTGGCGGCGGCCGTCACCCTCGTGTACTCCTTCTGCGTCAGCTTTCTCCTGCTGAAGCTGCTCGACAAGACGATGGGGCTTCGGGTCGCGAAGGAGGACGAGGTCATGGGGCTCGATCTCTCCGTGCACGGCGAGTCGGGGTACAACTGGTAGGGGAGGTCACCCGTAGCGGAGTTTCATGCCGAACTTCCTCCGGGTCCGTGCCCGCGCCGCGAATTCCAGGAAACGGTCGACGGCAATCCGGTCCAGGGACACTTCCATCCCGTGCGATGCGAACGCGTCCTTCAGGCGCGGGTAATTCTCCGTGAAGTGGAACGCGGCGGAATTGTATCCGTAATTGAGCACCTGGACACGCTCCGCGAAGTTCATGCTTCCGTACAGGAACAGCGTGGATTCCATCGGGGCGGGCTCGATCAGGATGAACGCCGCCTCCGGGTGGTGCTTCCGGAAGAGGTCGACCCCGAGCTCCAGCTTCACCCGCGAATTGATCCGGAACGTCTGCTCCGCGATGGCGGTGAAGCCGGTTTCCGTCAGCGAGCTGCAGTACCCGCGAAGATTCGGGATGCACACCACCGTCCGGTCGTTGTAGATGGGAACGGTCGGGTTGATCATCAGGAGGAACCGGGCGCCGGCGGCGATCGGGAGATCCAGGTGGCCGACGCGCTCGGCAGCGCCGTCGACGAAATACCGGTCCCCGATGCGGACCGGCTCGAAGAAGACCGGGATGGCGGTGGAGGCCTGGATGGCCTTCGAGATGGGGGTGTCGGAGTCTTCCCCGGGGCCGAAGATCCAGCGCTCCCCCGTGTCGATTTCCGTCGCGACGATGAACAGCTTTTTCGCCAGCGCGTCGAACGAGTTCGTCCGCCCCTCCTCGGAGAGGATGCGGGCCACGTAGCGCTCCAGGTTCGCGTTGGAGAAGAAGCCGGCGGGGAGAAACTGCTGGAAGAGCGCGACGGCGTTGAGGAACGTGACGGGCTGGCCTTCGCGGTGCAGGTGGCGGATGACGGGTCCGATGCTGCGGAGAAAGTTCCACCCGGCGCGCAGGAACGGCCGGAAACGGAAATCGTAGATGTCCTCGCGGCGCAGGAGAAGCCGGTGCTCCTGCTCGCCGAGGACGGCCTTGCACATCTCCTTCACCGAGATGCCGTTCGCCAGGAAGGCGGCCAGGAGGCTGCCGGCGCTGATCCCGACGAAGATGTCGAAATCCGTCGGCCTGCGCCCCCCGACGAGGAAATCATCCAGGGCGGAGAGTACGCCCAGTTCGTACACTCCCCCGGTGATGCCGCCCCCGCCGAGGATGAGCGCCGCCTTGCTTTCCACGGGAACAAGGATAGGGGTTCTCCCCCGCCGGTGCAAGCGGGGAACGCTTTGTGCTATCGTATATCGTCCGCACGCAGGAGAAAAATCCCCGGAAAGGGCTCGAGGGAATTGACGCGTAGGATCCTGCTCCTCCTGGCGCATCCCGACGACGAGACGTTCGGGCCGGGAGGGACCATCGCGAAGTATTCGAGCGAGGGGGCCGGCGTCTACCTCGCGACGGCGACGACGGGGCAGGCCGGGATGATCGGGGATCCGCCGGTCACGGACCGGGAGCACCTGGGCGAAGTCCGCGCGGCGGAGCTCCGCTGCGCCGCGCGGGTCCTGGGGATCCGGGACGTCGCGTTTCTCGGGTTCGCCGACGGCCGGCTTGCGCAAACGCCCCGGGCGCTTCTCGTCGAAAAGGCGGTCGACCAGATCCGCCGTTTCCGCCCTCATGTCCTGATCGGCTTCGGGCCGGGAGGGGTTTCCGGGCATCCCGACCATGTCGTGATGTCGGAGGTGGCGCTGGAAGCGTTCGACGCCGCGGCGGACCCGATGCGTTTTCCACGCCGGCAGCCGGAAGGACTCGCGCCCTGGGCGCCCTGCAAGCTCTACCAATTCGAGATCGCTCAGGAAATCCTGGATGCGTGGAACGCACCGCTCGCGGGCGTGCCCAGGGAGTCGCTCTCCGCCTTCGTGGACGTTTCCGCCTTCGTCGGGAGGAAGGTGGAGGCCTTCTCGTGCCACCGCACGCAGGCCAAGGATTCCGCCAGGATCCTGTCGCGGGAGGGATACCGGGAATTCGCGCGGCTGGAAACCTACGTGCTGGCGAAAACCCGGCTCCCCCGGCCGGGCCGGCCGGAGAACGGCCTGCTCGAGGACATCCCGGACGAGGAGACGCCGGAGCCATGAAGGTGGGCATCTTCGGCAAGGCGGGCGTCGGCAAGAGCACGCTGTTTCGCGCGCTCGCGGAAGGGGGCGACGCCTCCGCGAAAAGCCATTCGGCCGGCATCGGAACGATCCGCGTCCCCGACGAGCGGGTGGACCGTCTGTCCGCCGTCTTTCAACCCCAAAAGACGACCTACGTTTCCATCACGTTCGAGGACATCGACGTGAAGGAGGAAGGCGAGCTCCTCTCCCCGGAGACCCTTGCGAAAGTCAAGGGCGTGGAGGTTCTCGCGATCGTTCTGCGAGGGTTTTCCGACGATTTCCACCCGGCCCCCCCGGAGGGGCTGGATCCCGTCAAGGAGTTCCGGGCGATCGAAACGGAGCTGACGTTGTCCGACTACCTGATCGCCCAGAAACGGGTCGAGCGGATGGCCAAGGAAGCTCGCCGCGACATCGAATGGACGACACTCCACAAGGCGATCGCCTCCCTAGAAAAGGAGATCCCCCTCCGTAAGGTCGATTTCTCGGCGGAAGAGCTCAGGGTTCTTTCGGGCTTCCGCTTCGTCAGCCGGATCCCGCTGCTCCTGGTTCTGAACGTGGGGGAAAGGGATTTGACCGGAGAACCGTACCCGGAAGCGAACCCGGTCGCCGCAGAGCGCGGCCTTCCCCTCCTTCGACTATCGGCGAAAATCGAGGAGGAGATCTCCCAGATGCCTCCTTCCGAACAAGCGGATTTCCTGAAGGAAATGGGAATCGAGCGCAGCGCCCGGGACCGGTTGATCCGGGGGGCCTTCGAGGCCATGGACTACATCTGCTTCCTCACGGTGGGGGAGGACGAGGTCCGCGCATGGAACGTCTCGCGGGGGGCAACCGCACTGACCGCGGCGGGGAGGATCCATTCCGACCTGGAGAAAGGGTTCATCCGGGCGGAGGTGATCTCCTATGAAGATTTTTTACGTTGCGGGACGATGGCGAAGGCAAAATCCACGGGAAAATTGAGGCTCGAGGGAAAAGAGTACGTCGTGCAGGACGGCGATATTTTCCACGTCCGATTCAACGTCTGAAAAACGGCGTCTCCAGGCTGGGGAAAAAAATAATTAAATATTTGTCTGCATTTACCGAAGAGTAACATGGTGACCAGTGTGACCGGGATGAGCCACATGCCGCAGATAGCAACTCCCTCCAGCCGCTCCGACGGCGACCGCAATTCCATTCTCGTTGTGGACGACGAGGAATTCATCCGTGCCTTGGTCAAGGAACGCCTTGAAATAGCAGGCTATTCCGTGAGCGAGGCCGCCAACGGGTGGGATGCGCTCGATAAACTTTCCGCCGGGCGCTACTCCATCCTCCTTACGGACATCCGGATGCCGGAGATGGACGGCATCTCCCTGCTCCGCGAGGTGACGTCCCGGTATCCCGATACCGCGGGCATCGTGATGTCCGCCCATGCGGAGCTCGACACCGCGGTGGCCGCGCTCAAGATGGGCGCGTGCGACTACATCACCAAGCCGTTCAACTTCAATGTGCTGCTCATCACGATCGAGAACGCCATCCGGAAAAAGTCGTTGGAGAGGGAGCTCCAGGATTACCAGGTGAACCTCGAGAAGAAGGTCAAGGAGCAGACCGACCTCATCAATTCCATGTATGTCCGGTCGATCGACGCCCTGATCAAGGCGCTGGAGGCCAAGGACTTCTACACGCGGGGCCATTCCCAGCGCGTGACCATGTATTCCGTGGCGATCGGGAAGGCGATGCGCCTCCCGTCGGAGCAGATCGAACTCCTCCGCCAGGCCGCCGTCCTCCACGACCTGGGGAAGATCGGGGTGCGCGAGGCGATCCTCAACAAGCCGGGAAAGCTGACGCCCGAGGAGTTCCAGGAGATCACCCAACACCCCGTGGTGTCGACCCAGATCCTTCGGCCCATCCCGTTCTTCCGGCCCCTGCTTCCGGCGATCCTGCACCACCATGAACGGTTCGACGGGAAAGGGTATCCCGACGGCGTCGGCGGGCTCGACATCCCGCTGGAATCCCGCATCATGGCGATCGCCGACACGTTCGACGCGATGACCTCCACGCGCGCCTACCGGAAGGCGCTCCCGCTGGCCGAGGCGAACGCGGAGATCCTCCGCTGCTCCGGGACGCAGTTCGATCCGGAGATCGTCCCCGTCTTCCTGCAGGTGCAGGGGAGGATCGAGATCCTGGGGGACATCGACGACCTGATCATGCCCGATGGGCACGTGGACGCCATCTTTTCCCACCAGGTCTGATGCCTTCGTATCTGTCGAAAGAGGAATGCGACGAGCTGCTGGCGATCGCCCGGCGGGCCGCCGCGGCGTATGTCAAGGAGGGCAGGATGCCGGAGGAAACCCCGGTGTCCCCCCGATTGTCCGCGCCGGGGGCGGCATTCGTCACGCTGACGCAGGAAGGACGCCTTCGGGGATGCATCGGGTACACGGAGGCGCTGGCGCCCCTGTACCGGACGGTCCAGGAGTGCGCCGTGGCGGCGGCGACCGAGGATCCCCGCTTCCCGCCCCTTGCTCCCGCCGAAGTCGATTCGGTCCGCGTCGAGATCTCCGTGCTCACTCCCCTGGTGAAGATCCGGCCCGAGGATATCCGGGTGGGGGTCCACGGCCTGCTGATCCGGAAGGGGGGGCGACGCGGGCTGCTGCTGCCTCAAGTGGCCACGGAGTACGGGTGGGACCGCCAGGCGTTCCTTTCCCAGGTGTGCAGGAAAGCGGGTCTTCCTTCCGACGAGTGGATGCGGGGAGCCGAGCTGTATTCCTTCACCGCCGAGGTGTTCGGGGAATAGCCCCGGAGACCTGCTTCCCCTTCAGCTTCACCTTGAGGACTTTCCCCTGGCTGTTCCTGGGCAGGGAAGGGATGAACTCGACGAACCGCGGAACCTTGAAGGGGGCCATGTTCGCGCGGCAGTGGGCGAGTATGGCATCGGCGTCCGCCTGCGCCCCCTCCCGCAGCGCGACGACGGCGATCGGGACTTCCCCCAGGTCGTAGTCGGGCCGTCCGATCACCGCCGCTTCCCGGACGGCGGGATGCTCCTCGATGACATCCTCGATCTCCCTGGGGGCGACCGAGATCCCGCCGACCATCAGCGTGTCCCGCTTCCGGTCCACGATGTAGATGTATCCCTCATCGTCGATGGAGGCGACGTCGCCCGTGTGGAGCCAGCCGTCCCGGAGCACTTCGGATGTGGCCGCCGGGTCCCGGAAATACCCCTTGAAGACGTTCGGGCCGCGCGCGACGACTTCGCCGACCTGGTTGGGGGCGACCTCCCGGCCCGACTCGTCCGCCACCCGAACCTCCACGCCGATCGATTCCTTCCCGACCGACATGAGCTTCCGCATGTACGGCGCGCTCTCTTCCAGGGAATGGTCCTCGGCGTGCAGGAACGTGAGGACCCCGGAGGATTCGACCTGGCCGTAGGACTGGACCAGCCCGCACCGGAAAAACCGGATGGCCCGCTTCTGCAGCTCGATCGGGATCGCGGACCCTCCGTACAGGACCGTCTTCAGGGTGGCGAGGTTGAACCGGGATGCGGAGGGGAAGTCGAGGATCCGCGCCATCATCGTCGGCGTCAGGAGCAGGTGCGTGATCTTGCTGCGCTCGATCGTGCGGAGCACCTCCTCCGGGTCGAACTCGGGCAGGAGGACGATCGTCCCCCCCATGTACTGGAATCGCAGCAGCCGTCCCGTTCCCGCCATGAACGGCAGCGGCGTGCAGGACAGGTAGACGTCGTTGCGGGACAGTCCGAGTTCCAGCGCGGCGGAGACCGATGCGGCCACCAGGTTTCCGTGGGACAGCATCGCACCGCGCGGGGTCCCCGACGTTCCGCCCGTGTAGACCAGGATCGCGATGTCGGAATCGGTGAGCGGGACCGGTTCCCCGGCCGGCACGTCGGGATTCGCTCCCCCTTCCGGCGAACCGCCGGTCCCGGCAGGGAGCCGGTCGATGGCCGAAAAAAGCGTGTGGCGGGGCAGCTCCGGCCGCAGGCGCCCGGTTACCTCCCGGAACGCGTCGGAAAAAAAGACGGCCTTCGCGTCGGCGTGCCGGAGGGCCGCGGCGAGCTCCCGGGCGATCAGCTGTTCGTTCAACGGCAGCAGGATGCCCCCGATCTGCGTGACGGCGTAGAGCAGTTCCACGTAAGAGGGAGAATTGAGCGTCAGGACCGCCACCCGGTCGCCTTTTCCGATCCCGAGTCCCCGAAGGGCGGCGGCGCGCAGGGCGACCCGCGCGGCAAGCTCCCGGTACGGGACGGACTCCTCCCCCAGGATCAATGCGATGCGGTCCGGATAGATGCGGGCGTTCCTGGCAAGAATGTCGGGGATCAGCAAGCGTTCGCCTCCAGGCACCTGTTTCATGGCGGGATACAAGGGTATACTATCGCAAAGGCGGACGTAAAGCGCGAAAGGAACCGCGGTGAAGCCCGACGAGGAACTGGACCAATACCCCATCCTGCACAAGGGGAAGGTCTACAACCTGCTCACATCTCTCGACATGACGTTCGTCGAGGTCCGGGCGATGCTCGACTGGCTGGAGGAGCGCGGCGCATTCTCGGCGACCTCCGATGACGAGTTCATGGGGCCCGGAAAACTGTTCAGCTGCCGCGTTCAGGGCGTGACGTTCGATGTCGATGTGCGGGGGTACGAAGTGGTCGTCCTCCGCCGGAGTTCCTGAGTGTCGCCCCGGACGCCGGCCGCGCCGGTCCCGATCGTCCTGGGTTTCCTTGCGCGCGCCTATCCCGATGCCCGGATCCTGCTCGACTACCGGAATCCCTTCGAACTGCTCGTGGCGACGGTGCTTGCCGCCCAATGCACCGACGAGCGGGTGAACCGGGTCGTGCCCGCGCTGTTCCGGAAATACCCGGATCCGCGCGCGCTTGCCGCCGCGCCGGCGGAAGCGGTGGAGGAGGCCGTCCGCGCGACGGGGTTCTACCGGAACAAGGCGAAAGCGATCCGGGGGCTGTCCGCGGCGATTCTCGAGCGCCACGGGGGCAAGGTGCCGGCGACGATGGAAGCGCTCGCCGCACTGCCCGGGGTGGGCAGGAAAACCGCATCGATCCTCCTGGGAGCGTGTTTCGGGGTCGATGCGCTGCCGGTCGACACGCATGTCGGCAGGGTGTCGTTCCGCCTGGGACTGACCGCCTCGAAGGATCCCGTCCGGATCGAGCAGGACCTGTCGGCCTCCGTGCCCGCGGGAAGACGATGGGAGTTCGCCACGCGGCTGGGATGGCACGGCAGGAAGGTCTGCGCGGCCCGGAAGCCGAAATGCCCCCTCTGCGGCCTGTCGACGGTTTGCCCCAGGAACGGGGTGAAGTAGGCGTTCGCCGTACGGAACCGTCAGGCGGCCGAGACGATCAGGATCTGCGTTTCCCTGTCCGCCGCGTTTTTCCAGCGGTACGGCGTGTTGCCGCGGAAATAGAGGCTGTCCCCTTCCTCCAGCCGGGAGGTCTGGCCGTTCAGCTCGACCTCCAGGGTTCCCTTCACCACCAGGAAAAACTCCTCCCCCCGGTGGGTCACGTAGTCCTCTCCGCTCGATGCTCCGGGCTTGAGGACGCTCAACATCGGTTGGAACCGCTGCCCGGGAATGCCGGAGGCCAGGCTCTGGAAATCGACGTTCCGGATCTCCGTGGCCAGCCGCTCCCTCTTGTCGGCCCGCGTCAGGACGTAGGAAATTTCGCTTTCCCCCAGGAGGGAGGACAGCGACTCTCCGAGAGCCCGGGCGATGCTCGCCAGCGTGTTCACCGTCGGAGACGACACGTTTCTCTCGATGGCGCTGATCGCCGTGGCGGAGATCGCGCTTTTTTCGGCGAGCTCCTGGAGGGTCAGACCCTTCCTTTTCCGTATGCTCTTGATTCTCTTTCCGACGTCGGTTGTTTCCACGTAAACACCCCCCCGCTAATAGTAAGAATACCTCTTTGTTTCGATTTTTGTAAAGATACCCTTCGAAAAATGCATTAGTCAGCATATATTGCCTTGGAAAAACGCAGTGAGGACGGGGAAATCCCTTGTGCAGTCCCTGCTTGTTTCAATAAAATACCCTCTTGCGTTTGACCCGGCTCGACCATCTTTGGACCCCAGGGGAGGAATGCATGGCTACCATCCTGTCGCCCAGCGAAAGCTACAGCATCACGATGCGCGTTGAAATCCAGAACCGGCCGGGCATGCTGGGCAAGGTCACGACCGCCATCGGCGAGGTCGGCGGCGACATCGGGGCGGTGGACCTCTCCGGCCACGGGAAGGGTACGGTCACCCGGGACATCACCGTCCGTGCCCGCGGGATCGACCACGCACAGGAGATCATCAACGCCGTCAAGTCCGTCCAGGGCGTGAAGCTCATCAACGTTTCGGACCGGACCTTCCTGAAGCACCTGGGCGGGAAGATCGAGATCAACAACAAGATCCCGGTCAAGACCCGGAACGACCTCTCGATGGCGTACACCCCGGGCGTGGCGCGGGTGTGCATGGCGATCGCGAAGGACGTGAAGAAGTCGTTCACGCTGACGATCCGGCGGAACACGGTGGCGGTGGTGTCCGACGGCACGGCGGTGCTGGGCCTGGGGGACATCGGGCCGGAGGCGGCGATGCCGGTGATGGAAGGGAAGGCGATGCTGTTCAAGGAGTTCGCGGGGATCGACGCCTGGCCGATCTGCCTGGCGACGAAGGACCCCGACGAGATCGTCCGGATCGTGAAGGCGCTGGCGCCGACGTTCGGCGGGATCAACCTGGAGGACATCTCGGCCCCGCGGTGCTTCGAGATCGAGGAGCGGCTGAAGGCGGAGATGGACATCCCGGTGTTCCACGACGACCAGCACGGGACGGCGGTGGTGGTCCTGGCGGCCCTGCTGAACTCGCTGAAGATCGTGAAGAAACGGATCGAGGACATGAAGATCGTCGTGGCGGGGGTGGGGGCGTCCGGGGTCGCGTGCAGCAAGATCATCCGGAACGCGGGAGCGCGCAACATCATCGGGGTGGACCGCGTGGGCGCCATCTACAAGGGCCGCAAGCAGCACATGAACTTCATGAAGGACTGGTACGCGGAGCACACGAACCCGTTCAACGAGAAGGGGAAGATCTCGGACGTGATCGCCGGAGCGGACATGTTCCTGGGCCTTGCGGGACCGGGCCTGATCTCCGCCGCGGACCTGAAGAAGATGGCGAAGGACCCGATCGTCTTCGCGATGGCGAACCCCGACCCGGAGATCATGCCGGAGGAGGCGGCCCCGATCGTGCGGATCATGGCGACGGGCCGCTCGGACTATCCGAACCAGATCAACAACGTGCTGTGCTTCCCCGGGATCTTCCGGGGGGCGCTGGATTCGCGCGCGGTGACGATCAACGAGGAGATGAAGCTGGCCGCGGCGTACGCGATCGCCTCGTGCGTGGGCAAGGAGGAGCTGTCGGAGGACTACATCATCCCTTCGGTCTTCAACCGGAAGGTGTCGCCGGCGGTGGCACGGGAAGTGTCCCGGGCGGCGCACCGCACCAAGGTCGCCCGGCGGACCTCCCGGACGTATGCGGAGATCAACCTGGAATAGGGGGAGGCGATGATCAATCCGCACATCTTCAGGGAATACGACGTCCGCGGCATCGTGGGCAAGGACCTCACGCCGGACACGGTGCGGACCCTCGGGAAGGGGTTCGGCACCTACGCGGCGGGCAAGGGGGTCCGGACCGTCATGCTCGGAAGGGACTGCCGCCTGAGCTCCCCCGGCTTCCGCGATGCGATGGCGGAGGGGCTCTCCTCGACCGGGCTTTCCGTCGTCGACGTGGGGATCTGCCCTTCGCCCCTCCTGTACTTCTCCATCCTCCAGTTCGGCGCCGACGGGGGGGTGATGATCACGGGGAGCCACAATCCTCCCGACTTCAACGGGTTCAAGCTGTGCATCGGCCCGTCCTCCCTGTACGGAGAGAAGATCCAGGAGGTCCGCAGGATCATCGATCGCGGAGAGTTCGCCTCGGGCGCAGGCCCGGTGACGACGCGAACGGTGATCCCCGAGTACCATCGGTACGTCAAGTCGGCCCTCTCCATCCCGCGGCGGTTGAAGGTCGTCGTGGACGCGGGGAACGGAACCGCTTCGGAGGTCGCGCCGGATCTTTTCCGCGACATGGGCATGGAGGTCGTGGAGCTCTTCTGCGAAATGGACGGCCGCTTCCCCAACCATTTTCCGGACCCGACGGTCCCGGAGAACCTCCGGTTCCTCGTGGAGAAGGTGCGGAGGAACGGCGCGGACGTCGGGGTCGGGTACGACGGCGACGCCGACCGGATCGGCGCGGTGGACGAGAAGGGGAACGTGATCTACGGGGACTATCTCCTGGTGCTCTTCGCCCGGGAGATCCTCTCCCGGAAGCCGGGCGCCGCGATCATCTCGGAGGTGAAGGCCTCCCAGAACCTGTACGACGACATCGCCCGGCACGGCGGCCGGCCGATCATGTGGAAGGCCGGGCATTCCCTCATCAAGCAGAAGATGAAGGAGGAGCAGGCCGAGCTGGCGGGGGAGATGAGCGGCCACATCTTCTTCTCGGACCGCTACCTGGGGTTCGACGACGCGATCTACGCCTCCGCCCGGCTCTTCGAGATCCTGGCCCGTTCGGACCGGCCATTGAGCGCGCTGCTCTCCGATCTGCCCCCCGTCGTCGCAACGCCCGAAATCCGCGTGGACTGTCCGGACGACCGGAAATTCCGGATCGTCGAACGGGTTGCGGCCATCGTCCGGCCGCAGGCACGGGAGGTGATCGACGTCGACGGCGTCCGGGCGCTCTTCGACGGGGGCTGGGGGCTGGTGCGCGCCTCGAACACGCAGCCGGTCCTGGTCCTCCGGTTCGAGGGAAAGGACGACGCCGCCGTGGAAAGGATCCGCGCCGTCATGGAGGACGCGGTGGGAAAGGCGCAGGCCGAGGCGTGACGGCAAGCCCGGAGTGACCCTTCTCCAGTCGATCTTCCTGGGAATTCTCCAGGGTGCAACCGAGTTCCTTCCCGTCAGCAGCTCGGGCCACCTTTTCCTGGCGCAGCGGCTTCTCGGGCTCCGGGAGCCCGAGCTCGCCTTCGACACCCTGCTGCACCTCGGGACCCTGTTCGCCGTCCTGTTCTTCCTGCGCAGGGAACTTTTCGACATGCTGTCTTCCCTCTTTCGCGGGGAACGGGCGGCAGCGGGCGGCTGGGGGCGGAGAGAGGTTTTTCTCGTGATCCTCTCCACGATCCCGACGGGGATCATCGGGATCGCCTTCCACGACACGGTGGAGACCGACCTCACGATCTGGGGCGTGGGAGTGCGCTATCTCCTGCTGACTTCGTTTCTCCTCATCAGCAACCTGCGGTTCCGGCACAAGTGGGATCCCGACCGGATCGACGCGTGGGAGGCGATCGCCATCGGGATCCTCCAGGGGGCCGCCGTGTTTCCGGGACTCTCCCGTTCCGGCTCGACGATCACGCTGGCGCTCCTCCTGGGAATCTCCCCGTCGCGCAGCGTGAAGTATTCCTTCCTCATCTCCCTGCCCGCCATCCTCGGCGCCGCGCTGGTGAACCTGCACAAGGGGATCTCCGTCCTGCCGGGGCCCGGGCCCTCCGCCGCCGGGTTCGTCTTCTCCCTCCTGGTCGGGTACCTCTCGCTTCTCGTGGTGGAGCGGCTCGTCGTCCGGGGGAAATTCATCCGGTTCGCGCCCTACACGTTCCTCCTGGCGGCGCTCTGCTTCTACCTCAACTTCCGCGGCTGAGGCCGCCCGCCCGCTTCCCCGCGGCCGCCGCCCCATGGCGCGCGGGATCGCGTTCTCCCGGTTCGCCTCCCCCCTCGCGTAAGACCACGGCATGATGGCCGCAAGCGGCTGCGTTCCCTCGCAGGGGGGCGGAGGGAGGTAAAGCGCAGCCGCGCGGGGCCATCGCGCGGCGAGCCACGACCGAAGTCCCCCTCCGAGGCGGCGCAGCTGTAAAGGTAGCGGGGTACCGGACAAGCGCGGAACCGGGGGGCGCCGGGGCACATCGTAACTTTCGGGGAGGAGGGAGGGCGGGCCGCGTGGAAGGCGATGCGAAGGTGCGATGGAACGAATGGGACGCCGCCGCCTTCTCCCGTGCGGAAGCCGAGGGGAAGCTCGTTTTCCTCGACATCTCGGCCACGTGGTGCCACTGGTGCCACGTGCTGGACCGGACGTCGCTGTCCGATCCGCGGGTCGTTCACCTGCTGAACGAGTCGTTCATTCCCATCCGCGTGGACACCGACCGGCGTCCCGACATCAACGACCGGTACAACCAGGGGGGATGGCCCACCACGGCGGTGCTGCTTCCGGACGGGCAGCTGCTCACGGGAGCGACCTACCTGCCTCCCGACTCCCTGTACGAGGTCTTGAGCAAGTGCGCCCGCTTCTACGAAAGCGATCGTCCCAGGATCGAACGGTACCTGAAGGATGCGGCGGCGCAGGCCGTCGGATCCGCGGCGCAGGAAGCGGGGGAGCCGCCCGCCGGTCCCCGACCGGAGGACCTGCCGCTCGTCAAGCATGCGGTCCTGGCGAACTACGACCCTCTCTACCCCGGCTTTTTCCGGGAGCCGAAGTTCCTGATGGTCGACCTCCTGGCTTTCCTGCAGGATGCCTGGATCCTGGAGGCGAACCGGGAAATGGGGGACACCCTGCTCAAGGTCCTGCGCGCCATGGGGACATCGGCGGTGTTCGACTCCGTGGAAGGAGGATTCTTCCGCTACGCCACGCGGCGGGACTGGACCGCGCCCCATTACGAGAAGCTGCTGGCCGACAATGCGGAGATGTTGATGCTGTACGCTTCCGCGCATGAAATGACCGGCGAGGAATTCCCCGCGCGGATCGCCGAAAAGATCCTGAGGTTCCTTTTCTCCCGGCTGGCCGATCCCGAAACCGGAGCCTTTTTCTCCAGCCAGGACGCCGACGAGGAATATTTTCTCCTGGATGCGGAAGGGCGGTCGAAACGGCTCCCTCCGGCGGTCGATCGGACGGTGATTTCCGAGTACAACGGCCGCGCGGTTTCGGCCCTGGCGGCTGCCCACCGGGCATTCGGCGCCGGGACCGGGAATCCCGCGGCGGAGGGAGAATCGCTGCTGGCCCGCGCGGTCCGGCTGGGGGAGGATCTGCGTTCCCGCTTATGGTCGGATGAGCTGGGCCAGATCCGGTTCCGGGAGGAGTTCCGGGCGGAAGCCGGCCACCTTGCGGATAACGTCTCCGCCGCCACGGCGTACCTGGATCTCTGGCAGGAGGGCGGGGAGGCGCGGCACCTGGCATGGGCGGGGGAGATCCTGGACTGGTCGGTGCGCCATTTCTACTCCGCCGGGTTATACGGTTTCCTCGACCGGCGCCCCCGGGAGAGCGACCATGGCGCCCTCGCCCTTCCGCTGGTGCCGTTCGCACCGAACGCCCGGATGGCGTGCGCCCTCATGCGGTATTCCCGGGAGGCCGCCCGGCCGGATCTATTCGCGATCGCGGAGCAGACGCTCAAGGGGCTTTCCGTGGAATTCGATCGCCGGGCGGCGTTCGCGGCCCCTTACGGGAGCGCCCTGCTGCTGTACGCGAAAGGTGCGAGGGGGGCGGTCTGCCTTCCCGGGGACCCGTCCTGCGCCGCCGGAGCGGCGGATGACATGCCGCGGGCCCGGGGGCTGTGAGCGCTCCGGTCCCCGGTTTGCGGGCGCGTACCGGTCAGGCGGAGGTTTCGACGCTCAGCAGCTTCGGCCCCTGCTTGATGCGGAACCGGCCGGCCACGGTCTCCCAGATCCAACCGGAGTAGCCGTAGCCGCCCACCGCCTTGGTCACGAACGCCCCCTTCCAGGATTCCGACCGGGTCTGGTTGAGCGCCACCGTCCCGAATTTTCCGAAGGCGTAGGTTTCCACGGGGTGGCAGTACTCCTCCCCGCGCAGGGCTCCCGCGGTCCGCCTTGCCGCATCCCCGCCGAATACCGCGGCGCGCAGGCCGTACTTGTTTCCCTTCGCCCGCCGGAGCGCCTCCTCTTCCGTCTCGAAGCTCGTCGTGAACGCCGCGGGGCCGAACACTTCCTCCTGCATCCCGAGCATGTCGTCCGTCGCGTCCTTCACCACGGTGGGGTGGACCAGGTTTCCCTCGATCGTTCCGCCGGCCACGATCCGCGCGCCCTTCTTCCTTGCATCTTCGAGCTGCAGGCGGATCCTCCGCACGGCGAGATCGCTGGCCACGGGGGTTACGTCCGCAGCCTTGTCCGACGGGTCGCCCACGACCAGGTTGCGGACCTTTTCCACGAATCGCTCGAGGAAATCCTCGTAGATGGAGCGGTGGATGAAAATGCGCTTGGGCGCCGTGCAGGTCTGCCCGGAATACATGAATTTCGCCGTCATGAGGTCGGACAGTGCGAGATCGAGGTCCGCGTCGGGGAAGACGATGAACGGATCCTGTCCGGGACCTTCGAAGACCAGCTTTTTCCCGCTCTTCCGGAACGCTTCTTCATACGGCAGGAGGTTTTCGTCGAACCCGAAGACGACCACCGCCGACACCTCGGGCGACCGGAGCGACGCCTCGATGAAGCTCTTGCCGCTTCCCCGGTAAAAGGCGATGTCGTCGCCGAAGATCGGACGGTACATCTCCTCGGTGAGGGCCATGACGTCGGAGCCCTTGGAGGAGAATTTCACGCTGACCCGGTTTCCCACGATATAGAGCGACGTGATGGCGGTGTTGAGCCACGAGCTTCCGTTGTAGGAGAGCATCAGCGATACCCGGGAGCCGGAACCGGCGAGCGGCCTCCGGCCTTTCAGCATGGCGGCCGCCTGCTCGAACATCTTCAGGCGATCGACCGTCACATCGACTTCGGCGGCGCTGTCCTTGACCGTGAACCGGAGGTCTCTCATGGCGCGGAAGACCAGCGTTTCCTTGTGGCGCGCCAGCGACCGCCCCAGTTCCTGTATCTTATCGAATCGCTCTTCGTAGGACATTCCGGCTCCCCCTCCCGGCCCGATCGCGGTTGCAGGCGACCGGCCCGCAGGATTTCAGTCTACGATATTTCCGCGGGGGTGTTGCTCCCTCCGCATCTCGAACACGCCCGTCGCGAAGGGCAAGGCGAGCACCAGGATTCCAAGGGCCCCCACCCCATGCCACCCCGCCAGGTGGAAGGCGATCCCGCTCGCGGTGATGCCGATCGATCCGCCGATGTAATAGAACAGCACGTACAAGGAGTTGGCGCGTCCCCTCCCGGTGGAGAGCCTGAGGTTCAGGGAGCCGGCGGCGGCGGAGTGGATCGCGAAGAAGCCGGCGCAGACTCCCGCCAGGCTTGCCGCGATCACCGGCAGCGAGGGGATGAAGGTCGCGGCGATGGCGACCGCGAACGTCGCGGAACCCAGCGCCATCGTGGCGCCGTTGCCGATCCGGTTGCTCAATCTCCCCGCGGCGGGGCCGGTGAAGGCGCCTACCAGGTAGGAAAGGTAGGCCAGGGTGATGACCTGCGTAGACGCGCGGAACGGGGGCGCGGCCAGATAGAAGGGCAGGTAGTTGAACACGGACGAGAATACGAAAAAGGAGCCGAAGGCCACGAAATATACGCGCAGCAGGTCGGGACGGCGCAGCAGCGCAGCGAATCCCGCGGCTTCCTGCTGCGCCTCACGGCGTCCTTCGTCTTTCGGCAGCCGGAAGGCGGCGGCCAGCGTGGCCGCCAGCAGCAGCGCCGATGCGGTCACGAAGGCATAGCGCCAATGCAGGGGAGGATGGATCCATCCTCCCAGGAGCCTTCCCCCGAGCCCTCCCACGACCGTCGCCGACACGTACGAGCCGGCCACCACGTTCAGCCTCTCGGCGGGGAGGCTTCGCACCAGGTGCACCACCAGGCACGTGGTGAGCGACGGCACGAAGAGGCCCTGCACGAATCTCGCCGCGATCAGGAGGCGGAGGTCCGCGGCGACCGCGCAGAACAGCCCGCACGCCGCGATGACCGAGCCCCCCAGGAGGATGATGGGACGGATCGGGTACCGGTCGACGAGCATGCCGAAGGGGAGATTGGCCAGCGAGATTCCCATGATGACCGCGGAGATCGTGAGGGAGGCCGTCGATGCGCTCACGCCGAATTCCTCCCGCAGCACCGGGAGAACGGGCTGGGTGACATAGATGGTGGAAAAGGCGGCGGCCACCAGCGAAAATATCAGGGCCTGCAGGCCGATCTTCTTTTCTCCGGGCAAGGGGGGTCTTCTTCAGGGGATATCGACGCGGCGGCGGGGAGTGAGGATGGCCCCCGACACCTCCTGCCCCGCCGGAAGGGCCGCGCCCGGCCAGAGGATGCTGCGGCTGACGGCGGCCCCTTCCCCGACGGATGCATCCCCCTCGAGGACCGCCCCGGGGCCGATCCTTGCGCCGGGTGCGATGCGCGCCCCCGCGGAGATATGGACGGGAGGGGTGATCGAGGCTTCCGCCGCGCAGGGCGGGGGACGGTCGGTATCCCGCGATGTCTCGGCGAGGATCGCGAGCGTTCCGCGGAGGTAGTCGGAGGGCGTTCCGAAATCCCGGAAATAGCCGGAGGAGAGGAATCCGAAAATCGGCGCGCCGCCGCGGAGCAGCGGTTCGTACGTCTCGCGGATGATGCAGGACGCCCTGCCGGGGGGGATCCTGCCCAGGAGATCCGGCTCGAGGATCTGGACTCCCGTGTAGAAGCCGGATCGGATGCCGTTTCCGGCGTCGCTGCCGAAGCCCGTGATCCGCCCCTCGCCGTCGGTCCAGACGGGCGTGTACCGTTTCTCCGGGTCGTGGAAGAGGACCAGCGTCGCCAGCGCCCGCCTCTCCCGGTGGAAAGAAAGAGCCTGCCCGAAGGGAAACCGGACGATGGTGTCCGAGTTCGCGGTGACGAAGGTGCCGTCCGAGAGACGCTCCCTGGCGTTCCAGATCCCTCCGCCGGTCCCGAGGATCTCCGGCTCGACCGTGTATCCCACGCCGATTTTCTTCCCCGCCCAGCCGTTTACCCGCTGCTGAATGAGCTTGGGCTGCCGGTGGAGATTCATGACGAATCCCCGGATCCCCGCCTGGAAGAGAAATTCGATGTTGTAGGAGCACAAGGGACGCCCGAGGACCGGGACGATCGGCTTCGGCAGTTCGTAGGACAGGGGGCGCAATCGCGTGCCGAGCCCCGCCGCCAGGATCATCCCCTTCACCGCGATTCTTCCTCCGAGGCCTTGGAGGCGAGCGCCGAGAGAATCGGGCGCAGCCGCATCGACAGGGGCCGCATTCGAGGATTCCTGTCGAAATTGGCCTCAAGGTGCGCGACCGTGGGCGGGATGAACCGCCGGTAGAATGTCTTCCCCCGGTTGCGGATCTGGTTGCCGAACGTGCCGATCGCCTTCACGTTCCGCTGCAGGGAAGCGGCGTCGAGGCGCCAGGCGAACGCCCCCGGGTCCCCCCATGCCGCCTTGAGCCCGGCGGGCGATGCGTTCCGGTAGACGTAGCAGAGGTGCTCGACCGCCCGATCCGGCAGCGTCACGTAGGAGTCGCGCAGCAGCGAGCCCAGGTCGTAGAAGACCGTCCCCATCCGGGCATCCTGGAAATCGAGGATCCGCAGCCTCCCCCGGCCGCCGCCCCGGTCTTCGAGGACCATGACGTTGCGGCTGTGGTAATCGCGGTGGGAGAGGACCCGCGGAAGTCCCGCCACCTCCTCCAGGAACGGCAGGAACCGGTCCTCGATGGCCCGCTCCTCGGTTTCCGACAGCGGGATGCCGCCGTATTCGCGGACGGCGTGCTCGAAAAAGAAGTCGATCTCCTCGGCGAACTTCCCGACATCGAACGCCAGCCGCGCGGGGAGTGCGTTTCCGTCCAGCGCATTCGTGCCGTCCCATTGGAGACGCACCAGCGTCTCTACGCACTGCTCGTAAAGGGGCAGGCAGCCCTCCGCGCCCGCGGAAGCGCGGACGGCATCCTCCAGCATGGTATCCCCCGCGTCCTCGAGGAAGAGGAGCTTGGACTCCGGGACGGCATGGTAGATTTCCGGAACCGGGATGCCGGCCTTGCGCAAATACCGGTGGACGTTCTGGAACGGGAGCTCCCCCCCGGGGGGAATGTCCTCGGGATAGCGCATCAACACGAGCGAAGGCAGCGGAGAGCCCGGAGCCATTCGGATGCGGAAATAGCGCCGGGTGGATGCGTCGCCGGCCAGCTCGGCGATCCCGGCGATTCCCACGGGGACGCGGAGCAGCGTTGCCAGGACCGACCGGATCTCCCGTTCGTCCACCGGGGGGGGCATCCCTCACCCGCACCCGTAAAGGAGCCGGTCCAACGCGGCGCGGCACTCCGCGAGGATCTCTTCATGGCTCCCGTAGCATGCGCCCTCTCCCCGGGTGTAGTCCCGCAGTTCGACGGTGAAGGCGCCCTCGAAGCCGACGTCCCGAAGCGCTGCGAACGCCCTCTCCCATGCGATCGATCCGCGTCCCGGCACGAGGTGGTCATCCCTGGCGGCGTGGTTGTCGGAAGCGTGGACATGGATCAGCCGGTGGCCGGAGGCCCGGATGGCGTTCTGCACGTTTTCCTGGATGTTGGCGTGCCCCAGGTCCAGGCAGACACCCACGCGCGCGGGAGCGTACCGGTCCACGACGTCCAGGATGACGTCCACCCGCCCGGAGGGGAGGGGGGTGTTCTCCACGGCGAAGCGGACATTGTCCGGGACCTCCGAGAGGAGCTCGTTCAGGGAGGAAAGGAACGACGCCCAACGGTGGGGGTACCATTGCTCCGCGGGAAAGTTCGTGTGCAGGACCATCGTTCCCCCGCCGTGGTGCGAGAGCCACTTCGCGGCCTGCGCGGATGCGGCCACCGACGCCTTCCGGTGCGGTTCGTTCTCCGAAGAGAGGGAATACCAGCGGTCCTTCTTGTACGTGCGTACGTCGGGATACAGCGGGGCATGAAGGCTCGGGACTCCCACCCCCTTCGAGGCGAGCACGCCGGCGATCCGGTCGGCCTCGGCGGTGTCGCCGTACGGGAAGTGGGGAGGCATCGCCCAAAGCTCCGCGGAAGGGAATCCGAAACGGGGGAACAGGGAGGCGATGGATTCGTCGATATCCTGGAATGCGAAGAGGTGGGTGGACAGCGATATCTCCATCAGGCGGTCATTCCTTGTTCACGGTGCGGCATAACAGCGATACTATCATTGTATCTTCGCGGAGGACATCGGCGCGATTGAGTAGAGCCTTGCGGTATACGGTTGCCGGTTGCCTGTTGCTGCTGTTGCCTTCCTTGTCCCCGGGCGCATCCCTTCCCCCTCCCGATGCCGCCCTTCGCAACGGGTGGTCGCTTCTTTCCGAGGAAAAGTACCCGGAGGCGAGGGCGGCGCTGGGGAGCGTGCCGCCCCCGGCCTATGACCTGGGCGACTATATCCTGTACTTCACGGGACTTTGCCTGGCCCGGGAAGGGAGCCGCCACGAGGCCGCTGCGGTCCTGGACAACCTCGCGGGGACCTTCCCGCGATCCCCGCTGATCCCGTACCTTGCGCACGCGATCGCCTATGCCGCCGCCGTCGACAACGATCTTCCGGCGGCAGGGGCCTACCATGAGGCCTCCCGCGGAAAGGTGCACGGAAACGGCTACCAGGCGGAAGAGATGTATGTCCGCGCCCGCCTCCTCGAGGCGGACGGCCCGACGCCGGCGGCCGCCGAGGCCCACCTGGAAAACTTCGTGGCCCACACCGCCCAGGAAGCGGGGATCCTTTCCATGGAGCGGCTCCGCCGCTGGCGGGAGGAGGGAAAGTGGGAGGAGTGGAATCTGCCGATCGCGTTTCATGGAAAGTTCGCCAAGGGATTGGCGCGCGCCGCGGAAAACGAGGCGGCGAAGGCGGTATACGCCGAGGCGCTCCGGAAATTCCCCCCGTCGGATGACTACTATGCGGTCCTCCTGGGGGATGCGGAACTGCTGCGGAAACTCGGAGACACCGCGGGATCCACGGCCCTGCTGGACCGCGCCGCCGCCGAAGCCCCCCCCGCGTTCCGCAACGAGGTGTCCTTCCTTCGTGCAAGGGTCGACTGGAGGGCGGGGCGGCTGAAGGAGGCACGGGCGGCGTTGGCCGGGATCGCCGAAGGAGGGGGCGCCCTCCCCGGCACCGCGGAGCGCGCCAGGTACCTGGGGGCATGGATCGCGGAGGATGAGGGGGACGCGGAGGCGGCGATGGACGCTTTCGGACGCTTGCGGACCGCCCGCGACGAGGCGATCCGGCAGGAATCGATCTTCCGGTACGCGTTCGGGACCTATCGCAGGCAGCGGTATGCGGAAGCGATTGCCCTGTTCGAGGAGGGAGCCCGGACGGGATTCTCCTCCGTGGAGCGTGCCCGTCATCGCTTCTGGAAGGCGAGGGCGCTCCTGGAAACCGGGAGGCGGGACGAGGCGGCGGGGATGCTGGCCGCCATCTCCGCGGACCCGGGAGCCGGCCCGTACGCGATGTTCGCGGCCAGGCTCGGGGGGAGGGATCCGTATGCGAT